>NZ_JBEXPK010000018.1:0-185403 GCF_040612015.1 Streptomyces sp. NPDC006476 | reverse complement strand
CTCGCCGGATGCCGCCGACTGCACCGCCGCTACGAGCGCAAAGCCGAGCACTTCCTGGCCTTCACCAGCATCGCCTGCACCCTCATCTGCTACCGGAGACTCACCAAATGAGATGACGTCTTAACGCCGGGGCGTTCACGGAGGGGGCCTCGCGGGCGGGCCGGGGAGCACCGAACGAACCGCTCGCCGGCCCGGCCTTCGGCGGAGGGATCCGCTGTAGGGGGCGTTGCAGCTCCGCGAGGAGTTGATCAAGCCGCGAGCAGTTTAGACAGACGCTCGGCTGGGGTTTCCCAGCCGAGCGTCTTGCGGGTAGACCGGCATGTCCGCGGCGACGGAGAAGAGCTGGTGGCCTGCCATCTCGTTGCCCTGGTCCCAGGTCAGTGACCGTCGCAGATGGGGCGGAAGCTGGCTGATGGTGGTGGTGAGTGCCTGGTGGAAGTGCTCTGCCCGGTGCCCGTTGGGCAGGTGTACCAGCATGGTGAAGCGGGTCGTGCGCTCGACGAGTGTGCCGACGGCGGAACGGTGACCGGCGCCGACGATGCAGTCGCCTTCCCAGTGGCCGGGGACGGCACGGTCAGCCGCTTCGGCGGGCCGGTCGCTGATCATCACCATGGGGGCGGTGAACCGGGGCTGCCGCTTGTATGCCTGGCGGTGGGGACGCCCGCGGGTCCGTCCGGTCCGGAGGGCCTTGGTGAGTTCGCGACGGAGTTCTCCACGGCCTTGGACGTAGAGGGCCTGGTAGACCGTCTCGTGCGCCACTCGCATCTCCGGATCGTCGGGGAAGTCCCGGCGGAGCTGGTGGGTTATCTGCTCCGGGCTCCAGCGCCGTTCCAGACGCTCTTGAATGTAGTCCCGCAGCCGCGGGCACCGGCTGATCTTCCCGGCTTTGGGGCGAGGCCAGCGGGCATCGGCGCGGAACTGAGCCGCGTAGGGCCGGTAGGTCCACTCGGCGCCGTGCCAGAGCGCACCGTTTCGGCGTATCTCGCGGCTGATGGTCGAGGGACTGCGGCCCAGCTCGGCGGCGATCGTGCGGATGGATGCCTTCTCCCGCAGCCGGTCGGCGATGTGGATGCGCTCGTGTTCACCGAGGTACCGGCCGGAGGAAACGGGGACGGCCGCCCGTTGCGAACGAACGGGCGGCTCGATCCTGCCGCTGTTGAGCAGGCGGCCGTTGCGCCACCCGCGAGCGGCCCGCGTCGCCGCCGGCCACGTGCACACCCCCACGCTTGGCCGCCTCTGCACTGCTGTAGCCCTGTTGCACGAGCCGGAAGTATTCCTCCCGCTCGGCGTGGAGCTTCTTGCGCCCCTGCGGCCTACGGTCTCTCCGAGCTTCGAACGCCATCGCATCCCCAGAACTGGGGTGTTGCGACGACCACTAGAACGGACGTACCTGTGGGGCGGGCACTTCTGGTCCGGCTCCTACTTCGCCGGAAGCTGCGGCGGGGCGCCCCTGACCGTCGTACAGCAGTACATCGAGCGGCAAAAACGCCCCGTGGATTGAGGTAAACAGTACTGGTCCGCGCTTCAGTGCGGGTCACACCTATTGTGAGATGGCCTTCACCATCCGGCTTAAAGGCCGAAGCACTGGCCAAGATCAAAGGTAGAAGAGGCCGGCGTCATCGGGTTCGAAGCGGGCAAGCCCCCGATAGGGCGGCTCAGCGTTCTCCTGCCCTGCGCGCGGCTCTGACGCCGATTCAGCAGCCACTTCACGCCAGCGCTCCTCCCACTCGTTCGGTATCACCGGAGCACGCAGCCACGTACGCCGGAGCGACCGGCAGCGTCGGCAGCCGCTCGCCGCCGGCCGCTTGTGACAGCGTGCTCGCTCCCTGGCCTGTGCGGCGCCATCTCCCGATAGGTCGGACTCCAGGCCTCCGCCCGGAGTTTGCGTAATTCGGCCGCGAATAACGCCACCTCCTGCCATGGACGGCTCACCCCTGTCGGGCCGTCTCCCCCCATGGAGACGGCGCGATCGTCCGGACGCTCGCAAGCCCCGAGAGAAGGCCAAGCGACAGGCGCTTTCTTCAGTCAGGTCTCAACATCGCTTCTGCGCCCGGGACTTCAGCCTTTGATCAGGGTGACGGAACAGGCTGCCATTCCATTCGCAAGCCGCTGGACTCGATGACGTGGACGCATCGGGCACTGGCGCGGGCTCCGCTCCGGCCCGTCCGGAGACTCTCCCCCGCACCCCGAACAGGACCGACGGCAAAAGCCTTTCCCCCGCCAACCAGCGTTGGCTTGGCCCGGAGAGCTGGCCGGCCAAGAGGACCTGCCAGCACCCCAGACCATCAACGACAACAAGGTACGGCGGCCGGCCGACCACCGGGTGGGTGTCACGCGGACGGAGAGTGCTGGAGGGTCCCGCTGGTTCACCGCAGCCCCGCCACCCACCAAGGCCCCAGGCACAACAGAAGCACTCGAGCAGCCCCCGTAGACCTGCTGCAGACCGCCTTGTTGGGCGCCTACCTGCGGCGTGTCATGATCAATACCCGCACCCAGCGGTGGCGCGCCGGAGACTGGAAGAACCGCCCACCGAAATACCTGCCGGACCAAGCCACCGGCGACTACGCAGAGCAGCACGCCATCCGCGCGCTGCTCATGCACGCCGCCAAGGCGCTGGCGCCTCAGCAACGCAGCGTCCTGATCCTGCAGTGCTGCGCCTGAACGGCCTGCTCGCCGCCGCCCCGCCGAGTACGTCGCCGATCTGCGTGAACGCCTGCGCCCGCCTGCCGCCTCCCGTGGACGCATCCGGCGCGGCATCGGCGTGATGCCTGCCGCGCATCCAGCCGGGTGGTTGGCCGTTTGATGCGGAGGTAACAGTGGTCGGCGTCGTGGATGTGATCGGGATCGGGATCGGTGAATCAGCCGGGCGTGACCAGATCAAATTGAGGGCGTGGCCGGGGGCCGCATGCCGAGCCACTGCTCGGCGTTCCAGGCGTGGAACCGCTCTACCTCTGTGAACTTCAGCTTCGCCGCGAGCCGCATCGAGGCGGCGTTGGCGGTCTGGGTGGCCAGCACGACCGGCTCGCCGGGAAGGACGCCGTCGAACCAGTCGAGTGCCGCCGCACACGCCTCAGCGGCGTATCCGAATCCCCATGCCCGCGGCAGAAACAAATAGCCGAGATCAACCCTGCCCTCGGCAGCCGGGGGCTGGTGCTCCGGTGCTCTCCTGAGCAGGATCTGGCCGATCATTGACCCATCAAGATCAACGACAAAGCTCCCGGGCCACCGCCCGGGCACCTCGGGCATCTCGCGCTCAAGCTCGTCACGCGGGCGCGGGCCGCCGAGATAGGTGTGCACCTCCGGCGACGCGAGCAACTCGATGAACGTCGCACGATCCCGGGCCGCCGGCTCACGCAGCACGAGCCTCTCGGTACTGATCGGGGTAGGCGGCCAGGCGACGGGCCCGAGGTCAGTCATACCGGCCAGCCCATCAGCAGGCTCGCCAGTGAGCAAAACTCACGGACCCAATCAAGCCGCCGGCCCGGGGGTTCTCCTCGCCAACGGACGCTACAAGCGGCGTCTGCCGGGGACGGGATGCCTTCCCCGGTATCACGATCAACAGTGCCGTTGCGGAACCTATCCGGCCTCCTGTCGCCAGTGAGCCAGGCTTACGCGGTGGCGACAGCCGTTGCGACGTCGAACGCACCAGGTCGGCGATCGTCGCGGCCGCCCGCGACCTCGCCGACACCGGGGCGGACCTGACCAAGCCCTCCTAGGGGTGCGCGTCCGTGATCGCGATGACCTCGTCGAGGCGGTCCAGGGCAGCCTGCAGGTCGTCGACCTTGGCCTGGATGCGGTCGCGCTCGGCGCGCAGCATGGCTCGTTGCTCGGCGTCGGTGTGCCCGGAGTCCCAGCACGGAAGGAGTTCTGTGATCCTTCGGCTGGTCAGGCCGGCGGCGTACATCTGCTGGAAGAAGCGAATCCGGGAGAT
Organism: Streptomyces sp. NPDC006476; assembly: GCF_040612015.1. NCBI lineage: Bacteria > Bacillati > Actinomycetota > Actinomycetes > Kitasatosporales > Streptomycetaceae > Streptomyces > Streptomyces sp. NPDC006476. The sequence goes on along the minus strand of NZ_JBEXPK010000018.1, from coordinate 181,472 downwards.
GGCGTCTTGTCGGTAGAGGCGCTGGCCGGACGGGCTGCGCTCGGCGATGAGCAGCCCCTGCTGCTCGTAGTAGCGCACGGCGCGTACCGAGACGCCGGCGCCCCGTGCCACCTCGCCGATGCGGATCAGCCGCTCGGTCGCGGCCTCTGTGACGGCGGTCATGGTGATCCCTTTCACCCCGGTCCTGAAGACCAGCACTTGCCTCTGACGTCAGCGTAAGGTTTTAGCGTACCGGGCATGGACATCAACAACTCAGTTGCCCTTGTCACCGGAGCCAACCGCGGCCTGGGGCGTGCCTTCGCCCAGCGCCTGCTGGAACGGGGCGCCCGCAAGGTCTACGCGACGGCCCGCCGGCCGGAGACCGTGGACCTGCCCGCGGCCGTGGTACTGCCCCTCGACATCGCCGATCCCGCATCCGTGAGGACTGCGGCCGAGGCCGCCCCGGACGTCTCGCTGCTCATCAACAACGCGGGAATCAGTACGGGGACGGACCTGGTGACCGGTTCGCTGGAGGCGGTACGGCACGAGCTGGAGACCAACATGTTCGGCCACCTGGGAATGATCCGGGAGTTCGCGCCGGCGCTCGCCAGGAACGGCGGGGGCGCGATCGTCAACGTCCTCTCCGCCATGTCGTGGTTCGGGGGCAAGGGCGCCAACGCCTACCACCTGACCAAGGCCGCCGCCTGGGCCATGACCAACGGCGTCCGCCTGGAACTCGCCGAGCAGGGCACGCTCGTCACAGCGGTGCACCTCGGCCTGGCCGACACCGACATGGCCGCGGGCTGGCCCGTGGACAAGATCGCTCCGTCGGACCTGGCCGACGCGGCGCTCGACGGTGTCGAGGCGGGCTCCGCCGAGGTCCTCGCCGATCAGTGGAGCCGGGACGTCAAGTCCCGGCTGCCGCTGGCGCCGGAAGAGTTCAACGCCGCGATGGACCGCGCCCTGGCGGCGTTGATGGCGGCCTGAGCGGCCTTGGGGGCCGCACTGACTTCGGTCGGTTCCTTCTGAGGACGGTCAACACATCTCCGTCCGCAGTTGTGGATCTTCATGCGTGCCGAAGGTGTCGGCGGCCGCGGGAGGCTGGTACTCGGTCACAGCGGTACGCCGTGCACCCCGCCGCTCGCGGTCGCCGCATACACAGCCTCTTGCGTTGGGTCACTGTCCACGGCGAGCAATTGGCCGCGCATGTCGAAACTCTGCCCCGGAATGCCTTGATCCCGTCGACGACATGCAGCCGGCCCTGCCATCCACCCCACACCACGCTGGATCCGGTTGCCTGTAGCGCGAAGACCTCGTCCTCTCCTCCGCCGGTTCGATCCAGTGGGCGACGCAGGTGACGTTGCAGGCCATCTCGGTGAGGGCGCGCTGGACGTGAGTGCGGGTCAAGCCGAGGGAGCGGGCATGGCTGCAGCCCGTGGGCCCGGGTGTACGGCGGGGATTCTGTCCGGAGAAGAGGGATGGCAGCGCGGTTACGCCATCCTCGCCGGCGTCGAGGCCGCCCTCACGCAGAACGACGCCTATTTGGTTCGCGACCTCCGGTACTCCTCGACCACCAGGTCGGTGAGCTCGGCCACCGAGGTCTCCGACGTGCGCTTGTCGAAGGTGATCTCGCCGTGCTGGAGCAGATTGACCCGGTCGCAGACCTCGAAGACCTGGGCGTAGTTGTGGGCGATGATGATGACGGAGACCTCGCCGCGGGCCTTGAGGTCGTTGACCAGGTCGAGGATGAGGGCGCCTTCCTTGGCGCCCATCGCGGCCAGGGGCTCGTCGAGAAGGAGGACCCTGGCCTCGGAGTAGACCGAGCGGGCCACGGCGATGGCCTGGCGCTGGCCGCCGGAGAGCTTGGCGACCTCGACGTCGACCGATGGGATGTTCACCCCCATCTCGTCCAGGTGCTCCTGGGCGATTTTGCGCATCGCGCGGTTGTGCAGCAGACGGGTGGGGCGGATCATCTCCCGGTTCAGGAACATGTTGTGGTAGACCGTCAGCTCGTTGACCAGCGCCAGGTCCTGGTACACCGCGTCGATGCCGAGCGAGCGGGCATGGTCGACCGACTTGAGCGTCACTTCCTCGCCGTTGAGGAGGATGCGGCCTGCGTCAGGCCGGTGGAAGCCGCAGAGGATCTTCAGCAGGGTTGACTTTCCAGCGCCGTTGTCGCCGACGAGGGCGAGTACCTCGCCCTTGTTCAGGCGCAGGTTCACGTCCCGCAGCGCGGTGACCGCGCCGAAGCCCTTGACAATATGCTCCACGGAGAGCGCCGGTGTCGGTGTCGGACCGGTCAACTCGCTCATCGGCGGCCTGCCCTTCGCAGTCTGGCCAGGTGCACGTTGAGCACCATGGAGAGGATGATCGCCGCACCGAGGATGATGTTGAACGGGTTGGCGTTGATCCCGATGAGGTTGAACCCGTTGCGCAACTCCGCGAGGACGAGCGCGCCGAGCAGCGCGCCGACGACCGTCCCCGAGCCGCCGGCCAGCGCCGTACCGCCGATGACCGCGGCGGAGACGGCGGTGAACATCGGGGATGCGCCGTCCGCACCCGCAGCGGTCGGGTCGATCGAGTCGACGCGGAAGGCCTCGAGGAGGCCGGCGAAGGCCCCCAGGGCGCTGGTGGCCATGAAGTTGCCGAATTTGATGCGACCGGTTTTGATGCCGGCCTCGCTCGCGCCCAGCGGGTTGCCGCCGGTGGCGATCGTATGCAGGCCCCAGCGTGATCGGGTGAGTACGACGTGGAAGTACGCGACGATGATCAGGCACCAGATCAGTTCCGACCAGTCCGCCTGCCCGAACCAGCCGCGCACCCCGTGAGCTGCCTCGGGGATCTGTGCCGGGTAGGCGTGCGACGTGGTCAGCATGATGCCGAGGATGAGGAAGAGCATGCCGAGCGTGGCGACGAACGACGGTACCTTGAGCACGACCACCACGAAGCCGTTGACGAGACCGATCAAGGCGCCGGCCAGTATCGAGCCGATGATCGCGATGATTGGGTACGTGCCGTAGTAGTCGATCATGTAGTGCATCAGGAACGGCGACAGTGCGAAGACGGCGCCCACCGACAGATCGATCTCCCCGCTGACCAGCAGCAGCACCATGCCCGCCGCGATGATCGCGTACGGTGCCGTCTGCTGGGAGAGGTTCACCAGGTTGTTGCGGGCCAGGAAGTCGGCGTTGTTGGACCAGAAGTACAGCAGCAGGCCCACCGCGACGATGAAGATGGTGGCCTCGCGGCGGATGACGAACGCCTCGAAGGCCAGGCGCAGTGGGCCGTGCCGCCGCACCGGCGGGGTGCCGGCCGTGACGGTCTTCCCGCCGGTCGTGTCCTGCACGGCTCGCTCGCTCATTGGAGGACCATCCCTTCTGCAGCCCTCACGGGTGGGGTTGTGACCTCCCGGTCCCGGCGGGTGCACAGCCGCGCTCGCGTTCTACGCGATGACCGGCATGAGTTATGCCGGCCCCGCCGGGCCGAGGCCGTCTGATCGGCTTCAGGGACACGCCCCGCAGAGGGCCGATTGATGAGCCTTCGGCAGACGACCTCAGCACCGGGCAAGTGCTCCGTCAGCGGCATGGGAGTACGGCTTCCGTGTTCGTCGGATGTGACTGGGCGACCGAGACCCACGACGTCACCGTCATGGACAACTCCCGTACGCCAGTGAACCGTTGGGAACCGGCACTCACCGGGCAGGGCATCGCGGCGACGCTGGCCGGGCCGGGCCGGTACGGTGACCCGGCCGGCCTGCTGGTGGCCATCGGGACCACCCGTGGCCTGGTCGTGGACCGGCTGTTGGCCGCCGGTCGGCCGGGGGTGCCGGTGCACCCGAACGCCTTTCACGCGATGCGCCCGCGCTGGGGCGCTTCGAGGGCGAAGACCGGCGCCGAGGACAGTGACAAGCTCGCCGACTACCCGCGCACCGACGACCACCGCCTGCGGCGCATCACCCCAACGGACCTGAAGACCCTTCAACTGCAGGCCCCGGCCCGCCGGCGGGCCGGCCGCGTCGAGGCCAAAGTCACCGCCGTCAACCAGCGGGAGTTCCTGGACCGCTGCCCGGCCCCGCGGGCCGCCGCGAAGCTCGTCCCGGCCAAGCTGGAAGCCTGGTGCATGCGGCGGGGCTACTCCGGCCGGCGCACCGGCATAGAACTCATCGCGCGCTTGCGCGCCACCTCCCACGCGGCCCCCCGCCTGGGCGAAGACACCCTCTCCACGCTGGCCCGTGTCCAGGTCCAGGTGGTGCGCGCGATACGGACGACCATCCACACCCCCGACCAAGAAACCGCCACCGCCGTCGAGGTCCGCCCCTACGCGCCGCTGGCGGCCTCCACGCCGCGCACTGGGAAGGTCAACATCGGCCAGGTCATCGGCGAGATCAGCCCGATCCCTCAGCGCGCTGAGACCTGCGAGCAGTTCATCGCCGAGACCGGCGCCGTCCCGGTCACCAGCGCCGCCGGCACGTCCCACGCGGTGACGTTCCGGTACGCGACCAACCGGCCCGCCCGCGTGGCGAGCACCGCGTTCGCCGACAACAGCCGGCACGGCAGCGACTGGGCCGCGAAGCTCTACACCGATGCCCAGGCACGCAAGAAGCGCCACCCCCGTGCCGTCCGGACCCTTGCCCGCGCCTGGCTCCGCGTGATCTGGGCCGGCTGTCGCGACGGTGCCTGCCACGCCTCCGCCATTCACCAGGCGAACAACGAGGTCAAACCGGGCACCGAGACGCCCCTCGCGGCATAGCGGTCGACTCAGGAAACTCATGCGTGTGCTATGGGGCCGGAGCGCTTGACCCACTGCTGCTTCGTACTGGAGCCCTCGAACCGGGTCTTGCTCTCCAGATAGGGGTCGACATTGTCCTTGGTCACGAAGAGCAGGCCGGTGTCGGTGACACTTGGGATCACCAGTCCGCCGGACAGTTTGTACAGCCACAGGTAGAGCACGCTCAGGAAACCCTGCAGATAGGGTTGTTGGTCGATGGTGAAGTCGAGGTCTCCCGCTTTGATCGCGGTGAGGGTGTTGGGATTCAGGTCGAAGCCACCCGCGACCACACCCTTCTTCTTGAGGCCGTACTTTTTCATGACCTTGCCGATGCTCTCCGTGGAGCCCGCGTCAACAGCGAACAGGCCTTTGAGGTCTTTGTGTCCGCTGACGTACGCGTCGATGGTCGACAGCTCCTGAGGAAGTTCCGCGCCGCTGGCGACCGACTTGAAGTTGATCGACTTGCCGGACGCCTTGATCGCGTCGGTGGCCCCATCGATGCGCGGCTGGATGTTGAGCGCTCCCGGGGTGGCGATGAAGCCGACCGCGTCCCCGCCGGAAGGCATCAGCGAGGCGATGCGGCGGCCCAGCTCAACCCCGGACTGGTAGAGGTCCTGCCCGACGTAACAGAGCCGGCTCGTCCCCGGATCCCCTTTGGCCCCGTCCGCGTTGTACGAGATGGTGGGGATGCCGGCGCTGAGGGCCTTGTCGACGGGCGACGTGAAGGCATTCTTGTCGACGACCGCCACCGCGATGCCGTCGGCCTTCGCAGAGACGGCCGAGGCCATGGCGCTGACCATTTCAGGCACGCTTGAGTCCTTCGAGCCTGTCCACTGGAACGAAGCGTCCAGGAGCGCGCAGGCGTCGGCTGCCCCGTACTGCGTCGGGGTGAAGAACGGGTTGGTCGTGACGTGGTTGACGAACACGAACTTCCACTTCGGCGTCTTCGGGAAGTCGCCGACACCGCCGCCCGACTTGTTGTCGTCGCTCTTGTTGCTGGCCGAGCAGGCGGACAGCAAGGCCGCCGCGGCGGCCGAGGCGCTCACCATTCCGCCGCCACTCAGCAGTCGCCGCCTGGTCAGCCCGTTCAGGCTGAGCGTGTCGACGGCCCTTTCCACCTGCGGATCGATCTTCTTCATGATCACTCCGGCGTGTTCGGCACATGCTGCCCGATATTTCGAACGGCGTTCGGCGCATTTGGTGGGGCTGAACGTAGAACTGGCCTGATAGGTCGTCAAGGCCCTGAGTGGACTACGGTTTCGTCAATATTTGTACGTAGATCGTCCCCCTCCATGCCTGCGCCGGGTTTACGTCGCCATGGGTCCGGGGCTGGCTTTGGCCTCCGGATAGTGCCGGCGGAGCACGGACAAGCCGAGCGCCGCCCGCCGTACGCGCTCGCGTGCGGTCGCCACCGCCAGGTCGGCAAGGTGCGCTCCGGAGGGATACAGAGACGGCGCGTTCCGCACCGTGAACTTGAGGTGAACAGGAGCCGCCACGCGCACGAGGGCCGGTATCTCGTAATAACGCACCACGCCGCCGAAGTCGTCCGCGCCCTCCACATAGACGTCCAGAGGCGCGTCGACCGCCCCCCGGATCGCCGCTATCTGAGCAAGAGTGAGATCGATCGGCAGATTGATCGTGGTGACCCCGAGATCCTCAAGCACCCGTGCTGCCGCCGGATTGGCCGTCGGCATCGATACCGACGCCTTGATCCCCAGGTCCGGCGGCAGGTCGCCGGACTGCCGCATACGGCCCAGCACCCACAGCTGACCGATGTCTGCCACCAGGACGCTGCGCACGCCGAGGTCGCAGCCCCGGATGACGTCCTCGACCCCGTACGCCAACTGGTCGGCGCCGCGCAGCACCGCGGCTGCACCGCCACCCGCGGCGGACGTGGCCTGGATGCCGATGTCCCAGCCGCCGCGTGGTCCGACGAAGAGGCAGACCTCCACCTCGCGTTCGCGGCCGAGAGCCACCATCTGCTCGATCTCCGAATCGGCGAGGAGCATCATGCCACTGCCCTGGCTGATGCGATGTATCCGCATCCCGCGCCGCTCGGCCTCATCCATGACCGCCTGGAACGGCCCCGGGCCTTCGACCGACGGGATCTCCACCCGGTACTGCGCGCCGTCCGGGAATCGCTTGTCCGAGTCGGGAAGTTCCCCCAGGTCCCGCTCCGGCAGACCGAGTGCGGACAGCGACCGCCGTGACCTTTCCATGCCATCCATCCGGACCTTCCTTCGATCGATATTCCGAACCTTGTTCGGCATCGCTGCGCTTGGACGGTAGGCAGCCAATGACGAGCCGTCAACGGTCCGCGAAGGCACCCTGGGGCGGGCCTCCGGGGATCTCACATGTCACACCCCGCTTGCTCCGTCAGAGCGCCGAGCCAGCAGTCGCAAAAGTCAGCAACTCGGTGCCACCTCCAACTCGTCGGCGTCGTCGCAGCCCTCGTAGGTGAACGACCACACCCACATCCCGTCGCCCTCGCAGAACACGCCAATGAGCCGTCCGGTCATACCGACCGCGACCGCCGTCGAGAAGTTGCGCCCGTCCGCACAGCCGAATTCGACGATGCCCTCGAGCCCATTCACTCCCACGACCCGTTCGTCGGGGCCGAGTTCGGTGCTGAACACACGCCCGGTGACGCGGAGCACTCACGGTTCAAGGTTGACCTCGGGACCGGTGACGCGCCGGCCTGTCGCAGCGGGATGGGCGGCGCGGACACAACGGCGCGCCGCCCTGTCGCATTATGAGATCGTGCGTACTCACCTTTCGTACCAGCCCAAGGACGAGCGGCAGGCCGCGTCGCTCGCCTCCGCGCTCGCGCGGGCCGGTGCCGATGTCGTGCCCGACACCCACACCGACACGGCCGGGACCGACGCCACCGTCCTGCTATGGTCCTACGCCGCCGAGGCCGCCTGGGACGCCGCCCCGGCTGAAGACGAACGCCTCGTACCCGTCCGCCTCGACGACTGCCCCCTGCCACCCCCACTGAACCGACGGCCCCAGGTACGCCTGGCCGTCGGCGTGACGGACGCGGCAGCGGCCGCGATCGTGCGCCTCGCCCTGATCTCCACGCCCTCCGGCGACCAGCACCCCGTATCCGAACACCCTCCGGTCATCAGCGACTTCGGCCCCCTGGGCCAGTACGAGACGTGCCCGCGGTGCGGTGTAGGCAGTGACCGGTTGCGCCCCTACGTCACCGTCGACCACCACGATGACCGTGCCCTGCGCCTCGTCATCTGCGGTTCGTGCGGCTGGCAGGACCACGGCGATCTCTGACGAACCCACACCGGCCCAACCCGAGCCAGGCGGCCGGGGGTCCACAGGACCATACGGCAGCGGCGTCCGCACGAGGGGATACGCTCTCCTCCGGCTCCCCTCCCGGCGGAACCGTACTCTGGCCGACACACATCGACGGGCACATCAGCGCGGCGGCGACCGTCACCGCCGGAACCGCCTACGGCGCCGCCCCTCAGCCACGGGCAGTACGCGGGCACCCCGGACGGGACACTCCCCCTGCTGGACGAGAGCGTCACGAGCGCCGTGCCCGCCGCCGTACACGTACGTCACGCCGCAGGACTGGCCCGTCGGCGGCCATCCCCTCGGGGTGTGGGTCGCGGACCAGCGCCGCTGCTACGTGGCCGGCACGTTGGAGGCCGAGCGTGTGGCCGAGCTGGAGGCGCTGGGCTTGATGGCTTCGTAGGGGGAATCGGACACCACTTGTCGACCACAGGGCCGCGAAATGTCGATGAGCACTGACACCACTCCGGCGGGGACAGCCGACGTCCGCCGGCATTGACGGTGAATGTCGCAGCCGTTTGGGCGACGTCCGGCCTTTCCTAGAAGGTGCTCTGCGACGGTTCCCAGACCGAGCAGTCGTGCGCGAAGAGAACGCGTCGTGGGTCGAAGTCGGCGAGTCGCTCCAGCCAGTGCTGGTAGGCGGGTAACGGCTGCTCCACGCCGTGAACTGCCGCCTGGCGGGCCAGCTGGTCGGATGCGAAGTGGGAGGCGAAGTCGTGCGCCTGGCCGGCGAGGACTACCGTGCCGTCTCCTTGCCGGAGGACCAGCGACTGATGTCCTTGGGTGTGCCCTGGTGTCGGAATGATCCAGACTCCCGGCCAGACCTCGGCCTCACCGGCGAGTTCCTCATAGGACGCGGCGGGGAAATCGATCAGCTCGTCGAAGGTGTAGTCGCCGTTGCGTGCGGTCGCCAGCTCGATGTCCTGGACCAGGATGGGCTTGCCGCCCAGGAGAGGGTTCCCGCCGCAGTGGTCGAAGTGGAGGTGGCAGTTCGCGACGAGGGAGATGTCGTCAAGAGCGACTCCGGCCGCGGACAGGGCATCCTGCAGGTTTCGGCGTCGGGGACGGTAGTGGGCTTCGGTCTCGGGGTCCGCGTTGCCGATGCCTGTGTCGAAGAGGATCAGGCCGTGATCGTGTTGCACCAGGTATGCCAGCACAGGTTCGACCCGCGGTTGCGGGCCCCCGGTCTCCGACGCGGGCCGGATGAAGAATCCCAGATCGAGCCGACGCACCGACATGTTCTTCGCCATGCAGCCAGCCTCGCAGGTTTGGGTGTTCTGGTCGGCCAGTCTGCCGAGAGCAGAACCACGACCATCGGCTGCAAGGCGTGCGATTCACGTGCAGGGTTCAGCCTGCGGCGGAGTCCAGGGCAGCGGCGCGGGCCTGTGTGACGGCGAGGCGGCAGGATTCGGTGCCGGTCTGGATCTGGTTGCCGCTCACAGGGAGCGGCGGTGTGGGCGGGGGTGGGGTTCGCCCCACGACGGCTCCAGCAGAGGAACCGGCACGCCGAGGCCAGGTGTCCCGGGACCGAGCGAAACTGGGTAGCTGTTCGGACCCAGGTCTGCATACGTTCGGCCGCATGGCTGACGAGTGCTTCGCGCATCCACGACTCGCCGCGATCTACGATCCGCTCGACCCCGATCGCAGCGACCTCATTGCATATCTGCGGATGGCGGACGAGTTCGGGGCTCACCGAGTACTGGACATCGGTTGCGGCACAGGGGTGTTCGCCCTCCTCCTGGCCGGTCGCGGGATCGAGGTCGTAGGCGTGGATCCCGCCCAGGCATCCATCGACGTCGCCCGGACCAAACCGGGGAGTGGACGAGTCCGCTGGATCTGCGGTGATGCGACAAACCTTCCACCGCTGCAGGTTGACCTTGCAACGATGACAGCGAACGTCGCCCAGGCCATCGCCGACCCGCAGACGTGGCAGGAGACCCTACGAGGAGCCCACGGAGCACTGCGGCCCGGCGGGCGTCTGATCTTCGAGACGCGCGATCCGTCCAGACGTGCCTGGGAAGAGTGGACCCGGGAAAAGTCATACCGCGTGACCGAGATTCCAGGCGTCGGCGCCGTCGAGAGCTGGGTTCAACTGATTGAGGTGAGCATGCCTCTGGTGACGTTCCGCTGGACCTACAGGTTTGCAGCGGACGGACAGGTGCTGACATCGGATACGACGCTGCGCTATCGAGAGCGGGACGAAGTCGAGAAGGACTTGGACGCGCACGGATATGTGGTGGATGGCATTCGCGATGCGCCCGACCGTCCAGGAAGGGAGTTTGTCTTCCTGGCGCGACGTCCGTGACCTTCGGTGATCCTTGCGACTCACCCTGCGAGGACGCAGGACACCAGCCCGTCAGCCGACGACACCGAGCTCGTAACACGATCTCTCCTGCCACAGCGGCTGTGGTCCGGCTCGTACTTCGCCGGGTCGGTCGGCGGGGCTCCGCTGTCGATCGTGAAGCAGTACATCGAGCAGCAGAACCGGCCCGTCTGAGCTGAGGTAGACAGTGCGGACCCATGCGCACAGCGCGGGTCAGAGAACTTCTCAGAATCGCTTCACCACCGGGCTGAAGCCCGGTGCACTGCGAAGACCCGGTAGCCCGGGAGGCGTGCGAGTCCGTGGCGAGGTCGACCTGGTCGCCGCCCGTGCCTTCGTTCGCGCCGCTGCCGGCGGGCTTCAGCCTGGCTGCGGCCGTCCCGTGCGCAGTGCTGTGGGAGCGGCCCTCGGTGGTCCGTCGATGTGCTGCTGGGCGGGCTTGCGAGTTTCAGGCCGGTTCGCCCTCCATGCCGGGAAACCCAGGAACGCTGTCAGTTCCGGGCGGAGGCACAACCTGCCCTGTGATGTCGCCGTCCGGCCGTGCGGCATCGTCAGGCTTCACTCTCGGGATGGGTGAGGTTCGCTCCGGTCGCCGGGTCGAATACGTGCGCCTTGGCCATGTCGACGAGCAAGTCCACCGGTGCGCCCTCCCGGGCGCGCGTGGCAGCGTCCAGGCGGGCCACGATCTGCTGGACCTCCGCGCCGGTGTCGCGCAGACCGGAGTCAGCCGCCAGTTCCTCCAGTTCCGCGGTTGTCGCGGATCCGCCCTCTGCGGTGAAGTAGACGTATGCGTCGGAGCCCAGCGACTCCAGTACGTCCACGTTGGCGGTGAAGACGGGGCCGCCCCGGCTGGGTTGGGACGACAGGGCCGCGTCCTCGAAGGCCTCCGGCCGCAGGCCGACGATGACCTCGCGGGGTGCGTTCTGCCGTTCCAGTGCCTGCCTCGTTCGGTCATCGAGGGGCAGATCGCCCAAGGGCGAGTGCAGCAGGCCGCCCTCCAGGGTGGCGTTGAGGAAGTTCATCGCCGGTGAGCCGATGAAGCCCGCGACGAAGAGGTTGCGTGGGAGGTCGTAGAGCTGTGCGGGCGTGCCGATCTGCTGGACGAGGCCCTGCCGCATCACGACGACCCGGTCGCCGAGGGTCATCGCCTCGGTCTGGTCGTGGGTGACGTACACCGTGGTGGTGCCCAGGCGCCGTTGCAGGCGGGAGATCTGGGTGCGCATCTGCACCCGGAGTTTTGCGTCCAGGTTGGACAGGGGCTCGTCCATCAGGAACGCCTTGGGATCGCGGACGATCGCCCGGCCCATGGCCACCCGCTGACGCTGGCCACCGGAGAGGTTCGCGGGTTTGCGGTCCAGGTGCTCGGTGAGGTCGAGGATCCGGGCTGCCTCCTCGACCTTGGAGTTGACGGTGCCCTTGTCCACCTTCGCCAGCCGCAGCGGGAAGCCCATGTTCTCGCGCACGCTCATGTGCGGGTACAGGGCGTAGCTCTGGAACACCATGGCGACGTCGCGCTCCTTGGGAGCGAGCTGGTTGACGACCTGGTCACCGATGCGCAGGGTGCCTTCGGTGATGTCCTCGAGTCCGGCGATCATGTTCAGGGTGGTGGATTTGCCGCAGCCGGAAGGACCGACCAGGATCACGAACTCGCCGTCGGCGATGTCGAGATCCACGTCCTTCACGGCAAGGGATCCGTCGGGAAAACGCTTGGTGACTCCCTCAAGGGTGATCGCGGCCATGGTGCCTCCTCCTTGCCTTCATGCCTTCCGGATCCGGGTGTGGGGGTAGGGGTCCCGTACCGGCGGGCTGCCTTCCACGGCCGGCTCGGTCATCCCTTGACCGCCCCGGAGGTCAGTCCGGCGACGATCCGCCGCTGGAAGAGCAAAACGAAAATGACGATCGGAATGGTGATCACGACGGCGGCCGCTGCGATCGATCCGGTGGGCTGCTGGAACTGCGAACTTCCGGTGAAGAACGCGATCGCGGCGGGCACCGTGCGCGCCGCCTGCGTGGAGGTCAGCGAGATGGCGAACAGGAAGTCGTTCCAGCAGAAGATGAAGACGAGGATGGCTGTGGTGAACACGCCCGGCGCGGCCAGCGGCGCGATGACCAGCCGGAAGGCCTGCGCGGGCGTGGCCCCGTCCACCTTGGCGGCCTTCTCCAGGTCCCAGGGGATCTCCCGGAAGAACGCCGACAGGGTGTAGATCGCCAGCGGCAGGGAGAAGGTCATGTAGGGGATGATCAGCCCCACCCAGGTGTCGAAGATCCCCACGATGCGTTCGATGTTGAACAGCGGGGAGACGAGGGAGATCGGGGGGAACATGGCGATGAGCAGCGACATGCCGATGAGGAGCCGCTTGCCGGGGAACCGGAGCCTGGCCACCGCGTAGGCGGCCATGGTGCCCAGTACCACTGCGATGACCGTGGAGATCAGGGCGATGCCGATCGAGTTGATCAGTGCGCGGGTGAACTCGGAGGTCTTGAAGATGCCCCGGTAGTTCTCCCAGGTCCACTGCCGGGGGATGTAGTTGCCGTCGGTGAGCGTGCTGGGCGCCTTGAACGACAGCGCGGCGATCCACCACACCGGGAACAGGGCGTACAGCACCACCACCAGGTTGACGACACCCCAGCGGGTGGCGTGCGTTTTCCCCACTGCGGCCATCAGCGCTTCACCTCCGCGCCAGGTGCGGCCGCGCCGAAGAGCTTGACGAAGGTGAAGGCGATGATCCCGACGGCGATGAAGATCAGGACCGAGATCGTCGAACCAATGCCCAGGTTCAGCGCGGTGAACAGATTGTCGTAACCGAGGATGGACACGGAGCCTGTCTCGTGGGCGCCCGAGGTCAGGATGTAGATGTTGTCGAAGATCCGGAACGCGTCCAGCGTGCGGAAGAGCAGCGCCACCAGAATGGCCGGTTTCATCAGCGGCAGCACGACCTTGAAGAACCGCTGCCGGGCGGTGGCGCCGTCCACCATGGCCGCCTTGAGTGTTTCATCGGGGACCAGCGCGAGGCCCGCGAGCAGCAGGAGGGCCATGAACGGGGTCGTCTTCCACACCTCGGCGAGGATGATCAGCCACAGGGCTGACCACTGATGGGTCAACGGGGCCGATCCGCTGGGCAACAGGCTGGCGAGGTAACCGAGTTGCGGCGTCCAGGCGTACTGCCAGGAGAAGGCGGCGACGACGGTGACGATGCCGTAGGGGATGAGGACCGCGGTGCGTACGGAGCCGCGACCAAAGATCGTGCGGTGCATCACCAAGGCAAGCCCCATGCCGAGGACCAGTTCGATGGCCACGGACACGACGGTGATGAACAGCGTGACCCAGAAGGCCTGCCACCAGAACGTGGAGGACAGCACCGCACCGTAGTTGCTCAGACCCACGAACTTCGCCTGTGCCGGGAAGCGCAGGTCGTAGCGCTGCAGTGACAGGTAGATGGCGTATCCGATCGGGTACGCGGTCACGGCGAGCATGACGATCACGGCCGGCGCGCACAGCAGCCAGCCGAGCCTTCGTTCCTGCCTGGCGCCGGCCGACAGTGCCGCCCGGTCCTGCCTGGCCTGTTTGGCATCGGGGGGCGGCGGGGCTCCGGCCGGTTCGGCCTGCATGCTCATCGGGGACCGCCGCAGGGTGAGGCCGGCACGTGGGCGCGTCGGCCAAGGGGGTGGTGGTTCACGGGATCACTCCCTTGGATTGCAGAGCAGCGTCGATCTGGTCCCTGATGGTGCGGACCGAACTCACGGGCTTGATAGCGGAGGGCGGGGACAGGGTGTGGGAGACGGCGATCGACACGTTCTGGTAGGCGGGGGTGAGCGGGCGCACGCTCGCCGACTGCAGGGAAGTCAGCACGTCCTTGGCGAATGGATACGCCTTGATGAACGGCGGCTCGTCGTACAGGCCACGCAGGGTGGGCGGCAGACCGCCCACGAGCGCGGCGGTGAGCTGGTTCTCCCTGTTGCGCAGACACAGGGCGGCCTCGAAGGCCAGTTGCGGGTGGCGCGTGTAGGTACTCACGGCGAGGTCGATTCCGCCGATGGTCGGACGTGCCGGGCGGTTCGCGTCGACCCTGGGGTACAGCGCCCAGCGGAAGTTCTTGAACAGTGCCGGATTGTTGGCCTTCATCGACGGATAGACGAACGGATAGTTGAGCTCGAATGCGGCACTCCCGGACTCCATGGCGAGACGGTTCTGGTCCTCCATCTGGTTGGACAGGGAGGGGTCCGCGGCCACGGAGCGCGCCAGGTTGCGCATGATCGTGGCGGCCCGCACGGCGGGCGCGCCCAGGGAGGGCTTTGTCGCCGTCGGGTTGAGGATGGAGCCGCCCGCGCTGTTGATCAGCGTGTTGAACCAGACGGTCAGTCCCTCGTACTGAGCACCCTGGATTTCCACATAGTGCGGCTTGCCCTGGCGGGCGAGGTTGCGGGCCATGTCCAGCATCTCGGCCCAGGTCTTGGGCGGGGTCGGCACCAGGTCTTTGCGGTACCACAGGAGCTGGGTGTTGGTGTTGTACGGGACGGCGTACAGCTTGTTCTTCCAGGTCGAGGTCTGCAGCGGTACCCGCAGGGTGCCCTCGGTGGCCTGCTGCTTCGCCGCGCCGGTCCACTCGCGGATCCAGCGCGCCTCGGCGAACTCCGCTGCCCAGGTGACGTCCAGGCCAAGGATGTCCAGGGTGTTGTCGTGGGCCGCGAGCCGGCGGACAAGTTGCTGGCGCTGGCCGTCGGCGGCACGGGGGAGCTTGTTGTAGCTGATCTTGTAGCGGCCGTGGGACGCCTGGCTGCACCGATCGGCTGCCTTCTGCAGCGCGCCGGAGTCGTCGGGGAAGTTGTACCAGTTCAAGGTGGGCCGGCCGGACCCCTCCCCGCTGCCGCACGCGGCGAGCGTCGACGCCAGCAGGGGCAGCACGGCGAGCATCCGCAGCCGTCGCATCCTCCCCCTGGGGCGCCTCCGGGCCGGAAGGGGCCGCAAGCCGGGCCTCGCGTCCACGCGCTCCACACCTCGCCTTCGGGCCGGTGACCACGGAGGTTGGATTCCGTGGCCTTTATCCACCCAACGAACGCTAAACGCTACATAGAGCGACGACAAGTACATATACGGGCAAATGGCTTACGTCTCGCCTTTTTGGTCTACAACCGGCCCATCGTTGACACCTGCAGCCACCGATCACCGGGGAGACCAACGGGCGGAATGCACCACTGCGCCGCGCGACCGAGAGGCCGTGCCATACCTGGCCGCCCTACACCGAGTCGGGCCAGTCGTTGCAGGGTGCAGAAGGCGTGCGCGGCAGAGACGAGGGTGACGTGGTGGTGCCAGCCGCTCCAGGTGCGGCCCTCGAAGTGGGCCAGTCCCAGGGCCTGTTTCATCTCCCGGTAGTCGTGCTCGATGCGCCAGCGGAGTTTGGCCAGGCGGACCAGTGTGGTCAAGGGCATGCCCGAGGGCAGGTCGGACAGCCAGTACTGCACCGGCTCGCTCTCGCTGGCGGGCCATTCGGCCAGCAGCCAGCTCAGCGTCTCCCCCGCTCTGGGACAGGCGGAGCGGAGGCGTAAACGGGCCCGGATCATGCGTCCCGGCTCCCCGTGCTTTCGCGCCGGACCAGTTCGGGGCCGGCGAGCGTGGGCTCGGGCGCCTGGAAGTCGGATTCCAGCTGACCGCGCAGGAGCCCGAAGGCGGACCGGCCCAGCCCCTGGAAGTCCAGGCGCACCGTGGTGAGCGCGGGTGTGATGAACTGCGAGTGGGGGGCGTCGTCGAAGCCGATGACGCTGACATCCCCGGGGACGGACCGGCCGGCGTGGTGCAGGGCGCGCAGGACGCCCAGGGCCAGGTCGTCGTTTCCGCACAGGATCGCGGTGACGCCAGGATCACGGGCGAGCTTGCGGCCGGCGTCGTAACCGGCCTGGGCGTCCCAGCCCTTGCCGGTGGGAGGCGGAGGAGTGACACCTGAGGCCACCAGGGCCTGCCGCCAACCCTCGGCGCGGGGTGCCGCTGAGCGCCGCGAGCCGGTGGACGCGGGAATCGCCACATAGTGGACGGTTTCGTGTCCGAGGTGAAGCAGGTACTCGGTGGCGGTACGGGACGCCGTACGGTCGTCGACCCACACCGCCGGACGCGGGGGTGTACGGCCCGGCGGCGGGGCTTCGACAGCCGCGGCGCAGGGCACGTTGGACGGGACCCGGTCCAGGGTCGCCGCGCCGAGCCGATCGAATCCGATCACCACGAGCCCGCCACCGGCCGCGGCCGCGGTGGTGATCGTACGGTCCAGGTCGTCCTGCGGGGTCAGGACTCGGACGCCGACGGAGTAGCCCGCGGCGCGGGCGGCCTCCTCCAGGCCTTGCAGGGTGGCTGCGTAACCGTAGAGGACGGTGTTGGACGTCAGAACCGTGACCGTCTTCGTGACGCCGCTGGCCAGCGCGAATGCGGTGGCGTTGCGCCGGAAGCCGAGGGCCTCGATGGCCTCCTCGACCCGGCGGCGGGTCTCCTCCTTCACGTTCGGGTGGTCGTTGATGACCCTCGAAACGGTCTGGTAGGAGACGCCGGCCGCCTGGGCGACATCGCGGATACTGGCGGGCTTCTGCTGGCTCCCCTGCGGATCAGCAGGGCCGCCGGAGCTTGTGTGACCGGTCACAACCATGCGAGGATTGTGAGCGGTCACAACACGGTCGTCAAGAGGTTGCAACCACGGCGTTACCACTCCGCCACAGAAACGGCCCATCAGCCGGTAATGCCCAGAACCCGGAAAACAACCCTCTACCTGCGCAATTCATCTGAAACGACCCACGTGAACCACAGAGAAGATCAGTTGCCCAGAATGGAAAACGCGTTGACAGCTTCCGCCGAGACCGCCCAGGAGTCCTTGCTGTGGAGCGATGAAACCCTCGGGTTGCGCGTCGTGGCGGACCCTTCCGGGGCGGTCAGACTCACCGACGACGGCCGCCCATGGGACTGCCTCGTCCCCCTCGTCGAGGTCGTCCTCACCGGGCACGGACGAACCTGGTCGGGAGAACGCTTCATCGACACGACCGTCGGCAGCCGCCTGGTCCTGCGCGGCCACACGACGGTCCAGGACCGGCAGTGGCGGCGCACCACGATCCGCCTCACGGACCCGGACACCGGTCTCGCCGCCGACGTCACCCTCAGCACCGTTCCGGGAGAGGGCTTCGTGCGCTCACAGGTCCGTCTGGTCAACGAGGGCGACGCCCCCCTGCACCTGGAGGGCATATCCACCCTCACGCTCGGCGGCATCACCGACGGGGAGAAGGGCCTCGACGACCTGATTCTGCACTGGGCGGACAACGGCTGGCTCGCCGAATGCCGCTGGCGCCAGGCCGCGTTCCGGGACCAGGTCGTCCCACTGAGCAGGACCGCCCACGGCCATGAAGGCCGGGGCTGCTTCGAGCGCTCCTCCCAGGGCAGCTGGTCGACCGGCCGGCACCTCCCCCTCGGCGCCCTCACCGACGGCGTGGGGGGCGCCTGGCTCTGGCAGATCGAGTCCAGCGCCGGCTGGCGCTACGAGACCGGGGAACGCGAGGGAGCTGCCTACCTCGCCCTGTTCGGACCGAGCGACGCCCACCACCAGTGGCGGCAGACGCTGGCCCCAGGAGCCGAGTTCACCACCGTGCCCGCCGTGCTCGTCCACACCGAGAGCGGCGGCCTGGACGCGGCATTCGGTGAACTCACCGCCTACCGCCGCCACATCCGCCGCAACCACCCGGATCACACGGCGCTTCCCGTGATCTACAACGACTACATGAACACCCTGATGGGCGACCCCACCACCGACAAGCTCCTGCCGCTCGTCGAGGCGGCCGGGGCCGCCGGAGCCGAGGTCTTCGTCATCGACGCCGGCTGGTACGACGACGCGCAGGGCTGGTGGGACGCGGTGGGCGCCTGGGAACCCGCCGGGCGGCGCTTTCCCGGCGGAATCCAGGAAGTCCTCGACGCCATCCGACGCCACGGCATGACGCCCGGCCTGTGGCTGGAGCCCGAAGTCGTCGGCGTACGCAGCCCGTTGGTCCGGACCCTGCCCGACGAGGCGTTCTTCCGGCGGGGCGGGGTCCGGCTGACCGAGCACGGCCGCCACCACCTCGACCTGCGCCACCCGGCCGCCCGGGCTCACCTCGACCGGGTCGTCGACCGCATCGTCGGCGAATGGGGCGTGGGTTACCTCAAACTCGACTACAACATCAACGCAGGGCCCGGCACCGAGAACGGCTCGGAGAGTGCCGGCGCCGGCCTGCTGGGGCATCATCGCGCCCACCTCGACTGGCTCACTTCGCTCCTGGACAGGTATCCCGGCCTGGTGCTGGAGAACTGCGGCTCGGGCGGGTTGCGCATGGACTACGCACAGCTGGCCGTGACCCAGTTGCAGTCCACCAGCGACCAGCAGGACCCGTTGCGGTACCCGCCCATCTCGGCGGCGGCCGCCACTGCCGTGGCACCCGAACAGGCCGCCGTGTGGGCCTACCCGCAACCGCACTTCGACCTCGACGAGATCGCCTTCACGATGACCACCGCCCTGCTGGGCCGGGTGCACCTCTCCGGTTTCCTGGACCGTATGGACGAGGAGCAGCTCGCCCTCGTGCGCTCGGGCATCGATCTGTACAAGCGCATCAGGCCGGAGATCGCTGCCGCCCGTCCATTCTGGCCGCTGAGCCTGCCCGGCTGGGAGGACTCCTGGCTCGCCCACGGACTGCGCGGGGAGTCCACGACGTATCTCGCGCTGTGGCGACGCGACGTTGTCAACGACGAGACCGCTGCGCAGAAGGCCGACTCCGGCGTCCGTGATATCCGCATCCCCCACCTGCGGGGCAGCCGCCTGCACCCGCAGGTGCTCTATCCGACCGACGCGGGCGCCACGGCGACCTGGGACGCGATCGACGGAACCCTCACCGTGTCCCTACCCCGCGTCAACACCGCCGTCCTGCTGTATCTCGACCACACGGAACAGTGAGCCCTCCAGCAAGGGTGGCACCAATATCGTTGTCAACTTGCGCCGATCTTTCACCCTGTTGCAGGTCGCAAGGTGACGGACAAGGGAAGAGGCGCATGCCCATGGGATCCACCATCGTCCAACGCCCGTGCATAGCCGTCCTCGGGCTGTGTGAGGCCGACGGTGCCATCGCGAGCGACCTGGCCGACGCGGGCGCGGTTCCCTCCGGCTGGGTCCGGTTCCGGACGTGGGGAGGCCACTCGCCGAGTCCGGAACCGGGGCCACGGGACCGGTCAGCGGTAGGCCGCCTGACCGGTGAGGGCCTGGCCGATGACCAGGGTGTGGATCTCGCTGGTGCCCTCGTAAGTCAGCACCGACTCCAGATTGTTGGCGTGACGCAGCGGCGGGTACTCCGAGGAGATGCCGCTGGCCCCGAGGACCGTACGGCACTCGCGGGCGATGGCGAGGGCCTCACGGACGTTGTGGATCCGCGCATCTCGCTCCTCCCGCTCGGCGATCACACACCTGGGTGTTATGTCCAGTATGGCAGCACTCGGGAAGCTCCGAACCCGACTCCATCTCTTCGGTGACGTGACCTCCGGCGAAGATCAGCAGGCGGCTGCGACGGCGTCGGTGCGCAGGGGCGCCCCGGTGCGGGCGGCGATGGCTTCGACGGTGACCCCGGGTGCCGTCTCGACGAGCGCGAGGCCGTCCGGGGTGACGTCGAGGACGCCGAGGTCGGTGATGATGCGGTGGACGCAGCATTCGCCGGTGAGTGGCAGGGTGCATTCGGTGAGGATCTTCGGTGAGCCGTCCTTGGCGGTGTGTTCCATCAGGACGATGACGCGGCGGGCGCCGTGGACGAGGTCCATGGCGCCGCCCATGCCCTTGACCATTTTGCCGGGGATCATCCAGTTGGCCAGGTCGCCGACTGCGGAGACCTGCATGGCTCCGAGGACGGCGGTGTCGATGTGGCCGCCGCGGATCATGCCGAAGGACAGGGCGGAGTCGAAGAAGCTCGCCCCGGGCAGGACGGTGACGGTCTCCTTGCCCGCGTTGATCAGGTCGGGGTCCACCTCGTCCTCGGTGGGGTAGGGGCCGGTGCCGAGGATGCCGTTCTCTGAGTGCAGCACCACGTGGACACCGGGGGGGGAGGTGGCCCGGGATGAGGGTGGGCAGGCCGATGCCGAGGTTGACGTAGGAGCCGTCGGTGAGTTCGGCGGCGGCGCGCGCGGCCATCTGCTCGCGGGTCCAGCCCGGCGCGGTACGGACATCGTGGCTCATGCGCGGACGGTCCCTCGTGTCGAAGACGCGGAAATCAAAAGGTGTTCGATGTGCTTGTCGGCCGCCTCGGCCGGGGTCAGTTCGACGATCCGCTGGACGAAGACTCCCGGCAGGTGCACGGCGTCGGGGCTCAACTCTCCCGGCTCGACGAGTTCTTCGACCTCGGCGAGGGTGATGCGGCCGGCCATGGCGGCGAGGGGGTTGAAGTTGGCGGCGGCCCTGCGGAAGACCAGGTTGCCGTGACGGTCGCCGCGCCAGGCCCGCACGAGGGCGAAGTCGGTGGTGATGCCGTGCTCCAGGACGTGCGGCCGACCGTGGAAGGTGCGGGTCTCCTTGGGCGGGGAGGCGACGGCGACCGTGCCGTCGGGGGCGTGGCGCCAGGGCAGGCCGCCGTTGGCCACCTGGGTGCCCACGCCCGCGGGGGTGTAGAAGGCGGGGATGCCCGCTCCCCCGGCGCGCAGCCGCTCGGCAAGAGTGCCCTGCGGCACCAGCTCCACCTCCAGTTCGCCGGACAGGTACTGGCGGGCGAACTCCTTGTTCTCGCCCACATAGCTGCCCGTGACGCGGGCGATCCGGCCGTCGCCCAGCAGGACGCCCAGTCCGCGCCCGTCCACCCCGCAGTTGTTCGAGACGACCTCCAGGCCGGTGGCGCCCTGGGTGTGGAGGGCTTGGATGAGCACCTCGGGGATGCCGCTGAGGCCGAACCCGCCGACGGCGAGGGACGCTCCGTCGGGGATGTCGGCGACCGCCTGGGCGGCGCTCGAACAGACCTTGTCCATGGGTGAGAGGGCCTTTCTGCTGCTAGTGCCGTACGGCGTCCGAGATCGGCTTCGCGCCGCCGTGCGCGGTGAGACCGCCGTCGACCGGGATCTCGGCTCCGGTGATGAAGGACGACTCGTCGGAGAGGAGGAAGGTGACGAGCGGGGTGACGTCGTCGACGGTCCCGGTGCGCCCGAGGGGCGTGCCGGCGAGGTTGGCCTCGCGGAAGGCGGGGGCGGCGGAGGCGGTCATCTCCGTCTCGATGTAACCGGGGTGGATGGTGTTCACGCGGATGCCGCGCGGCCCCAGTTCCATGGCGGCGGTGGCCGACAGACCGCGCAGCGCCCACTTGCTGGCGGTGTAGGCGACCGGGTAGTGGGCGGTCAGTGCCGCCGAGGAGCCGACGTTCACGATCGACGCCCCGGGGCGCATCAGCGGCGCCAGGTGCTGGATGCCCAGGAGCGGCCCGGTGACGTTGACCGCGTGGACGCGGGCCATGTCCTCGGGGCGTACGGCGTCGATGCGGGCGCGCCAGGTGATGCCGGCGTTGTTGACCAGGCCGTGCACCTGGCCGTACGCCTCCCCCAGTTCGGCGGCGAGCTCGGCCCAGTCCTTCTCGCTGGTGACGTCGAGTCGGCGGCAGCCAGGTGCCTCGGTCACATCGGTGGCGATGACCCGGGCGCCTTCGCGGGTGAGCGCCGCGGCCTCGGCGCCGCCCTGGCCGCGGGCGGCGCCGGTGACCACGACGACCTTGCCGAGCAGCCTCTTGGGGTGGAGGTCGGTCATGGCCGCTCCCGGGAGCGGCGTCGGCCGGTCGGCAGCGGGACCGGGGCGGCTCCGGCGACGACTGTGTTGGAGACGCTGCCGATGCCTTCGACGGTGAGCGTGACCGTGTCACCAGGCTTCAGCGGGGGCGGGTCCTGTCTGCCGAGTACGCCCCACAGCTCGGCGAGGCAGCCGCCGTTGCCGCAGGTGCCGGAGCCCAGGACGTCGCCGGGGCGGACGACGGTGCCGCGGGAGGCGTAGGCGACCATCTCCTCGAAGGTCCAGCTCATGTTGGACAGCAGGTCCTCACCAACGACCTCGTCGTTGATCGAGGCGGTGAGCGCGAGGCGTAGGAAGCCGTCCTCGTCTCGGTACTTCTCGAGTTCGTCGGTGGTGACCAGGTACGGGCCGAGGGTGGTGGCGGTGTCCTTGCCCTTGCAGGGGCCGAGGCCCACCCTCATCTCGGCGGACTGCAGATCGCGGGCGGACCAGTCGTTGAAGATCGTGTAGCCGACGATGTGGTCGCGGGCCTGCTCGGGGGTGAGGTCGCGGCCCTCGGTGCCGATCACGGCGGCGACCTCGAGCTCGAAGTCGAGCACGGTCGAGCCGGGGGGCATCGGGATGTCGTCGTGCGGGCCGTACACCGCGTAGGGGTTGGTGAAGTAGAAGGTCGGGGCCGCGTACCACTGCTCTGGCACTCCGGCGGCGCCGTCCACCGACCGTCGTACGCCTTCGACGTGCTCCTCGAAGGTGACGAAGTCCCGCACGGTGGGCGGCTGGAGCGGCGGCAGCAGCCGTACCTCGGAGACATGGGGGCCGGCCGGGACGTCCAGCGTGGCGGAGCCGGCCTCCAGCAGCTCGGGCAGGCCGCCGCCCTCGGCGAGCAGGCTGGTCAGGGAGCCGACACCGGGGAGAGGGTGGAGCGTGCCGTCCTCTTCGACGACGGCCACGTGGCGTCGGTTGCGGTACTCGTACGCGGCGAAAGGCATGGGGGTTTCCTGTCGGCTGTCGGCGTGCGGGGCGGGCGCGAAGACCGGGGACGCGGCCTGGGAGTCAGGGCAGTTGACAGGGCCACCGCGCCCCCGGGGACTGAGAGCTTCGCCGGTCAGACCGGCGGGGCGACGAACACGCCGCGGTCGACGTCGTTGAAGGATTCCTTGGTGACCAGTTCGTTCATGGGGTTGGCGGTGCCCCACTGGTCGGTGACCTCGGGCTGGGAGAAGTCGTAGACGTGGGGATGCCAGGTGTCCTCGTCCAGCAGTTCCAGCTCCGTCGTGTACTCGACGGTGTTGCCGTGCGGGTCGAGGAAGTAGGTGAAGGTGTTGTCGCCCGCCATGTGCCGGCCCGGCCCCCAGATCTTCTTGAAGCCGGCGCGGATCACCCGGCCTGAGCCGCGCATGTACTCGTCGATGCCGCGCATCTCGAAGGAGATGTGGTGCAGCGAGGTGTGCGGGCCCTTGGCGATGGCCATGGAGTGGTGCTGGTTGCTGATGCGCATGAAGTGCATGACGTCGCCGATGTGCGGATGGCCGAGGGTGTCGGACAGTCGGAAGCCGAGGTGCTCCTCGTACCAGGCCTTGGTCTTGTCCAGGTCCGGGGAGTTGAGGACGACGTGCGACAGCTTGACCGGGATCGATTCCTTCTCCTCGATCCTGCGGTGCTGCCGCACCTCGACGTCGGCGGAGACCTCGATGGTGCGGCCGTCGACGTCGAAGAAGCGGAAGCCGTACCCTCCGCCGGGAGTGTCGACCTTGCCCGGCTGGGAAATCAACTGCACACCGCCCGCGAGGAGTTGTTCGGCGAGGGTGTCCACGTCGGCGGCGCTCGCGGCACCGTAGGAGACGAGGTCGAGGCGCTTCCCCTCGGCCTTGCGCAGTCGGATGACGTACTGCTCCGGGGAGCCCTCGGCGGCCAGGAAGGAGATGCCGGAGTCCTCGGCGACCTGGGTCAGGCCCCAGACGCCGGAGTAGAAGTCGAGCTGCTTGTCGTAGTCGGGCACGGCGAGGTCGACGTGCCGCAGGTGGGTGAGCAGCCGGTTGGTCATGTGGGGGGCCTCCTCAGGCGAGGTTGAGAAGTGCGGCGGCGTTTGCGCCGCGGATGGCGTGGAAGTCGGGGTCGGGCAGCCGGGCGGCGCGCAGGGCGGCGACCGGATCGTCATTGCCCATGTCGAAGGCGTAGTCGGAGCCGAGCAGCACTCGGTCCGCGCCCGC
This sequence comes from Streptomyces sp. NPDC006476, assembly GCF_040612015.1. Classification (NCBI taxonomy): domain Bacteria; kingdom Bacillati; phylum Actinomycetota; class Actinomycetes; order Kitasatosporales; family Streptomycetaceae; genus Streptomyces; species Streptomyces sp. NPDC006476. Next base: position 157,158 of record NZ_JBEXPK010000018.1, on the reverse strand, counting down.
CACCCGGACCAGCTCCCGCAGCACGTGCGGGTCATGGACAAGGGAATCGAAGTACAGCCGCTTGAGGTAGCTGCTGGGCAGATGGGCGCAGCCTGCCCCCGCGTCCGGACGGGCCGACCACGCGTGGTCGGAGCGACCGATGTGAGTGGGCAGGTAGCCACCGCCATGGGCGGCGATCAGCTTCAGCCCCGGGTGCCGGTCCAGCACGCCGGAGAAGATCAGGTGCGACAGCGCGACCGCGTTCTCCACCGGCTGGCCCACGACATTGGACAGGTACCAGCGGTCAAGGCGCTCGTCGAGCGTGCAGCCGAAGGGGTGCAGGAAGAGGACGGCGCCCGTCTCCTCCACGCGGGTCCAGAAGGGTTCGTACGCCGGGTCGGACAGCTCGCGGCCGGGGGCATGGCTGGAGATCTCCACCCCCAGCAGACCTTGTTCCAGGGCATGTTCGAGGGCGAGCACGGCCAGCTCGGGATGCTGCAGGGGGACGAGGCCGAGACCGTGCAGCCGTTCGGGCGCCTGGGCACAGTGGGCGGCCGTCGCCTCGTTGGCGCGCCGGAAGACCTTCTCGGCCGTCTCCTCGTCCGCCCAGTAGTGGTAGTGCGAGGGGGAAGGACTGACCAGCTGCACGTCCACGCCCTGCGCATCCATGGCGGCCAGCCGCGCGGTGACGTCGATCATCCTCGGGGCCCGCTCGCGGACCATGGGGCCGCTGACGGCGAGGGCGTCGCGGCCGTTGCGGCGGGCATCGAGGGCCCGTGCCTCGGCCAGCCCCGGCAGGTCCGCCACCAGCGCGTCGACCTCCGGCAGCAGGACGTGCGCGTGCACGTCCACGGTGCGCGCCGTCACGGCAGCTCCTTCAGGGAGTTCATCGTGCGAGCGATCAGCCCGGGCACATCCGCGTCCCGAACGCCGTCCAGCGCCCACTGACCCAACTGCACGGACGCCTCGACCACCCTCCGCACCCGCGGGATGCGGCGCTCGTAGTAGCTCTGGAGCAGCTCGCCGTCCCAGTCCCGTCCGCTGGTGAGCAACTCGGCGAGCACCAGGGCGTCCTCCAGAGACATCGCAGCCCCCTGCGCCAAGGTAGGCGGACAGCAGTGGGCGGCGTCACCGATCAGCACCACCCGGCCACGGTGCCAGGAGCCCTCCACCAACAGCCGGTCGAACCACGTGTAATTGACCTTCCCGGGGTCGGTGATGTGCCGGGTGATCTCCGGCCAGGCTCCGCCATAGGCCTGCGCCAGGCGGCGCATTTCGTCGGCATAGGTGGCCGGGTCGATGGAAGCGCGGTCGCGGCACCCTTCGACGACGAACGCGTAGATGGTGTTCTCGCTGGTGGGGGTGTAGCCGGCGATATAGGCCGGGCCGCCGTAGGCGAGGTCGCTGCGTTCGACGCCCTCGGGGCGAGGGGCGGCGATGCGCCAGATGGCCATGCCGGTCGGCTCGGGTTTGTCGGCGATGCCGATCGCGGCGCGGGTGGCGGAGTTGAGGCCGTCGGCGCCGATCACCAGGTCGTAACGGCCTTCGGTGCCGTCGCTGAAGCGCGCGGACACACCGTCGGTGTCCTGCTTCAGGGCCTCGGCGGTGGTACCGAGACGGACGGTGGCGCCGGAGGCGCGGACCGCGTCGATGAGGATCTGCTGTAGCTGGGGGCGCTGCATGCCGAGGGTGGCGGGCAGGTCGTCGCCACCTGTCCTGATGTCCTCGGCGACGTGCAGCACGGTGCCGTCCGGGGTGGTGATGCCCAGCGTGCTGAAGGGGAAGCCGGAGGCGCTCACCCGGTCCCAGACCCCCAGTTCGCGCAGGACGCGCAAGGCGTTGCCCTGGAGGGTGATGCCGGAGCCGGTGGTGGCGTTCCAGTCGGGCTTGGCCTCGACGAGGTCGACGGTGATGCCGGCGCGGCGCAGCAGAATGGTCACGGCGTTGCCGGCGGCGCCGCCGCCGATGACCAGGACTCTGCGTGTGGGGCTGTGTGCCATGTCGGGATCCTCCCGAGGTCGGGCCGCGCGGCTTCGGGCGGCGGGGTGCGGCTCGCCCGCCACGGTGGGCGGGGCCAGGGGTTTTGATGAGTCACCCGTCGGCGGGGTGGAGCGGGTGGGGCCGGATGCGCCGCTGCTGTCCGGGGAGGACGCATCCGGCCGGTTCTGCGGGCTACTTCACGGCGATGGGGTTGACCGGTGAGCCGACAGCTCCGGTGATCGGCAGGGGTGCGGCGGTGAGCCAGAACTCGTACACGCCGTCGTCCGCGCAGTCGGCCGCGAGGTCGTCGAGGTCCCACATCTCGCCGACCAGCAGGCCGATGTTCGGGATGACGACCTGGTGCAAGGGCTGGAAAGCGTGGTCGAACTCGTTGGGCCGTACCTCGAAGCCCCAAGTGTCGGTGGCGATCGCGGCGATCTCCGTGCGGTGCAGCCAGCCGGCTGTGGTGAAGGAGAGGCCGGGCGCGGGTCCGCCGGCGTAGTCGCCCCAGCCGTCCCGTCTGGCGCGGGTGAGCTGACCAGTCCGTACGAGGACGATGTCGCCGCGTCCCACGCTCACGCCGTGGGCTTCCGCGGTCGCGGTCAGGTGCTCCTCGGTGATGGCGAAGGCGTCGGGCAACTCACCGCCGACACCGACTACTTGGCCTACATCCAGCAGCACGCCTCGCCCCGCGACGTACGGTGCCATGTGCTCGATGCCGGTGACGAGGTCGCCGTCTGAGGTGACGACCTTCTCCGCCGGCCGCCCGTTCCACGCCTTGCCGTGGTCGAAGATGTGGCCGAGCCCGTCCCACTGGGTGGAGCACTGCAACGGCATCGCGATGACGTCGTCGGCGCCTCCGATCCCGTGCGGGAAGCCCTGGTTGCCGAGGGCCGCGTCGGTGCCGGTGTCGAGCATGGTGTGCACGGGGTTGGTGCGCCGACGCCAGCCCTTCTGCGGACCGTTCATGTCGAACCGCTGGGACAGCGAGAAGCTCACGCCCCGGCGCACGAGTGCCGCGCCCTCGCGCCGCTTGGCCTCGGTGAGGAAGTTGAGGGTGCCGATGACGTCGTCCTCACCCCAACGCCCCCAGTTGGAGCACCTCTTGGCGGCTTCGATGATCGCGCCCTCGGGATCCGTACGGTCGATCATGCGCCAGCCTCCTCGGCGACACAGCGAGTGCGCTGGACGCCCAGCCCCGTGATCGAGCCCTCCATGACATCGCCGTCCCGCAGCAGCCGCCCCCAGTGGATGCCGTTGCCGGCCGGCGACCCGGTCAGCACCAGGTCGCCGGGGAGGAGTCGGGCCGTCTGGGAGATGTATGACACCAGGCGGGCGACTCCGAAGAGCATGTCCTTGGTCGACTCGTCCTGCATCGTGTCGCCGTTCAGCTTCAGCGTGACCCGCAGATCACCGGGGTCCGCGATCGATCCGGCGGGCACGATCCACGGGCCCAGCGGCGTGAAGCCCGGCGCGTTCTTGCTGCGCAGCCAGTCGGTGCCGATGGCCTTCATGTCCCGGCGGAAGACCGTGGCCCGGTCGGTGAGGTCGTTGGCGATCGTGTACCCGGCGACGTACTCCACCGCCTCCTCCACGGACACCCGGTAGGCGGGCTTGGCGATGACGGCCGCCAGCTCCAGCTCCCAATCCGGCTGTTCGGCCCAGGCGGGGAGAACGACATCGTCGTACGGGCCCGCGATCGTGCTGGGCAGGCCGATGAAGACGTACGGCAGGTCCTCCGCCGCCCGCCGGTCCATCACCGCCGCGATCTCGGCACGCGCCTCCTCGACCGTGCGCGGATCGTCGGGCGAGCGGTGGGCGACCTCCAGGTCGATCACGTGCTGGCGGTAGTTGGCGCCGGACTGGAAGATCTGCCGGGGCTCGACCGGGGCGTGCACCCGCAGACCGTCGAGGGGCTGCCAGGGCAGGGTTTCCTCGCCCGCGAGGACGTGCACAACCGGGAGAGCCTCCTCCCACCGCTCCAGCACGGAACGCACATCGGCCGGCTCCCAGGCCAGAGCCTGGCTCAGGTCCAGCACCCTGCCCCGGACCACCAGGGCGGGGAACGGGTTCCCGTCCTGGAAGGAGAGCGTGCCGAGTGCGAACGGGCCGGCGGGTTGCGCGAGTGTTGCCATGAGATTTCCTCCCGCTGAGTTGCGGTCTACTGTGACCTGGAACCGCAGATCGCGGAAATGAATCCTGTGGATGACGCACATCCACGGCATGGATATCTGACTCCTTCCAGGTGGTGCCCGGTGAACCTGTCCCGACTCGACCTCAACCTGGTCGTTGCCCTCCGCGCGCTGCTGGAGGAACGCAACGTCACCCGGGCCGGCGAGCGCATCGGGCTCAGCCAGCCCGCGATGAGCGCGGCGCTGTCCCGGCTGCGGCGCCACTTCGACGACGAATTGCTCTCGCGGACGGGCAACACCTACGAACTGACCCCGCTCGGCGCCGCCCTGCGCGACCGCAGCGCCACCGCCTGCGACCTGCTGGAGCGGGTCTTCACCAGCCAGGCCGACTTCGATCCGGGGGCCGAGACCCGCGAGTTCACCCTGCTCGCCTCGGACTACGGCGCGGCCGTGTTCGGGGCCGTCCTCGCCCGCGCCCTGCACCAGGAAGCACCGGGAATCCGGCTCACCTTCCAGCACCCGGCGCCCTCCGTCGTGGAGAACACCGCGACCGTTCTGAGCACCGTCGACGGCCTGCTGATGCCGCACGGCGTCATCGACGGTCTGCCCGCGGTCGACCTCTTCAGCGACCGCTGGCTCTGCCTGCTCGCCGATGACCACCCCGAGGTCGGCAATGAGCTCACCCTCGACCATCTGGCCCGGCTGCCCTGGGCCGTCTACCAACGCCCCTACGACGCCCCGGCCGCCCGCCAGCTCAGCATGATAGGCATCAGCCCCCGGGTCGAAGTCTCCGTGCAGACCTTCCAGCTGCTGCCCCACATGGTCGAGGGCACGAACCGGATCGCGATGATCCAGGAACGCCTGGCCCGCACAGCGGTACGGTCCGCCGCGGTACGCGTCCTGCCCTGCCCGTTCGAGGCCGTACCGGTGCGGGAGGCGATGTGGTGGCACCCCGTGCACACCCAGGACGCGGCCCACATCTGGCTGCGTCAGAAGGCGGCGGAGGTGGGGGCGACGCTGACGGGCAACGGCGACGTCATCGACAGACGCGAGGATGTGTCCCGCTGACACGGCTGTCCACGATGTACTCCAAAGCCGCGTCCGGAGCACATCGTGGCGGCCCGACCCTGGCGAAGCGTATGTCCGTCAGGCCGTCTGCTCCGGCAACGGCCGGGCGTCGACGGCACCGACGCGACGGCGGCCCGCGAAGAGACCCGCCGCGAGGAGGGCGGCAGCAAGCCCCAGCACGGCCACCGCACCGGCCAGACTACCGACCGCGGATTCCACGGCCAGCAGGACGAGCGGGCAGACGAACTCACCGCCGAAGAAGGCCGCCATGAACAGCCCCGTGCCCCGGCCGCGGTCCTCGAACGCCAGGCGTGACATGGTGCTCGTGAGGAGGGCGGGCAGCAGCATGCCCGTGCCCGCGCAGTTGATCACGGCCCCTGCTACCAGCAGCGGGGCGTTGCCCGCCAGGAACATCACCCCGAAGCCGGCCGCACATAGCGCGAGGACCGCGGGCAGCATCGCGTCCGGCGAACGCCTCAGCCGGCTGAAGGCGACGGCTCCGCCCACGGTCGCGGCGCTCGACACGGCGGTGGCCAGGCCGATCACACCGGAGTTCTTCACGCCGAGGTCGTCGAGCAGGTACGACATTTCCACCGGGACGGTGTAGAAGACCATCGCCCCGAAGAAGGTGAGGGCGCAGATTCCCCGTAGCTGCCGCCACGGGAAGACGCGGCGGTTGTCGGCCGCCGCGGTCCCAAGCTCGTCCACGGTCGCGCCGGGCGCGGGGTTGGGCAGAACGGTGGCCATCAGCGGGGCGAGCACCAGGCTCACGGCGTACACCCAGAAGGGCGCCCGCCAGCCCGCCGACCCGGCGGCCCCGCCGATCACGAAGAAGGCGGTGGCCGACGCCGAGGCGCACATGGTCTGCAGGGCGAGGTACTTCACCCGCCGGTGCCCGGTGTAGTAGTCCCCGATCAGCGTGGTGCAGCAGGTCATGATCGCGGCCTCGGCGACACCGACCAGTGCGCGGCTGGCGATGATGGCGCCCAGGGACGCCAGATAGAGCGGGGCCGTGCCGAACACGGCGTACAGAAGCGTCGCCACGATCAGCAGGCGCTTGCGGCCCAGCCGGTCGACGATCACCCCGGCGAACGGCGCCAGCAGCGCCAGCGCCAGCGCCGGGGCGGTCAACGCGAGAGGAACCAGCGCCTTCGCCCCGGGGGTCGACTCGAAGTAGTCCTGCATCTTCGGCAGCACCGGTGCGATCAGCACCGCCCCGAGAATCGGCATACAGCTGCCCGCCATCAGCAGGGTCAGGCGCAGCAGATGGGCCGGGCCCGAGACGGCGACGGGCGACGACGCGACGTCGTCGCCCGCGGTGGCGGACGGCTGGACGGAACCGGGCATGGCGACTCCAGGGACGAGTATGGAAGCGGACATGCCTGTGGGGGCGCGCCGAGAGCGCACGGCATGCTGAGAGTGCCCCACGTCGGCCGTCGGCCGTCGGCCGGACGGCGGCGTGCGGGTCGGCATGACTATGTGCTGTGCACGGCCCCGCTGCCATACCTCGAGCGATCCGAATTCCGTATTCAGGTCATTCACACCGTGGATGTCCTGCTCACATCACTGCTCCGGGCATGCGCAGACAGCCGCACCGGCGGGCGGTCATGGCTTCGGGAGCCGGGGCCCGAGCGTCGCGTCGACCAGCCTGACCACCATGCCCTCGTCGAGGTGTACGCCGAGCAGAAGGCGGCTCGGCCGGCGCCCCGGAGTACACAAGAAGGACGCCCCGGAGCCGAGGGAGACGCTCGCCGTGTGACCGCCGCGTGCGCCACGAACGCGGGGCACGGATCGCACCGCGGTCCACTCCCCCAACGTGCCCCTTTGGTCGGGGCGGGCCATCCTCCCCCAGCCCGCCCCGACTGCCTCCCCCGACACCGAGCACCGACACCCGCGCTGCCGAAACCAGGAGCCATCTCCGTCGAGGACGGGGCGATCACCGATGTCGATCTCTCGGGCGCCGCACCACCCGACAGGGTCCCGCTGACCGACCTGGATGACGTCACCCTGCCGCCAGGGCTGGTGGACGCCCACAGCCATCAGGCTCTCGCTGGGCCGCACCGAGGAGCGGTGCTCGGCGACGACGACACGATGGTCCTGGCCCGTATGCGCACGCACGCCGGACAGACGCCGCGCGCGGGCGTCATCACCGTGCGTGACCCCTGTGACCGCGGATATCTTGCGCTGAGCCTGCGGGAGGATCACGAGCACGGTCCGCACATCGTCTCCTCGGGACCGCCCATCACCCGCACCGCGGCCACTGCTGCTATCTAGGCGGAGCAGGCGGACGGCGCCGAGCAGGCCGCCCGTGCCGTGAACGGGCCCGGGACGGAGCCGATCTCATCAAGGTGATGGCCACCGGCAGCATGAGATCGGCCGGCTCGGACCCCGGCGGCGCGCAGTACACCCTGGCCGAACTGCGGGCGATCACCCATGCCGCGCACGAACGCGGCCTGCGCGTCACGGCGCACGCCCACGGCGCGTCGGCAATCGCCGACCCGGTCACGGCCGGCGTGGACGGCGTGGACGGCGTGGAACACTGCACCTTCCTCACCCGCTCCGGGATGCGCCCCGATCCGTGAACCATCGACGCCATGGCCGAGGCGGGCGGCTTCATCGGCCGCACCGAACTCGAGCCGATGGACGGAATGGACGCCGGGCTGCGCCGATCCTCGAATCCGTGTGGGAAAACATGGCGGCCCTGCACGCACACGGCCTGCGAATCGTCTGCGGGGCGCCCTCATAGAACGTTGCGACGGTTCGCATCCATTGCCGCAGTCCGACGCTGTGGCTCGATGTCCAAGGCACAGTTGTGGCCGTCCGGTGCCGGTACCGGACGGCCACGCGCCTGCGCAGTGCGCTCAGCTCTTGCCGTCGAGCCTCCAGATCTGGTTCTTCTTCGTGCTCAGGGCGCTCGCCGGGTCGCAGGTCCACTGGTGGACGAGGGCCCGGGGCTGGGTGGAGACGTTGCTGACGTCGACGCACTTGCCGCTGTGGACGGCGACCAGCTGGTAGTCCTGGCTGTTGCCGAGGGCGGTGACGGGGTTGAGGGTGAACATCTGGTTGGTCTGGCCGTTGCAGGTCCACTGGTCGACGGCGGCGCCGTCGGCGGTGGACGCCCCGGAGACGTCGAGGCACTTGCCGCTGAGCTCGTTGACCACGGTGTAGGTGTTGGTCCGCCCGGCCACCGGCTTGAGGTCGAGCATCTGCTGGTAGCCGCCCTCGCAGTAGTACTGCTGGTACTGGGTGCCGTTGGCGGTGCTCAGGTTGGTGTCGTCCAGGCACCGGCCGCTGTTCTCGCTGACGGCGACCGTGGAGATGGCGGTGTTGGACGGCGGGAGCAGGGTGACGGTGTAACCGTCCTTGGCGTTGCTGAACGGGACGCTCACCGAAGCGGCATTGTTGCTGACGGTCAGGGTGGTGTCGGAGACGGTGACCGGGCCGGCGACGGCGGCGCCGTTGTTGTAGGGGACGCGCTGGACGACGGCGCGGACCTGGCCGTTCTCCACGACCGAGGTGGTGTTCAGGCCGGTGAGGTTGACGGTGATGTTGCCGGTGTTGCCGTTGCTGCCGAGCAGGATCTTGGCGTTCTTGGCGGTGTTGTCCTTGGTCGCCAGGCCGTCGATGCCGGAGCCGGGGACGTAGTTGACGATGTTGCCGGACTGCGAGCCGTAGTAGCGGTACATGAACCACTCGCCCAACGGCAGGTACTGACCGGCGCTGTTCTTGGTGAGCAGGTTGGCCTCGTCGTCGTGCAGAGCCGTGCCGGAGGCCCAGTTGCCGCGCAGGCCGTCCGCCCCGGCGCGCTCCAGCCGGCCGATGAACCAGGCGCCGCCGCCCGGGGACTGCATGGACAGGGTGGCGTACTCGTTGATCTGGTACGCGCGGTTGTTGGTCAGCCCGGCGGCGGAGAGCGTGGAGTTGGCGCGGCCGACGTCGACGGCCGGGTCACCGGGTTCGTCGTGCCAGCTGTAGATGTCGGGGGCGACGTTGTTGGCCTTGACGTAGTTCAGGTAGGTCGTCCACCAGCCGTTGGAGGAGTTCGGCTGGCTCGCCATGCTGGGCCCGACGATGAGCTGGCTGGGGAAGTTGGCCCGCACCGCGGCGTAGAAGCGGGACCACATCTGCAGGTACTGGGTCTGTGAGGCACCCCAGAACGGCTTGTTGTCGGGCTCGTTCCACAGGTCCCATTCGACCGTCATGTTGTTGGCCTTGACGTCGCTGATGAGCTGATTGACGAAGTTGTCGAACTGCGTCCAGTCACCGTTGTCGCCGGGCCAGCCCTGGGTGGTGGTGCTGTCCGCGCCCCACAGGTCGTGCGGGAGCAGGACGAAGGTGCCGCCGAGGGCGACCGTGCGCCTGTACTGGGCCAGGGTCGAGTTCCAGCGGGTCTGGTAGTCGGCGAGGCTGGTGGCGTAGCCGCCGCTGTTGAGCTGTGCGCCGCCGGCCCGCATGAAGTGCCACTTGATGTCCTTGAAGAAGTGGTCCTGCGGGAGCGAGCCGTCTGGCGTCATGCCGTAGATCATGCCGGAGGCGTGGTAGGTGGGGGCGCCGCCCGCGGTGGCGAAGTCGACGGTGACGCTGGTGTCCGCGGCTTGAGAGGGGGCGGCGGGTACCAGGGTCGAGGCCAGGGCGGCCATGAGGACGGCGACCGTGGAGGCCGCCCGGCGTCTGGTGCGGGCTGTGGTTGCGGGGAGTGCTGTGAACGGCTTCACTGTGCGGCTCCTGGGGAGGGGAGGGCGGTGACCGGGGCCCGTCCAGCCCCGGAGCTGTGTGGGAGGCGGCCGTCAGTGGCCGTCTCGGTGCGCGTGCGCCGCCGCGAGGAGGAGGTAGCTGCTGGCGGTCCAGGTGTAGGCGCGGTCGCGCAGGCCCGTTCCGGTGAGGGCGTCGAAGTTCTCTGCGAAGCCGTGGGTCTCGCACAGGGAACGGAAGCGGGCGCTGATGTCGTCCGCCAGCCGGTGGTGGCCGGCCCGGCGCAGCCCGTCCTCGACGAGGACAGTGGCTGGGGCCCAGATCGGGCCGCGCCAGTAGCCGTCGGCGAGGTAGTGCGGCGAGGTGGGCAGTTCGGTGGCCAGGCCGTACGGAGTGAGGTGGGCCTTGATGTGGTCGGCCAGCGCGCTGCTGATCTCACCGGGCAGGTGCTCGCCCAGCACGATGGGCATCAGGTCGAGGAGGCTGGCACTGCTCCAGGTGTCTGCGGTGGCGGCCGATCGCGTGACGAATCTGTCGCCGGTCCAGAGCTGGTCAAGCAGCGCGGTCTGCGTCTCCTCGGCTAGGTCAGCCCAGCGGCGTGCCTCGTCCGGCTTGCCCAGCTCCCCGGCGAGTCCGGCGAGTTCGCGCAGCTGGAGCACGAGGAAGGCGGACAGGTCGGCAGTGACGACCACGCGCTCGGGGTCGAAGGTGGTCGCGTTGTCCCAGCCGCTGTCATTGCCGTGCTGGTAGTGGGGAAGTCGGGCGCCGGGGCCGCGTCTGGCGGTCAGCCAGAAGTCGGTCCAGCGCCTCAACCTGTCGTACGTCTGGGCGAATTGCTCCCCACTGAGTGGCGTGGGCAGCCGCCGGCGCAGGTGGGCGAAGGCCCAGCCGTGGATGGGCGGTTTGACGAAGTTGTACAGCACCTCGGAGTGGGTGACCGAGTCGGGCAGGGCGCCGCCGGCGTCCTGGTGGTCGAAGGGCAGGGCGAACTGGTCCAGGGCCAGTTCGGGGCAACCGGGCGCCAGGGCGAGGGCGTTGAAGCAGTGGTCCCAGCTCCAGACCTTGTCCATCCAGTGCTTGGACATCAGCACGGCAGGCCGGGTGACCAGGCCGGCCGGCCGTACGGTCGCCGACCAGACGACGTAGGCGGCGAGTTCGGCGGCCGGAGTGGCGGGCGAACGCCAGGGGGCCACGGCGTCGACGAAGGCGGCGAACGAGCGCCGCGCGGACTCCACGATCTCGCCGAAGGCCGCCGAGGACGCGTAGGGCGGGCGGGAGGTGTCGAGTTCCTCGATCGCGATCTCCCAGGTGCCGTCGGCTCCCCCGGTCACGGTGAGTCCGCGGTCTGCGCCGCCCAGGGCCTGGGATCCGGTCGCGCCGGCGAGCGTGCCCGACAGAACGGTGACGCGGTAACGGCGTCCTGTCTCGTACGACGTGAACACGTGTGCGTCCGCCGCCGGGTCGTGAAAGAAGTACGTTCCGCTGAACGGGGTGAGGCGGTGTGCGGCGGCGAGGACGCCGAAACCCAGGCCGCTCCCCCGCAGGCGCACGGTGTCCGGCGACTCGAAGGCGAGCTCGACGCGGCCACTCTCGCCGGTCCAGCTGAGCAGGCCCGGTGTCGCCTCGACGCGGGTCTCCGCGCGCTCGCCCTTCGCCGTGCTCAAGGGGATCAGGCGCAGGACGGCGTGCATGCCGTTCTGGTGCGAGACGAGGTGGAGGTCCTCGGCGTACGTCTTCTCCGCCACCACGGGCGAGATGTCGAACCAGGATCCGTAGGTGCTGAACGGGATGTCGTGGACGGAGAAGGCCGGGCCGGATGGGGCGGCGGTCATGATGGCGTGACTCGTTTCTGGAGCAGGGGGCAGCAGCCGACTGGCCAACCGGCCAGTCCTGGTGAGGGTTTGGGGGCTCAGTCCTTGACGGCGCCGGCGGTCACACCGGCGGCGACGTAGCGCTGGGCCAGGACGAGGATCACCGCGGCGGGCAGCGAGGCGACGACGGCGGTGGCCATGATGGCGTTCCACTGCTGGTTGTTGTTGCCGATGTAGTGGTAGATGCCGAGGGTGATCGGCTCGTGGGCGCCGCCGTTGACGAGGGTGCTGGCGAAGACGAAGTCGGACCAGGACCACAGGAAGGCGAACAGGGACACGGTGACCACGGCGTTGCGGCTCATGGGCAGCACGACCGACCAGAAGGTGCGCAGGGCCTGCGCCCCGTCCATCTGTGCGGCCTGGAGGAGTTCGCCCGGGATGCCGGACATGAACGCGGTGAAGATCAGGACCGCGAAGGGGACGGCGAGGGTGGAGTCGGCGACGATCAGGCCGGGGACGGACTGGAGCAGGCCGAGCTGGAGGTAGATGGCGTAGAAGCCCATCGCCATGATGATGCCGGGGATCATCTGGGCGGCCAGCAGGACGAAGCTCAGGATGCCGCCGCCGCGCGGGCGCAGCTTGGCCAGCGCGTAGCCGGCGGGGGCGGAGAGGGCGACGGTCAGCACGACGGCGCCCAGGCCGATGACGAGGCTGGTGCCGAGGTAGGGCAGTTGCTCGTCGAGGACCCTGCGGTAGCCGGTCAGAGTGCCGTGCAGGGGGAGCAGGTCGGGCGGGCTCTTGCGCATGTCCTGGTCGCGGGTGAAGGAGACGTTGACCATCCAGTAGACCGGGAAGAGCATGATCCCGGTCAGCACGAGGCCGATCGTGGTCTTCACCCATGTACGCCTGCGTGTGCGGCTCATCGGGTCTCTCCTTCGTGGATACCCCCGGCTTCAGCCGGGGGAGGAAGCCAAGCTCCAGCGGAGCAGGGCAGGGAGAGCCGGTTCACCGCCGGGACGGACCGGCGTTCGCCGGCTGCCGGCCGACCACCGTGGCTGACACAGGAGTTGATAACATGTGAGGTGTGACGCAGCAGGTCAAGCGGGCATTCAAGTACCGCTTCTACCCCACCAACGAGCAGGCGGCCGAGCTGTCGCGCACGTTCGGCTGTGTCCGCCTGGTGTACAACAGGGCGCTGGAGGAGCGGACCCGGGCCTGGTACGGCGAGCAGCGCCGGATCTCCTACGTGCAGTCCTCCGCGGCGCTGACGCGGTGGAAGAAGACCGGGGAGCTGGCCTTCCTGGCCGAGGTGTCCTCGGTCCCGCTGCAGCAGGCGCTGCGTCATCTGCAGACGGCGTTCGCCAACTTCTTCGCCAAGCGGGCGAGGTACCCGCGGTACAAGTCTCGGAAGAAGTCCCGGGCGTCGGCCGAGTACACCCGCAGCGCCTTCACCTGGCGCGAGGGGCAACTGACGCTGGCGAAGATGACGGAGCCCCTGGACATCCGCTGGTCGCGCCGCCTGCCCGAGGGTGCGGTGCCGACCACGGTGACCGTGTCCCGTGACGCGGCGGGACGTTGGTTCGTGTCCCTGCTGTGCGTGGACGCCGTCGCCCCGGCCCCCGCCACGGATGCGGCCGTCGGCGTCGACGCCGGGATCACGTCGCTGGTGACCCTGTCCACGGGGGAGAAGATCGCCAACCCCCGGCACGGGCGGCGGGATCGCGCCCGTCTCGCCAAGGCGCAGCGGGAGCTGTCCCGCAAGGCGAAGGGCTCCGCGAACCGGGAGAAAGCCCGGCGTCGTGTCGCCAAGGTGCATGCGCGGATCGCTGACCGGCGCCGGGACTTCCTGCACAAACTGACCTCGCGCATCGTCCACGAGAACCAAGTGGTCGTGATCGAGGACCTCACCGTCCGCAACCTCCTGAAGAACGGCAAACTCGCGCGCGCCATCTCGGATGCGGCATGGACGGACCTGCGCATGATGCTGGAGTACAAGTGCGCCTGGTACGGGCGCGACCTCGTCGTGATCGACCGCTTCTTCCCCAGCTCGAAGCTGTGCGGGGCCTGTGGCATGGTCGCGGCGAAGCTGCCGCTGAATGTCCGCGAGTGGACGTGCGAGCACTGCGGCGTGGTGCATGACCGGGACGTGAACGCGGCATGCAACATCCTGGCCGCCGGGCTGGCGGCAACAGCCTGTGGAGACGGTGTAAGACCTCAACGGGAGTCCTCCCGGACGGGGCGGTCGTCGGTGAAGCAGGAACCCCAGCGGGCGACCGCTGGAATCCCCCGCCTTTAGGCGGGGGAGGAAGTCAAGACAGGGCCTGCTTTCTCTGCACCCGGACGTAGACCAGGCCGAAGGCCAGAGCGGCGACCACGAGCAGGTTGCCGACGGCCGCGCCCGGCCCGAAGGCGGGCAGCAGGTTGCCGAAGCCGAGCTGGTAGGACCAGGTGGCGAAGGTGGTCGAGGAGTCCGCCGGACCACCCTTGGTCATGATCCAGATGATGTCGAAGACCTTGAGCGTGTAGACCAGCCCGAGGAGCAGGGTGATCGCGGAGACCGGCCGCAGCAGCGGGAAGGTGATGCTCCAGAAGCGCCGCCAGGCGCCGGCCCCGTCGAGGGCGGCGGCCTCGTACAGGCCGGCCGGGATGGACTGCAGTCCGCTGTAGAGCACGACCAGGTTGAACGGGACGCCGATCCAGATGTTCGCGATGATCACCGAGGTGAGCGACCAGGACGGCGAGGTCAGCCAGTTCACTGGCCCGATGCCGAGGGCGTGCAGCGCGGCGTTGACGATTCCGGAGTCGCTGTTGAGCATCCACGACCAGGTGGAGGCCGACACGATCAGCGGCAGCAGCCAGGGGACGAGGAACAGGGCGCGCAGGGTGGCCGAGAGCCGGAAGTGCTGGTTGAAGAAGACCGCGAGGGCGAGCCCGATGGCGTACTGGAAGACCAGGCACACTGCGGTGAAGACGGCGGTGTGCAGCAGGGCCGGGGCGAAGGTCGGGTTGTCGAAGACAGTGCGGTAGTTCGCCAGGCCGGTGAACGGGGCGTCGCCCTGGACGAAGGAGCGCACGGTGTAGTTGCGCAGGCTCAGGTCGAGGTTGCGGTAGAGCGGATAGGCGTAGAAGAGGGCGAGATAGACGGTCACCGGGGCGAGGAATCCCCAGGCGGCCCACTGGGTGGAGGTGGGCCGGCGGCGCTTCCCGCGGCGGGCCCGGGGCGGGGCGGCCGCGTGCGCCGCCCCGCTGCGGACGCGCTCGGACCGGTGGTCCGGGAGCTGTGTCGTGTGGTTCATCAACGACCCTTGTGGTCCGACTACTTGGCGGCGGACTGCGCCTCGGACAGCGCGTCCTTGGGTGACTTGGAGCCACTGAGGGCGGACTGGACGGCCTTCCACATCTGCTCGGAGATCTTGGGGTACTTGGTGCCCAGGTCGTCGCTGGTGCGCCCCTTGGCCGACTTGACCGCCTCGACCCACGGCTTGAGCTCGGGGTTCGCCGCCACCTGCTTGTCCTGGACCGCGCTGGTCGGAGCCACGTAGGACAGGGTGGTGTCGGTGGTGTAGAGGTTGTCGCCGCTGGTCAGGCAGGTCACCAGCTTCTGGGAGGTGGCGTAGCGTCCGGTGTCCTTCTGGACCGGGACGGTGACGAACTCGCCGCCGGTGGGGGCCGCCGCGTTGCCGCCGTTCGCGCCGGGGATGGGCAGTACGCCGTAGTCGAGGCCGGCCTTCTTGGCGTTGGCGAGCTGCCAGGTGCCGTTCTCGCTGAACGCGTAGTCGCCGCTGGCGAACTCCTGCCAGCTGGTGGTCTGGGTGTTGTTCAGCACCGAGTTGGGGGCGTAGCCGTTCTTCAGCCAGTCCTTCCACAGGGTCAGCGCGGACACACCCTGGGCGGAGTCGAGTTGGGTCACCTTGGCGCCCGATCCCCAGAACCACGGCAGGAACTGGAAGCTGCCCTCCTCCGTGCCGATCGCGGAGAAGGTGATGCCCTTCTTGCCGGCCTTCTTGGCCTTCGCCAGGGCCGCCGTCAGTGAGGTCCAGTCCTTGACCGAGGCGATGTCCACGCCGGCGGCCTTCAGGACCTTCTTGTTGTAGTAGAGGGCGAGGGTGTTGGCGCCGATCGGTGTGCCGTAGGTCTTGCCGCCCGACTGTCCGGCCGCCAGGAGGTTGGGGTCGACCTTCGAGGTGTCGAGCTTGTTGTCGGCGGTGGTGGTGAGCACGCCCGCCTCGGCCAGGGTGGAGACGACGGGGTTGTCGACGATGAGCACATCGGGCGAGTTGCCCTGCTGGGCGGCGAGGAGCGTCTTGTTGCCCAGGTCGCTGGTGTCGAAGCCGGTCCGCTTGACCTTCACGCCGGCCTTGGTTCCGCACTGGTCCAGCAGCTTCGCCCAGTCCGAGGTCTTGTCGAACTGCGGGTAGGGGTCCCAGATGGTGTACGTGCCGCTGCCGGCGCCCTTGGTGTCGGTGCTGCCGGAGCCGGAGGAGCAGGCGGTGGCGGAGACGGCCACCGCGAGCGCGGTGGCGGCCGCGGCGGTCAGACGGCGCTGTCTGAAGGAGCTGTTCATCGCGAGGGTTCCTTTGTTCTGGGCATGCGGGTGCCGAGGCACGGGGTGATGGGCGAGACGGGCGCGGCGAACGGCGCTGTCGAGCGGTTCGAGCGTCCGGTGAAGTGAGGTGAAGCGACGTGAAGTGAACGACGCGGATGCGGTCAGGACGCGGTAACGGGCCCGGTGCTGGCGCGCAGGGAGATCGGCGGTGCGAGGAGATGGTGCCGGGGCGGCGCGTCGGGGTGGTCGAGCCGTTCCACCAGCAGGTCGACGGCGCGTCGGCCCATCTCCTCCGCCGGTACATCGGCCGCGGTGAGCTGTGGGGTCACCGTCTCCGCCCAGCGGCCGGCCACGACCCCGGAGACGGAGAAGTCGCGCGGCACATGGCGGCCGGCCTGGGCCAGGCCCCGGTACAGGCCGCCCAGGGCGGCCTCGTTCAGGGTGACGAGGCCGGTGGTGGCGGGGTCGTCGTGCAGGATCTGCTCCAGACAGGCCTGCCCGGATGCCGGGTCGTCCCCGCAGCAGTAGGTACGTATGGTCAGGCCGCGTTCGGCTGCGGCTTTGGTGAAGCCGTCGAGACCGCGGTGGGCCGACTCGTATCCGGCCCGCAGCAGTTGCTGAGGGCGGTTGACGAAGGCGATCCGGCGGTGGCCGAGGTCGGCCAGATGGTGTACGCAGGCCGCCGCGAGCGCTGTGTGGTCCAGGCCCACCCACCAGCCGCCCTCCGGATGGGCGGTGCGGCCGATGGCGACGGAGGGGAAGCCGAGGTCGGCCAGGTGGTCGACCCGGTCGTCCTCCAGCCTGATCTCCATCAGGATCGCGCCGTCGACCCGCCGCTCCCCCAGCAGCCGCTGGAAGGAGCGGTCGCTGTCCACGCCGCTCGGAGAGAGCAGGACGTCGTAGTCGTAGGCCGCGGCGGCCTCCACCACACTGCCGATGAAGTCCAGCTGCATCCCGGTGTAGTGGTTGCCGGCCGGCGGGAAGACCAGGCCGATGGTGCTGGTGCGGCCGTTGGCGAGGGCGCGGGCGCTGGCGTTGGGGCGGTAGCCCAGCTCGTCGATGACCTCCTGGATCTTGCGGCGGGTGTCCTCCGAGACCGGGCGCTTGCCGCTCAGTGCGTAGGACACGGTGCTCCGCGAGACACCGGCCCGCCGGGCGATCTCACCGATGTTCACGGGTGACTCCTTGCTCGAACCGGTTCGAATATTCGGTGACGAGAGTACTCATCGGCTCGTGAGGGTGCGGGGTGGAACTGCGACACGGATCCGATCGTCGAACCGGTTCGCGTGAAGTGAAGGTAGGAACAGCCACAACGACTGTCAACACCCCCGGCAAACAATTCGTATCCGGCGGAAGGTCCGGATTTCTTCTGGTCCAGGGGATTGCTGGCCGACATTGACGGTGTTAGCTTCCCCGAACCGGTTCGATGAAGTGATCCTTCCGGCGACCGTGGGCCGGTTCCGCACCACCCTCCCCGCGAGCACGGACCTCAGCCCTCCGCCGGGCAGGCGAGCCACCTGCTGTCGGCGAAGCCACGATCGAACTGGTTCGACGCCCGCGACACACACGGATTCGACACACACGGATTGAGGACGCAATCCATGCCACACGCTGACAGATCCCCCCGGCGCCGGACCCCGGTCGCCATGGTGCTGGCCCTCGGGGCGGGCCTGCTGGCCGCGCCGGCCTTACCCGCACAGGCGGCCGAGACGCCCCAGCCCGCCGCCCACTACACCTTCGACCAGGACGATCTCGCCACCGGAAAGATCACAGACAGTTCCGGCAACGGCCTGACGGCGACCCTGGTGAACGGCTCGACCGCCCGGTCCGTCACGGGTTCCGACGGTGCCGGCAAGGCGCTGTCCCTGCCCGGCGGCGCGCCCACCTCCGACGGCGCGTACATCCGCCTCCCGCGCGAAGTCCTCGGCGACGCAAGCGATTTGACGGTCTCGGCGCGGTTAAGGTGGAGCGATGACAAGTCGGCCTGGCAGCGGATCTTCGATCTGGGCACCGACACGGGCAGGTACCTGTTCACGACGCCGTCGAACGGAGGAGTCCTGCGCACCGCCGTGACCACCGGCGGCGGAGGCGCGGAGGCACAGGTCTCCGGCTACGCGCCGCTGCCCGCCGACGGCTGGCGGACAGTGACGGTCACCCTCGACACGTCCGCCCACCGGCTCACCACCTACCTCGACGGCGTGGCGGTCTCCTCCGCCGCGACGACCATCAAGGCCAACGACCTGCTGGACAGTTCGGCCACGGCGGCCGGTTACATCGGCAAGTCCTTCTACCAGGACCCGCTGCTCAAGGGCGCGATCGACGACTTCACGGTCTGGCACTCGGCACTCACCGCCGAGCAGGTGGCCGGCACGGTCGGAACCCTCCCCACCCTCCAGCAGCTCTCGCACACGTCCTTCGACGTCCGAACGACGACCGGGACCGCCCCGTCCCTGCCCGCCTCGGTCCGCTCCACCTTCTCCGACGGCTACGACCGCGACACGCCCATCGCCTGGGACGCCGTACCGCCCGAGAAGTACGCCGGGACGGGCACCTTCACGGTGGCCGGAACCGCGGCCGGACAGGCCGTGCAGGCGACCGTCTCCGTGGTCCGCGAGGGAGCCCTCACCGTCGACCTCGCCTCGGACACCGGGCCCTTCCACGGCGGCGCGTCCGGTACCCTCTACGGCGTCTACGGCCCGGACGTCCCTACCAACAACCTCATCGAGGGCATGGGCCTGCGCACCGTCTCCACCAAGGCGCAGGACGGCCCGCAGCACCCCGGTGCCGACGCGCTGGACGTGGTGAAGCCGCTGGCCGACTCCACCGACGGTGACGTGTACATCTACATGACGGACATCCACCGCGGCTTCCCCTACGAGTGGCCGGGCGACACCCCGCAGGAGAAGCTCAAGCTCTACGAGGAGAAGATCGCCAAGCAGGTCGACCAGGTACTCCACCTGCCGAAGCGGTACCAGGACAACATCGTCTTCGTGCCGTTCAACGAGCCCGAGGGCAACATGTTCGGCACCGGCGACTGGAGCTACGACAAGGTCAGCTGGCTCACCGACCCCAAGGACTACTTCGCCGCCTGGGACTCCGCCTACAAGCTCATCAAGGGCAAGATGCCGGACGCCCGTATAGCGGGCCCCAACACCAGCGTCCTGTACGACCAGGTGAAGGGCTTCCTCACACACACCCTGGCCGCCGGCACCCTCCCCGACGTCATCACCTGGCACGAGCTGAGCCACCCGGAGGCGGTGCGCCAGAGCGTCGCCAAGTACCGGGCCTGGGAGAAGGACCTGTTCAAGGGCACCGACCACGAGGGCACCCAACTCCCCGTCAACATCAACGAGTACGCCTTCAACTACCACACCTCCGTACCCGGCCAGATGATCCAATGGGTGTCCGCGATCGAGGAGTCCAAGGTGGACGCCGACATCGCGTACTGGAACATCGACGGCAACCTCTCCGACTCGGCCGTCCAGTCCAACCGCGGCAACGGCCAGTCGTGGCTGCTGCACTCGTACGCCTCGATGAGCGGGCACACGCTGACGGTGACGCCGCCGTTCCCCGGCCAGAACTACACCATGCAGGGCGTGGCCACGCTCGACGAGCAGAAGAAGCAGTCCCGGCTGATCTTCGGCGGGTCCACCGGCAAGGGGCACATCACCTTCGACAACGTCCCCAAGAAGGTCTTCGGCGACCGTGTCCACGCCTGGGTGCGTGAGATCGACTGGAGCGGTCAGGTCGGCGACAACTCCGGCCCGAAGCTCCTGACCGAGACGAACCTGAAGGTCGGTGCCGACAGCAAGGTCGTCGTCGACTTCGGCGACGGCACGCTGCCGCGGCTGAAAGAGTCCTCGGCGTACGAGATCATCCTCAGCCCGGCCGGCAAGGCGAAGGGCGCGCAGTCGGCGCCGGTGCGCTGGCAGGGGTCGTACGAGGCGGAGGACGCCGCCCACACCGGGTCCGGCTACTCCAAGAACGGCCCCGAGGGTTCGACGGGCGACGTGTCGAAGTTCTACACCTCCGGCGGCTACGACGTGGGCGGCCTGCGCACCGGCTCGGACGTCACGCTCGACTTCGCCGTCGACGTGCCCGAGGACGGCACCTACGACCTGAGTGTCTTCGCCAACTCCCTCAACACCTACGACAAGGTGAAGGAACAGGGCCCGACCAACGTGTTCCTGCGGGTGGACGGCCAGGCGGCCGGCGAGCAGGAGCTGTACCTGCCGCTCGGCTACAAGTGGGTGGTGTGGGACCACACCGACACCAAAGTGCACCTCACCGAGGGCAGGCACACCCTGACGCTCGCCGCGAAGAGCCTCGACGGCAGGCGCACCACCAAGGGCGACACCATCGTCGACCGGCTCACGCTGTCCCTGCCGGACGCCTCGGCCGCCACCCAGGTCTACGAAGGCGAGCTGGCCTGGACGAGCGGCGGGGCCCACCCCGTCTACGACCTGCCGAAGCACACCCCGGCCCCCGCCACGGGCTCAGGCGCGGTCCGGGTCGCGAAGCAGCAGACGGCCACGTTCTGGGTCTACTCCCCCGCTGACCGCGAGGCCACCCTCGGCGTCGACACCCTCGGCGGCGCGGATGCCCGGCTCTCCGTCAACGGACACGACGTCCTGCATGTGACCAAGTCCCGGCACAAGGTGGCGGTCTCCCTCTCGGGCGGCATCAACAAGGTGACGGTGACCAGTGGTTCGGGCGTCACCCTCGTCGACCGGCTGACGGTCACGCCCACCGACGGCACGCTCAAGACGCGTACGTACGAGGCACAGGACGCCAAGCTCGCGGGCTCGGCCGCGTCGGCCTCGCTGCCGCTGGCGACCGACGGTACGGCGATCACAGGCATCGGCGGCGACCCGGGCAACGGCAACACCGCGACATTCACGGTCACCGCGGACAAGGCCGGCCTGTACGCGCTGCGAATCCGCTACTCCAACCCGGAGCAGTCCGAGGCCACGCACTACAACCCCGACCCGCTCGCCCGCCACGCCGACATCACCGTCAACGGCGGCGAGACACAGCGCGTCGGCTTCCCGCACACCTTCCACCAGGACAACTTCTGGGAACTGACCGTCCCCCTCCAGCTGAAGAAGGGTCAGAACACGGTCTCCTTCCGCTCCGAGGAACTGCCGAACTTCGACGGCACGACATACGCCTCGGACACCTTCCCCGGCGTACTGCTCCGCTCCCGGTATGCGCCGCTGATCGACCGGATCGTCGTCGCGCCGTACGCGCGGGAGGTGCGATGAGTTGACTTCTCCCCCAGCTGAAGCAGGGCGATTCTTCCCTCGCGGGTTGAGCTATCTGCTTCTCAGACAGCAGCTGCCCCGAACCAACGGCAAGGTGGCGAGCTGGATGCCCGCCGAGAACGGCTCGAGCCGCCGCATCTGCCCGGTCGCCCACTCGACGCAGAGTGCGTCCTCCTTCTCGTCGTCGCAGACGGCGATCGGCGAGAGGTAGAGCTCGTCGAAGGAGGCAGGCGTCGCGAAACGGCGCTCGAGGGCCCGGTCGATCGCCGAACATGACGCCAACACCAGTGCGTCGCGTCCTTCCTGCTCGCTGTCGGTGCAGGCGACCGCGAGCAGGGGGAGGACACGCTCCTCGGCACCGGGCGGTTGCACACACAGGAGAAACGGGGTCGATCGACCGGGGCAGCGACAGAGTCTCGAGGAACCACGGCAGCACCTCGTCGTGCGTGTCGATCGGATAGGTGTAGAAGCCGGACAGAATCGACGCGGGCCGTCATGCCGACCATCCTCACCCGGCTTGGCGACTGATAGGTGCACCCCTCGCTTCGCCGACATCGATGCGGCCACCCTCGCCGTGAGGCCTTCGACGTACTCGACGCCCTCACCGTCCCAGCGACGTTGCGGTTCGACGCGCTGACGGCCTGAGGCCGCAGGGGCTGTCGCCTCCGGGCAGGTGTCAGGGGCCGTGGCTGGGTAGGTGCGGCGCGGACGACGCACCGACGCTGCCCGAAGTCGGCACCTTCGCCACCGGCCTGAACAGGGACTTCGCGCAGTGACTACCGGGCTGACCGCCGACCGGCCCGGTGCAGCAAAGAGGATTTTGCTACAAGTTCCGAAATTTCACGGTGACGGACGCGCGATGCCATGGCAACGCACCCCTCCTACTGTCACTGCCACGCCGCAACGGCACCAGAACATCGATCACCTCCCCCGGACCGAAATCGCTACTTCCCCCGAAATTCCACTGTGCTCAGCGCCCATGAGACAGGAGCCCCAGAGTGTCCCACCCCTCCAGACGCGGTGTCCTCCAGCTGACCGCCGGCACAGCTCTCCTCGGCAGCCTCGCCCTGTCGGGCTGCGGTCGCGGCAGTGACGACGCTGCGGCCGCCGCCTCCGCCAAGCCCGTCGACAACTCCCCGGCCAAGGGAACCGTCAACGTCTGGGCCGCCCAGGGCGATGCCGACGTGCTCGACAAGGTCATCAAGCCCTTCAAGGCCGCGAACCCCAAGCTCACGGTGAAATTCACGCTGATCCCGAACGCCGAGTACTACACCAAGCTCCAGTCGGCGATCGCGGCGGGCAAGGGGCCCGATGTCGCCCAGTTCTTCCCCGAGGCGCAGGCCCAGTTCCTCGATCCGTCGATTCTGCGCCCCGTCCCGGACGGTCTCGTCGACCCGTCCACCTTCTTCCGCAGTCTGTGGGACGCCGGTGTGGTGAAGAACGTCGCCTACACGGTGCCCTGGTACGCCTACACGTATGCCCTCGTCTATCGCGCCGACCTCGCCAGGAAGGCGGGTGTCAAGGCGCCGACGACTTGGGACGACGTGGTGCCGTTCTTCAAGGCGCTGCAGCGCGCCGGAGCCGGGCACGGGCTCGGGGCGGACATCGGCTGGGACATCTTCAACGGCCAGGACGTCGCGATGTACGCCTGGCAGGCGGGCGGCTCGCTGCTCTCGGCCGACGGCAAGTGGACGCTCGACACGCCGGCGATGGTCGATGCGATCAAGTACAACGCGTCTTTCTTCACCTCGGGCATCGCCGACACCAGCGGGCCCACGTTCCTCGACGCGCAGCCGTACTTCGTGTCGGGCAAGACCGCCTGCATGATCACGGGCCCGTGGGTCATCGGCCAGCTCGACGCGGTCGCCAAGAAGACCGGCTGGACGGCCTCCGATGTGGCCACCGCGCCCCTGCCGGCCGGATCGTCGGGCAGCGTCTCCTTCTCCGCCGGGGGCAGCTGGGGCGTGCTCGCCGACAGCGGCAACGCGGACGCGGCCTGGAAGTTCATCCGGTACCTCTCCAAGCCGAGCACCCAGGTCGCGCAGTACAGGGCGTACAGCTCGCTGCCGGCCGTCGCCTCCGCCTGGGCCAACCCTGCCATCGCGGGCCAGCCGCTGCTGGACGCCTTCCTCTCGCAGCTGAAGAACACCCGGGCGTTCCCGCAGGTGAGCACGTGGCAGCAGGTCGCCACCCGGCTGGGCAAGGAGATGGAGGCCGTGGCCAAGGGCAAGGGGACCGCCGCGAAGGCAGCCGCCAACGTGCAGGCATACGCCGAGAGTCTCGGCACGGGCAAGGGGTGAACCCCGAATGACCGCCATCATCGGGCCGGCGAAGCCGCGCGGTGCGCCTCGGCCCCGGGGTGCCCGGCGAACCGCTGTCGCCTGGCTGTTCCTCGCACCGTTCGCCCTGGTGTTCCTGCTCTACACGGCGATACCCACCCTCGCCGCGCTCGGGTTCAGCCTGACCGATCTGCACGGCAGTGACCTGCGGCATCCGCTCGCCGTCAACTTCACCGGAATCCAGAACTACCTCCGGCTGCTGCAGGACCCGACCTTCCTGCGGGACATCCTCAACACCGTCCTGTTCGTGGCCGTCGGTGTGCCGTTGACAATAGGGTCCGGGTTCGCGCTCGCCCTCGTGCTCAACTCCGGCATCCGGCGGCTGCGCGGCGCCTTCCGTACCGTCTTCTTCGCACCGGTCGTCACGAACGTGGTGGCGGTTGCCATGATCTGGCAGTACGCCTTCAACGCCAACGGCACGGTCAACAAGGTGCTCGGTGCCATCGGTTTCGCCGGGCCGAACTGGCTGGACGACACGCACCTGGCCATGCCTGTGGTCATCGCGCTCGGCGTCTGGCGCAACTTCGGCATCGCGATGGTGCTGTTCCTCGCCGGTCTGCAGGCGGTGCCGCAGGACGTGTACGAGGCCGCCTCCCTCGACGGGGCCGGCCGGTGGCGTCAGCTCAGGCACATCACCCTGCCGTTGCTGATGCCGACCACGCTGATGGTGTCGGTGCTGCTGACGGTCTTCTACCTCCAGGTGTTCGACGAGCCGTATCTGCTCACGGGCGGCGGTCCGCTGGGCTCCACCGAGTCGATGGCGCTGTACACCTACCACGAGTTCGGGGTCGGCGAGTTCGGCGTGTCCTCGGCGGCGTCCTTCGTGATGCTCCTGCTCGTGACGTTGGTGAGCATCGTCCAGTTCCGAATGCTGAGGCCTCGCGCATGACCACCATCGCCGCACCGCGGAATGCCGAGATGACGGGCGAACGGACGAACTTCCGCCGCCGGTCCGTCGCCCGTCCCCTGCTGTACGGCGCGCTCGTGCTGTGCGCGTTGCTCACGATGCTGCCGTTCCTCTGGGTGCTCAGCGGCTCGCTGCGCAGCCTCGCCGAGATCCGCTCCGACCCCGGCGCCTGGCTGCCGCACCACGTCACCCTCGACAACTTCGTACGACTGTTCAGGACCGAGGGCTTCGGCCGGTTCCTGGTCAACAGCATCGTGGTCGCGGTGATCGTCGTCGCCGGCAACATCGTGGCGGCGTCGGCCGCGGGTTACGCGCTCGCCAAACTGGACTTCGCGGGCAAGCAGATCGCGTTCGGCGCGGTCATGGCGGCGATGATGGTGCCGTTCACCACGGTGTTCGTCACGCAGTTCGTGATCACCGTCGACCTGGGCCTGGCCGACACCCTGACCGGTATCGCCCTGCCCGGTGCGGCGCTGCCGCTGTCGGTGTTCATCATGCGGCAGTACGCCCTGTCGGTCCCCGATGAACTGCTGGAAGCGGCCCGGATCGACGGGGCAGGTGAGTTCCGGATCTTCTTCCGGATTTTCCTGCCGCTTGCGGGCCCCGCCGTCGCGACGATCACGATCATGTCGTTCCTCTTCTCGTGGAACAACTTCATCTGGCCGCTCATCGTCGCCCAGAGCACTTCCAGCTACACGCTGCCGGTGGGCCTCGCCGCCACCAGCCAGGCCGCCGCGCACGTCACCGACTACGGCCTGATGCTCGCCGGCGCGATCGTTGTGATGCTGCCGGTCCTCGTCCTCTTCCTGTTCCTGCAGCGCTACTTCGTGCAGGGCATCTCCGGAACGGGAATGCGGTGACGGCGGTGGACGTGGTGGACGTGGTGGAGGCTCCCGCGGGTACGGTCATCGGCCGTCGCACCGGTCGCGTACGGCGTTTCCTCGGCATCCCGTTCGCCGAAGCACCCGTCGGTGCCCGGCGGTTCGCGGCGCCGGTGCCACGCGGCCGGTTCACGGAGCCGTTCGACGCGTCCCGGCACGGTGCGACGTCGCAGCGCGTGCCGCTGTTCACCACGACCACCATTCCGGAACCGTCGGTGCCGGGCGACGACGTACTGAACCTGAGTGTGGTCGCCCCGGCGAATGCTGTGTCCTGCCCGGTGCTGGTGTGGATCCACGGCGGCGGCTTCCTCGCGGGCAGCCCGGCCAGTCCGTGGTACGACGGTCGCGCCTTCGCCCGCGACGGAATCGTCACGGTGACGCCCGGCTACCGGCTCGGCGTCGACGGGTTCGCCCCGCTGGACGGCGTACCCCCGAACCTCGGGCTGCGCGACCTGCTGCTCGCGCTCGACTGGGTGCGGGAGAACATCGCGGCTTTCGGCGGTGATCCGGACCGGGTCACCGTGGCCGGCCAGTCGGCGGGCGGCGGGGCGGTGCTCGCGCTGCTCTCCTCACCCCTCGGCAGTGGTCGCTTCCACCGAGCGGTCAGTGTGTCCGGCGGCTTCTTCGAGGTGGACGCGGACGCCGGGCGCTCCTTCGCCGGGCGGCTCGGTGACCGGCTCGGCGTGCCGCCGACGCGCGACGGCTTCGGCGGCCTCACAGTGGAAAGCGTTCAGCAGGGCGTCCGTCTGCTGCGGAGCGAACGCGGCGACGACGGCCCGCTCGTACTCGGTCCGGTCGTCGGCGACGACATCCTTCCGGTCCCCATTGCCGAGGGACTGGCCGTGCACGGACACGGCGTACCACTGCTGCTCGGCGCGACGGGCGACGAGTTCGACGGCGGCGCCCCGGGCATCCGCGACGCCGCCGCCCGCGCGGCGGGCACCCGGGTGACGGACACCCTGTTCCGCGCCGCCTGCCCGCGCGCGGCGACCTCGCGTCGCGACGCCACCGCCGGCACCTGGCTGTACTCCTTCGAGTGGCCCTCCCCCGTACTCGACGGAGCCGTGCACTGCGCCGACATCCCGTTCTTCTTCGACGTACTCGACGCGCCGGGTACGGCCGCAGCCCTCGGAACGCAGCCACCCTCGGAACTCGCCACGTCCATGCACGCCGACCTGGCCGCTTTCGTCCACGGCCGGTCGCCGGCCTGGGAGCCGGCCACGGGAAGGCTCGGGGATCCCGCCCGCGAGTACGGCAGGCCCGGGGCGACACCGGTGGCCGACACCACGGGCGTGTTCGACCCGGTGGCGGCGGGGTCCATTACGTCGGGGGCGTGTTGATGCCCGGGATGAACCAGAGCGCCGTCCGGCGGGTCAACACCTCGGTGATCCTTCGTGCGCTGGCGGTGTCGGCCGGGTCGATGACGCTGGCCGAGCTGTCCGAGCGGGTCGGCCTGTCCCGCCGCACCATCGAGCTCATCCTGGACTCCCTCGTCGACGCGGGCTGGGTCAGCGAACTCGACCGGGTTCCGGTCAGCGGCTGCGCCGGGCGCCCCGCTCGCCGGTACGTTCTGCGGGCCGACCACGCGCTGCTGGCGGCTGTGCGCGTCAACACCTTCGGTGCGTCCGCGGTCGTCGCCGACGTGCGTGGCCGCATCGTCGGCAGGGCGCACGGGCCGCTGCGGGTCTACCAGGATCCGCAGGCCACGCTCGACGACGCGGCGGCGCTGGTGCTGGAGGCGCTCGACGACGCGGGCGGCTCGGCCGACCGGCTGCGGGCCGGCGCGATCGCGGGCGGTGGCGCGATCGACGACGACGGCGTCGTACGGCGTCTGGTGCACACCACGCGATGGGAAGGCGTGCACCTGCCGAAGGAACTCGGGCGGCGCATCGGCGTGCCGTGGTTCGCCGACAACGACACCAATCTCGGTGCCCTCGCGGAGCGTTGGCGGGGTGCGGCCGGTGACCACGACAACGTCGTATGGGCGATGCTCGGGAACCGGACCGGTCTGGGCATCCTCATACGGGGGGACGTACACCGTGGTTTGGAGGGCGCCGCGGGCGAGATCGCCGAGGCGGTGTCGCTGCCGGCCGGCTCGGTCGAGGACCGTCCCGTGGCCTGGCTGACCTCTCCTGATCCGGACCGGCGGCGTGTCGCGCTCGGCCGCTTCGCCGCGGCTCGGGCCGGCGATACGGCGGCGCTCGCGGAGGTCGAGGAGTTCGTGGAGAACATCGCGTCGATCCTCACCACCCTGTCGTGGACGGTCGCGCCGTCACTCATCGTGCTCGGCGGCGGGCTGGAGGACGCGGCCGACGTGCTGCTGCCCCGTGTGCGCGAGGCCATGCACAGCGCGCGTACCCCCGCCGTCGAGCTGCGCGCCACCGTACTGGGCTCCGACGGCCCGCTCATCGGCGCCGTCAAGTTCGTACTCGACCACATGGACACCGAGTTGTTCGGCCCACCCGTCCCGAGCGCGTGATCGCGCGTGCCACCCGCACTTTCCCCTCACACCACGTTTCACCAGAACAGGAGCCCGACCATGACCGGCACCAGCAGGACCGGCGTTCTCATCGTGGGCAGCGGCATCATGGGATCCGTCGTGGCCCGGCTGCTGCGGGACACCGATCCGACGCTGGACATCACCATGGTCGACGGCGGCCGGCCGATCGGTTCGGCCCCCGGTCTGCACCTGCACGACCTCGACGACCCGGCCCTGTGGTCGCGCTACAACGAACGCGTCGCCACCGGCGTCCAGGGCCTGTACACGGGCGCCGAGGTGGTGCGCGACGTCGCGGACAGCATCGCCGGCCTGGCACCCGGCATGTTCCACGCGCTCGCCTTCGGCGAGGACGCCGAGGCGATGCCGGCCGCAGCGCTCGCGTGGAACGCGGGCGGCATGGGAGTGCACTGGACCGCCGCGACGCCCTGGCCCGCCGGAGACGAGGTGTTCGACTTCGGCGACCCGGACCGCTGGGCGACGGACCTGGGCACCGCGCGCCGTCTGCTCGCGGTCACACCCGCCGCCATCGGCCCGACCCCGGTCGGGCAGCGGGTACTGGACGTGCTGCGCCGACGCTACGACGGCATCGGGACGGACGACCGGCGGCCCCAGCCGATGCCGATGGCGGTCAGCGCGACACCTGCGGGACCCATGCCGCGCACGGCTCCGGGCACGGTCTTCCCCGCGATCGCGGCGGGCGGGGACCCGGCCTTCACCCTCCTGACGGGAACTCTCGCCACGTCCGTCGTCATCGAGGGCGGCCGGGCCGCCGGCGCGCGGCTGCGGCGCGTGTCCGACGGCGCCGAGTCCGAACTCCTCGCGGAGGCCGTGGTGGTGTGCGCCGACGCGCTGCGCACCCCGCAACTGCTGTTCGCGTCCGGCATACGGCCCGCGGCACTGGGGCGTCACCTCAACGAGCACGCGTTCATCAGTGCCCGGGTGCTGCTCGACCTCGACCGGTTCGGCATCCCTCTCGACGCCCTCCCCCTGCCGCGTGACGGCGAGTTCGCCACGGACTCGCTCTGGCTGCCGCACAACGGAACGGCGCAGCCCTTCCACGGGCAGATCATGAACCGCACGTACGTGGACGAGGCCGGCCGGCCCCTGGCGCACTCGGTGGGGCTGTCGCTGTACGCCCCCGTCGAGTCCCGCTCCGAGAACCGGCTCGTCTTCTCGGAGTCGGACACCGACCTCACCGGGATGCCACGGTTCACCGTCGAGTTCGGCTACTCCGACGCCGACCGCGAGCTGATCAGCCGGGCCTTGGAGCAAGCCCGGTCCCTCGCCGCGGAGTTCGGCACGTTCGATCCCGACACCGAGCTGGCCCTGCTCCCACCCGGTTCGTCACTGCACCAGACCGGCACCGTCCGGGCAGGCAGCGCCGACGACGGCACCAGCGTGTGCGACCCCGACGGCCGGGTGTGGGGCTTCGACAACCTGTATCTCGCCGGAAACGGCGTGATACCCACCGCGATGGCGGCCAACGTCACACTGGCCGGGGCGGTGACCGCCGTTCGGGCCGCGCGCGCCGTCGCCGAACGCATCACCGCGTCCGCCACTAACTGAGAGGGCATGGGAACCGTGATCGACATCCCGAAGGAATACCGCGTGGCGCTACCCGCGTGGATCGATGACGAACTCGCCGACGTGCCGGCCGTCATCCCCGACCGCGAGGACCGGATGCGCCTCGTGCACCGCCTCGCCGACCGCAACTGGCGTGAGGGCAACGGCGGTCCGTTCGCGGCACTCGTCGCCGAGCAGGACAGCGGCCGGATCATCTCGGTCGGCGTGAACGTCGTACTCGCCTCCGGTGTCTCCAGCGCGCACGCCGAGGTCCTCGCGCTGGGCCTCGCGCAGAAGGCCACCGGAGGCTGGGACCTCGGCGGTGAGGGCCTGCCTGCGCACGAACTCGTCGTCAACTGGCGTCCATGCGTGCTCTGTTACGGCGCGACGATGTGGTCCGGGGTGCGGGGTCTCGTGGTCGCGGGCGAGGGGCCGGACCTGGAGGAGATCACGACCTTCGACGAGGGCCCACTCGGCGCGGACTGGGCCGAACAGTTCGAGGCACGCGGCATCACGGTCGTGCGGGATGTGCTGCGCGACGAGGCGCTCGCCGTGTTCCGCAGCTACCGGGACGCCGTCGACGCCCACGGCGTCACCGTCTACAACGCCCGCGCAGGCGCCGCATGACACTCCTGGATCCGCCGGCACCGCCGACACCGTGTTTCGCGACCGATGTCATCACCTTCTACCACCCGGACTTCTGGGGACTGGACTCCGCCGACGCCCTGCGCGACTGGGCCCACGACCATCCCCGGCTCTTCTGGGCACGAGTGATGGACGCACTGGCCAAAGCCGGGGTGACCGGCCTGGAGCTGACCTTCGCACCCGGCGACATCGACTCGGCCCTGCGCGCCTTCGGTGGCGCGGATGCCTTCCGCCGTGAACTGGCGACCCACGGCCTGTTCGTGGTGAGCGCGTTCGTCGCCGGCAGCGACGCCCCCGACTGGCTGCAGGGCGGCAACCTGCCCGCAATCGTCGCCGACGCCGAGCGACGCGCCGCCTTCCTCGCCGAGGCGGGGGCGCAACTGCTCGTCGCCGGGCTGCCGATGCGGACGACGTTCGGGACGCGGCCGCCCTTCTTCGTGGACGCCGCGTACATGACCCGGATGGCCGACATAGCCCACGCCGTCGGCGAGGCCGTCTCCCGGTACGGCGTGAAGCTCGCCTTCCACACGGAATCCAACAGCACCCTCTGGTACGAAAGGGACATCGACCTGTTCATGGCGCTGACCGATCCGCGCTACGTGTGGCTGTGCCCCGACTCCTGCCACATCGCGCTCGGTGGCGGCGACCCCGTCGCCGTCGCGCGCCGTCACTCCCAGCGCATCGCGCTCGCGCACTGGAAGGACGCCGTCAAGCCGATCGACGTCGAACTCACCATCGACGAGACGGTCTTCGCCCAGCAACAGCCCTACATGACCGAACTGGGCACCGGCATCGTGGACTGGAAGGCATGGGCCGACGCGATGTCCCGTACGCCCGGCGCCGACATCGTCCTCGTCGAGCTGGACGAGGCGGCCGATCCCGTCGCCGCTCTGCGGGCGGGAATGGCGGTCGTGGAGGGGGTCCGGGCACGGCCGACGGTCGGCGATCACGCCGCCGTCTCGACGGCACCCGCGCCCCTTCCAACACCTGGCGCGGCGACCGCGGCGGACCGGGCTCGGCCCTCCTGCGGGTCGCCATCCTCGGCGGATGCATGATCGAGGCCGTCCGTCCGCGTGCGCGAGCCAACCGAGCTCGTCAGCAGCCTGTCCTCCACAGCGGAGCGGCGAGCGGAGACTCGTGGGTCAGCATTTGGCCTGACAAGCCGGTTGAGGGAGCGCTCAATCATCATGCGTCAGCGGTAGGTCTCCTGGTCGAATCCGGGCGGCCTGCCGCCGCGGCGGCCGCGGTTGTGCCGGTGTTGAACGTCATGCGCCGCATCGGATAGCCAGACGGGCCAGCACCTGCCCGCCGTGGACGGCCCGCCCCATCGGGGCGCTGATGCAGCGCACACGACGGCGGCCGTGGCGCCCGGACTGATGCGGAGCAGTCAGCGGTAATCGGGGTTCGGGGCGTCGAACCGGCAGCCTGCGTCCCACTCGGAGCGCTGGTTGCCGTGGGCCGGGATCCCCTTGGCGCGCTTGAGCATGGCGGCCAGGTGCATCAGGTTCCAGGTCATAAAGGTGGTGTTGCGATTGGTGAAGTCGTTCTCCGGCCCGCCCGAGCCCGGGTCGAGGTACGACGGTCCGGGTCCGGCCGGACCGATCCAGCCGGCGTCGGCCTGCGGCGGAATCGTGTAGCCGAGATGCTGAAGGCTGTAGAGGACGTTCATGGCGCAGTGTTTGACGCCGTCCTCGTTGCCGGTGATCAGACAGCCCCCGACGCGGCCGTAATAGGCGTACTGGCCTTCGGAATTGAGCAGGCCGGAGCAGCCGTAGAGCCGCTCGATGACCTTCTTGGTGACCGAGCTGTTGTCGCCCAGCCAGATCGGTCCGGCGATGACCAGGATGTCGGCGGCCATCACCTGTTCGTACACGGCCGGCCACTCGTCCGTCGCGAAACCGTGCTCGGTCATGTCCGGGTAGACACCGGGCGCGATGTCGTGGTCCACAGCCCGGATCTCGGACGTGGTGACCCCGCGCGACATCATGATCTCCGCGCTTTTGTCGATCAGGCCCTGCGTGTGGCTCTGCTGCGGTGACGGCTTGAGGGTGCAGTTGACGAACAGGGCGGTGAGGTCGTCGAAGCGGTAGCTGTCGTCGGTGGCGTTCACGGCGGCTCCTTGGGCCTGAGGCGACGGCGCGCCCCCGGGACGGGGCGAACCCAGCCGCAGCTTCTCGCGCGGATCTCCGTTTGTCGCGCTTTGTCCCGCATCCGTCATCGTTCCGACCGATGTCGCGCGCATCGGGACGCCCACCGAGATCGTGGCCTCGAGGCGAGCGACGTGCCAGTGCGGTGCACAATTCCGCTGCCGCCGAGCGGGTGACGGCGGACGACGACCCGCCGCCGTTTCCGTTCTTCCGCCCACCCACCAGGAGCGACTCCGTATGGGCGAATCCTCGGCCCCCGCGCGCGGCCGCTGCCAGGAGGTGACCGCACCTTGAGCGCCTCTCCGGCGAGCGAGCTGCGGAAGTCATGCCCAACGGGGTACGCGCGCGAGCGTGCGATGCCCCGCCCCGCTTCGAAACGACATCGACAGTCACGTGTCCGACCACCGGTCCGCCCGTCCGGACCCGCCGCTAGGGGAAAGCGGCGGGCCAGGAGCTCCTCCACGGTGCCACAGCCGGGTACGTACCGCCTGCCGTGCCGCCGAAGTGACTGCCGGACGCCGCGGTTTATCTTCGGCCTGACCACTAAGGAAATCTTCCATCCCGACCGGACAGAAACGACGGACACCCGGCCTGACATGTGATGGATGCCTAGGACGTCAAGTGCCCGGGCTGGTGGCTACCCGGGCCCCCTGGGTGCTTGAGAGACTTTGAGTCGGCTGGCGACGTAGCTGGCGCGGTCTCCCCCATTGTGCGTCGCCGCAGGGATGCCCCGCGTCCAGATGTACAACCAGTACGGACAGCACACGTCCGCTTTTGGCTCCGGTCGCGACCCAGCGGATGCTCCGTCAAGCAGCTTCCCCAGGACGTCCGCGTGGCCCGCGTGCCGTTGTGCTCTGCTCGACGAGATGGATGTGCATCCGGCGGAGGTGGGCGTTGCCGGAGCGACAGCCGAAGCGCGGCCGACGTCGTCGGACAGGCCGCAGGCACGATCTCGTTGTCGGAGCGCTGGGTCTCGTACGACGCACACGCGCGATCGTGAGTGCCCCACCGTCGCTTCGAGGGAACCGGATGCGCACCAGCGGCCGTTGTTCAGGCCCGGGTGTAGCCGCCGTCGGCGAAGAGTTCGGCGCCGGTGACAAACGACGAGGCGTCCGAAGCCAGGAAGAGGGCGGCCTCGGCGATTTCCTCGGCGTCGGCCAGCCTTCCCAGTGGTACGACGGCCTCGGCGAACTGGTCGGCGTCCGGCCCCGCAGCGCGCAGCAGGGCCGGGGTGCGTGTGGGTCCCGGGCTGAGGACGTTGACCCGGAATCGGCGCTCTCGCGACTGGCGGGCCCAGTTGTGCGCGAGGTTGCTCAGCGCCGCCTTTGAGGCGCTGTAGACCTCGAGATGCTCATTGGGGCGCATGCTGTTGCTCGAGCCGATGACCAGGATGGAGGCGTTCTCCGCCAGGAGCGGAAGCGCCTTTTGAACGGTGAACAGTGGGCCCTTGACGTTGACGGCGAGCGTCAGGTCGACGTTCGCCTCGGTGTGGGCGCCAAGCGCGGCGTCCGCGACGACTCCCGCGTTGGCCACCAGCACGTCGATGCGTCCGGCCTCCTCGCGGACTCGGGTGTAGAGCGCGTCCAGGTCGGCCAGGACCGAGACGTCGGATCGTACGCCGGTGGCCGCGGGGCCCAGCGCCTTGACCGCCGCTTCGAGGCGGTCGATGTCGCGGCCGGTCACGAAGACCCGTGCGCCCTCCCGGACGAAGCGGTGGGCAATGGCCAGCCCGATCCCGCTGGTGCCCCCCGTGATCACAGCCACCTTCTCCTGCAGCACCCCTGGCATGTCGAACCCCTCAGTTATGGAATGGATCGTCCATAACCTAGGCCGTAATGGACGACCCAGTCAAGAATGGATAGTCTGAAACCATGCCGAGACCACGCGCATTCGACGAACGCCACGTCCTCGAGCGTGCCCGGGAACAGTTCTGGACGACCGGCTACGCGGGAACCCGGATGGACGACATCGCCCAGGCGACCGGCCTGGGCAAGGGCAGCCTGTACGGCGCATTCGGCGACAAGGCCAAGCTGTTCCACCGCGTGTTCGGCGACTGGTGCACCGCAGTCGTCGAGGTGGCCGAAGGCCGGCTTGCAGGCGGCCCGGACGCTGAGGCCATGGACCGACTGTCGGAGTATGTGCACCTCATGGCAGAGAACACCGCCTCCGACACCGAGCGCCGCGGCTGCCTGCTGGCCAAAGGCGCTGCGGAACTGGCCCAGCACGATCCCACGGTCGCCGGACGCTCGGCCGAGGCCATGACGGCACTGCTGAGCCTGCTGCGCACGGAGATCAGCGCCGCCCAGCGCCACGGCGACATCGACAGCGCCGCGGATCCCGAGCGGCTGGCGGCACTGCTGCTGACGCTGGTCCGCGGCATGGAAGCGGTGGGCAAAGCCGGCCTGGACCCGCAGACGCTGCGCAACATCGCAGACACCGCACTGGCGGTCCTGCCCAAACCCGCAGCACAGAAGAACCCCGCAACCGCGCGCCGTTCGGCCCGCGAGAACTGACGTTCGCGCCATCACAGCCGCACACCCCCCGGACGCACCTCACCACGCGGCGGTGGCCCGCCGCCCAGGAACGTAGAAGCCGTGTCGACCAGGCGCAGCCAGCCAACGGCCGCGCCCGAGGGCAACCCGGTGGACATCAGGCACAGCTGCTCCGCTCGTGACCTGATCCATGTCGGGATTCTTGACTGATCATTTCGGCCCTGTCGCCGGGCAGGGCCGCCTCCCTCCCGCCGCGGCCCCATCCCCCCTCCCACAAGAGCCGTGCCGTCAGCCAGTTACTGCGCCGCCATGATTGGACAGACAGGCACCAACCCCGAGACGTCACTCTTTCAGGTGCATGCGCGGCAGAAGAACACGTATCGAATCTGAAGAAAAACTGTACTGGCCGCAGTAGACATGGACTCATCCCAGGGTTACAGTTTCCATGTACCCAGGAAGTCGACGAGGGCACGGCAGACACGAACTGCCGTGCATGCACGTCCAGCAGGACGCGGCCTCGCAGAGGCCGCGAGCAGTACCGCAGGATCCAGCAGTACAACGATTAGCCGAAAGTAAGGAGCAGACGCCATCAGGATCGCCCGGGCGAGGAAGAGTCCGCCCGGGTACCGCAGGCCCCGGATTGGAAGGTGGTCCCCGGTCACGCATCCGCGATCCCCGCAGCCCCGCCCTCCCAGGCGAAAGCTGCGGACATAGAAGGCCGGCGCAGTTCGCCGGCAGATGGTGTTGAAAGCTCGGGGCCTGGGTGCCGAACGGCACCCAGGCCCCCCGACGCGTCCGCTGAAAGAAGAGGTATATGCCCCCTGGCGATTCCCGTCCCGTCGACAATCTCGACGACGACGACTACCCCGCCTACACCATGGGCCGGGCCGCCGAGATGCTCGGCACCACCCCCGCCTTCCTGCGCGCCCTCGGCGAACACCGCCTGATCACCCCGCTGCGCTCCGAGGGCGGACACCGCCGCTACTCCCGCTACCAGCTACGCATCGCCGCCCGGGCCCGTGAACTCGTCGACCAGGGCACCCCGATCGAGGCCGCCTGCCGCATCGTCATCCTCGAAGACCAACTCGAAGAAGCCCGGCGCATCAACGAGGAACTGCGTACCCAAGGCCGCGAGCCGCAGTCAAAAACCTCAGCCTGACAGATGACACGCCCGACGGCACAGCCGACGTCGCTGACGGCCCGTCACGGCTTCCGCCCCGGATTGCAGCGTGGTGCCGGGTGCTGGGCGACTTCGCACAACACCTGAAGTCCGCGGTGAGCGCAATACCGTGGACCGTGATGAGCACGCTGGTGCCCCCGGTCGGCCATCGCGTGGTCCTTGAGCAGGTCGAGGAAGCCGCGCACGCGCTGGCCTACTGACGGGAGCTAGCACCCGCTGCCCGTGCTCCGGCCCGTCGTGCGATGCCTGGACCAGCTTCTGGGTGCGCAGAACCTGGTCGTAGACGCCGCTGCCGGCCAGCGAGACGTGTTCGGCCTGACGATGCCGTGGTGAAGCGGCGTTGTCACTGACCCGCAGCAGGCGCCGGCCGACGACGTCGACGAACCGAAACGACACGTACAGCGCGCCGAAACGCTCACGAAGGTTGCGCGCCACCACATCCAGCGACTCCCCGGCGCGGCGTTCTCCGCCGCCGCCAGCACATCCGACAGCCGGAACCGATCACGCAGCACATCCGCCTCCCTGGTTACGCCCCTTCTTCCCGCCGAAACGGCAAGCATCACCGCATTCTGGCGTTCAGCACGTCCCCCTCGGGGTGGTTCCGGTGTCCAGGTCGAGCCGCTCGCGTCGGGCCGAGGGACCCTGGTGGTGGCACAGCCGGCGTCAAACGGCCGTCAAGCAGCTCGCCGACCGTCTCGTGCGCCTGCCAGCGAGCATGGCGAGGCGGGGGTGTCCCCTGACGGGTCATCGAGCGGTGAGGACGTGGGCCCATGGCTCATCGATGTCGGCCAGCCCCAGCACGGCGACCACGTTGTCGAGCATTCCGGCGCCGAACCAGCGCCGCACGGCGTCGTCGTCGCCCAGCAGCTGCCGGACGGTGTCGACCTGTTTGGCGTAGCACCGGCGCACGGCCTGTGCCACCAGCGGCTCGCCGACGGCACAGTTCGCGTGCATGAGGAAACGCAGGATGTTCCGGTCCGCGACGAGCGCGGCGTAGGCGTCGCGTGCGGCATCCAACCTCGCCTCGGGCGACAGCCCGACCCCGCCCGACGCCGGCGAGTGCGCGACCAGCGTGTCGGTCATGACGACCGACACGTGGTCGACCGCCGCCGCAAACAGCGCTTCCTTGTTCGGGTACAAGCGGTAGAGATACGGCTGGGAGACGCCGACCCATGCTGCGATCTCGTGCGTCGTCGTACCGTAGAAACCCTTTTGCGCGAAGCAGTCGACCGCGGCGGCCATGATGGCCCGACGTCGTTCGTCGCTCTTCGTACTGGTACCGGCGGCAGGCATGGGTGTCAGTCAAACATGACTCCCCTCAGCGCCCAAACGTCACGCTGAGGTCGGAGTCGGACGGGACGTCGTCGGGCGTGAGCGCCTCGATCGCCACCAGCGGGTTCCAGTAGTCCAGGTAGTGAGTGATGCGCCCGTCGTCATCGGTGCGGACGACGGAGATGCAGGTCTGCTCGTACGGCTTGCCGGTCGGCAGCGCCTTGCCCTTCGAGCGGAACTCGGCGATCACCAGACTCGGATCGACCGTGTCGTGGAAGACCAGGCCGACGAACTCCACGTCGAAGGTCTCGGGAAAGTTGCTCATGTGCGCGACCAGTGCGTCGCGCCCCGTCACCCGCTGGGGCACACCGGCCGGCGCGTACGGGAATTCCAGCACCGCGTCCGGGGCGAACAGCTCCACCCATTCCTCGACGCGTCCCGCGGCGGTGAGGCGCAGGTGCTCGGTCAGAGCGTGCTGGGCAGCGGCCCGGCGGGCGGCGTCGTCTTCCTTGACTGTCATCTTCACTCCTACGTTAGTGGTCGACCTATAACCTAACACACCACGCGCTGTTGCGGGCAGCCGAGCAGAGGTAGCGCAACGGGAATCCCCATCCGTTTTCACGGAGGGCGGGCGTCCAGAAATCGCCTCACGGGCGGCAGGCACTCCTGACGCGGCAGGCCGACGAGCGCGGCCG
The DNA here is from genome assembly GCF_040612015.1 of Streptomyces sp. NPDC006476. Classification (NCBI taxonomy): domain Bacteria; kingdom Bacillati; phylum Actinomycetota; class Actinomycetes; order Kitasatosporales; family Streptomycetaceae; genus Streptomyces; species Streptomyces sp. NPDC006476. Next base: position 119,065 of record NZ_JBEXPK010000018.1, on the reverse strand, counting down.
CCGCGGGCCGTGGCCGAGCGCACCATCGCGGTCAACCTGCTCGGGCCGATCCGCTTGATCAACGCGTTCCTGCCCGGTCTGTTCGCCCAGCCCACGGCGACGCTCATGACGGTGGGTTACGGGCTGGGCTACGTGCCGCCGCCCGCCACCCCCACCTACAACGCGACCAAGGCCGCCATCCGCTCCTTCACCGAGTCACTGCGAGTGCAGCTGACCATGAGCAATCTGCAGGTGATCGAACTGGTCCCGTCAGCCACCCGAACCTCGCTGACGGGCCAGCAGATCACTGAAGTCGCCAGGCCCTGAGCAGATCCTCGTCCAGCGGGTGAAGTGGCAGCGCCATGGCGAGGCCGAGGGCCACTACCAGGAAGTCCTGAACGTCCCTAGGGCGTCCCTAGGGCTTTCCCTAGGGCGCGCATCGAGTCGTGATCAATCCGCGGGATTCACCCTCGTAACAAACGCTGATCACGCAGCGAACTGGCATGGGCTGTCGCACTGGATGCGCTTGCCGGTCAGCCTGTGGGCAGGCCGATCTGGTCGCGTTCGAGCCCGGAGCGCAGCTCCGCGAGGATCTGTACGGCGGCCAGTCCTGAGGGACCGCCGAGAACGTCTGCGGTCAGCTCGGTCAGTGTGTTGGTGAAGGTCGCCTCCGCCGCCTCGACGAGTTGCAGGCCTCCAGCGGTCAGGTCCAGCAGTGATGAGCGGCGATCCGATGGATTGGTTCGCCGTATGACCCATGCCTGCTTCTCCAGGCGGTCGATGCCCTTGCTGGTCGCGCCGATCCCGATGGCGAATTCGGTGGCGAGGTCCGCCACCCGGGACCCGGGGTGGTCGCGCAGGTAGCGCAGGAACTCGAACTGCGAGGTGACGATCCCGTGCCGCTCGCGAAGTCGATCGTTCAGCGCGTTGTAGAGGCGTGTCTCGCAGCGGACGAGATCGGCGAAGAAGCCCGGGAGGTCGATCGGGCCACGGCTTGACTTAGATGCCATGGCATATATTCTAATCTATATTCCACGGCATATAGTTCTTTGGCATGCGCTTACGATGGAGGCGGCAATGAGCAGGCAACAGCGGGCGGAGATCGACGCGATGGTCCGACGGCCTCAGTCGGAGAGCCCTCGGTCGGTGGAGGAGCTCCGCGCCGGGTTCAGGGCGATGATGGGAGAAATGATCGTCCCGGCCGGGATCCGCACCCGGACTGCGACACTCGGCGATCGGCCCGCTGTGCTGGTCGAGCCAGCCGGCACTCCGAAGGCGGGGACGATCCTCTACTTTCACGGCGGCTCTTACGTGGTCGGTTCACCGGCGACGGCGATGTCGCTGACGGGGAATCTGGTGGCCAGGACCGGGTTCAGGGCGTTCTCGCTGGATTACCGGCTTGCCCCTGAGCACCCGTTCCCCGCCGCCATCGAGGACGGGCTGAGCGCCTACCGCGCACTTCTCGACAGCGGCGAGGACCCTTCGGCAACCGTGTTCGCCGGCGACTCCGCCGGTGGTGGCCTCACGGTCACCACCTGCCTCGCCGCTCGCGACGCGGGCCTGCCCATGCCCGCCGCGATCGTGGCGTTCTCGCCCGGACTCGACGCGACCCGGACAGGCGAGAGCATGGACACCAAGGCGAGCATCGATCCGTTCTTCACGCGTGAGGGCCTGGAACACACCGGGGCCATGTATCGCGCGGGGCAGGACCCCCACCAGCCCATGCTCAGCCCCGCCACCCACGCCGACCTGACCGGCTTCCCCCCAATGCTTCTGCAGGCGGGCACCAACGAACTGCTCCTGGACGACTCCACACGCATGGCCACGCGCGCGAGGGACGCCGGAGTGGACGTCATCCTGGACATCACCGCTGACGTTCCGCATGTCTTCCAGGCGTTCACCGGCGTCCTGGACGAAGCCGACGAAGCACTGGACCGCGCCGCTCTCTTTCTCAGCCAGCACATCCGCACCAAGGACGCGACACGCACGTCGGCAGGCTGAGGCCCGCAGACAGTCTCATGCGGACCGAGCCCTGGCTCGCCGTTGGGCGGGACTGGCTACGACGGGCTCGTGGGCCCCGGCCTGACCGAAGTGCTGGATGAAGAGAAGCTGACGGCGGACGCACTGTGGGAGGCGGTGACCGGCAAGCCGAGCGCTCAGACGTGGTACGAGTCTGTGCACAGCACCTGCGCCAGCTCGGAGACTGAGGCGGCCCACAAGGCCGAGGACGAGCGGATCTACGCCCCTCGGCGCAGGCGCGCCGAGAAGGCGAAGACGGAGCCGGCCACCGAGGCGCAGGTGCAGTACCTGACCACGCTCGCGGAGAAGGTCGGCAAGGAGCGGTTCGACGCCGAGTTCGCCAAGGTGATCAAGGGCGCGACATCGCCCCGCGCGCTCGCCGGCAGCGCTGCGCGACGGTCGCGAAGCGGCTCCAAAGCCAGGGCCCGCAAGCTCATCACCGCTCTGGTCGGCCACGACTAGGGCCTGTATCGAGTTGTGATCAATCAGTGGTCCGGGTGAGGTCTTTGATCCAGATCATCGAGGCTCGTAGGTGGAGGCCGGCGAGGTAGCTGTCCGGGGTCTTGTCGTATCGAGTGGCGATTCCCCGCCAGACCTTGAGCTTGTTGATCAGGCGCTCGACGGTGTTCCTCTCCTGGTAGAGAGCGGCGTCGTGGCTGACGGCCGACCGCCCCCGGAGCCCTTCTTCCGGTTGGCGGCAGTCATAGGGCGACCGTGAGTGCCTCGGCCAGGGTCATGGGCGGGCGGCCGATCAGGCGGTGCAGGTCGCCAGAGTCGGTGTACATCTCGCCGCGGTTCATGCCGCGGTCAGCGTCAGCGAGGACCTCCGCCAGCTCGGCGGGCAGGCCCGCGGCGGCCAGTACCCGGGTGAGGTCGGTCACCGGGAGGTCAGTGTAGGTAACCTGCTTGTCGGCCGCAGCGGAGATCGCGGCGGCGAGCTCGGTCAGGGTGAAGGACTCGTCGCCGCCGAGCTCGTACACGGCGCCAGTGTGGCCTTCCGCGGTGAGGACGACGGCTGCGGCCTCGGCGTAGTCGGCGCGGGACGCGGCGCTGATCCGCCCCTCGCCTGCGGCGCCGACGACGGCGCAGTTCTGCAGGATCTGCGGCAGTTGGCTGGTGTAGTTCTCCAGGTACCAGCCGTTGCGCAGCAGCACGCTGGGGATTCCGCGGTCCCGCAGATACTCCTCGGTCTCGCGGTGCGTGGCGCCAATGACGGTGGTGGCCGTGTCCGCGTGCGTCGTGCTCGTGTACGCCACCCGCGACACGCCTGCGGACACCGCGGCGTCGATCACGCGGCGGTGGTTGGCGACCCGCTCGCCCACAGGGGCCGAGGCCGAGATCAACAGCAGCCTGTCTGCCCCCGCGAATGCCTCGGCCAGGCTGTCGGTGTCCGCGAAGTCGGCGCGGCGTACCGTGATGCCTCGGTCGGCCAGGTCCTTGATCCTGGCGATGTCCCGGCCGGTCGCGATGATGTCCGCGGCCGGGATCCCGCGCCGCAGCAGTGCCTCGACAGTGAGCCTGCCCAGCTGGCCGGTGGCTCCGGTGACGACGATCGGCATGATGGTCATTCCTTCCTTCCCGCGCGTGCCTCGCACGCCTGCCGCAGTCCGTCCGCGGCGGGATGGAACCCAGAATGACCTGGACACTCTCTGCTGGGGAGTAGCCACTTATTGGTAGGGTACTTACGGGAGCGAAAGCATTGAGGTGAGCCGTATGGCTGCTGTCGAGAACGTGAGCGGGCCCATACCGTCATTCGATCCGTACGAGCGCGGCTGCCCGTCGCGGGACCTGCTCGACCAGATCGGCAGCAAGTGGGCAGTCCTCGTGCTGGGCGAACTCGGCCGGAACGGGACGTCCCGGTTCGGCCGGCTCCGGCAGGCGCTGGCGGGCGTGAGCGAGAAGATGCTCACCCAGACGCTGCGCACCCTCGAACGCGACGGGCTGATCAGTCGTACCGTCTACCCGGAGGTGCCGCCGCACGTGGAGTATGAGCTGACCGCGCTCGGCCAGACGCTGCGGGAACCGCTGAAGGCGCTCACGGAGTGGTCCGTGCTGCACATCGAAGAAGTCATCACCGCCCGCGAAGAGTACGACGACCGCACTGCGCGCACCCGGTAATCGGCGGCGGCCGACGGACTGGTCATGGACGGCTGCCTCGCCGAGACCGGCCCGACAATCAGACTCCCCTGAGCAACCCGGCTGTCGGGCCCGGACGATGGTGATCTCCGGATGCATCAGCCGCGGGCGGAAGAGGACTTCCTTCGAGCGCTCTTCCGCCCGGGAGGCCTGCAGGTCAGCCTGGCCTGACCACGATCATCAGAAGCAGGCATGCGGGTGTCGACCACGAGATGCCGCCTCGGATGGAGTGCGGCCGGGGCTCAGTCTCTCCGCAAAGCCGGGGCGTGGGAGCCAGGTTGGTGGCGCACGAAGTAGTCGGCGAGGTGCGGGGCGAGGGCCGGGATCTCCACCGGAGTGCCGCCCGAACGCAGAGATGTGGTGGCCGCGATGCCGGTCGCGACGGCTTCGCGGGCGGCTACGGGCGACGTCTCGGTCGCGCCGCCGTACGCGACGAAACGCAGGAACTCGTCGACGAGGGACTGATCCGCGCCTCCGTGCGGGCCACCGGCCGCTTCGGCGGGGAGCAGGGTCAGATCTGCCTCGGGGCGGTAGCCTGAGCGCCGCCGGTTCCACACCTTGATCACCGGGGCGTCGCCCTCGACACCGTCCCCGAGGTTCTCGATCCGGCCCTCGTCACCGATGACGGTGTAGTTGCGCCAGTAGTCGGGGGTGAAGTGACATTGCTGGTAGCTCGTGAGCACCCCGTTGTCGAGGCGAGTCAGCACCATGCTGATGTCCTCCACGTCGATGACGGGGTTGAGATCGCGCAGCGCCGACGGCGGCCACACGCCCTCGTCGAACCAGTCCTGCACCCGCGCCGACCCCTGGGGCCCGGTACGGCGGTGCGGACTGGCGCCGTAGACGGACAGGCCGCCCAGTGCGGTCACCGTGCGGGACCAGCCCCCCGCCAGCCAGTGGATCGCGTCCAGGTCGTGCGCGCCTTTCTGGAGCAACAGGCCGGTGGTCCGGGCTCGTTCGGCGTGCCAGTCCTTGAAGTAGTAGTCGCCGCCGTGGCCGACGAAATGTCGGCACCACACGGCCCGCACGGTTCCGATCGTCCCCTCGTCGACGAGTCTGCGCATGGTGCGCAGGACCGGCAGATGGCGGAGGTTGTGTCCGACGTACAGCCGCGTGCCGGTGCGGGCGGCGGTGGCCAGGACCCGGTCGCAGTCGTCGAGGTCGACGGCGAGAGGCTTCTCGACAAACACAGCGACACCCGCTTCGAGGAAGTACAGGGTGGGAGCGGTGTGGATGTCGTCCGGGGTGAGGACGAACACGGCGTCCAGACCGTCACCGAGCATGTCCTCGTAGTGCTCGTGGACCTGGACATCGGCCCCAAAGATCCTCCGGGCGTCGGCGCGGCCACGCTCGGACGTATCGGCGCAGGAGACAACGCTGGCCGAGCCGGGCTGCTCGGCCAGGGCGGCCAGCCCGGCTCGCTGGCCTGTGCCGACGACACCGACGCGCAGTTCCGGCGCGTTCGGAGGACCACTGGTCACGGAACACCCCTTCGTCGGAGACGGGGAGACGCGGCTGACGCCTGGGCGTCGGAGGCCGGTCGGTGGCCACCGTACGGCGGCGGTCGACGGACTCGCCGCGGAGCGAGAGCGCTGTGGCGTCGGAGCCCGCGCGAGGGCACGGCAGACATGAACCACGACGCGCTCCGGGCCGACATGGCAGCCTGTGCTCCACGGTGACACCCATGACCATAGATGCTTGAACATGCTCTATCAATGCCTCAATCAAGCATCTTCAAGCATCTTTTCCCTACTCGGACATCGCCCATGATGCGCCGACTGGGTTCGGGCACACAGCCGGGCCCAGGACCCGCGGCCTCGGACGTCGTCAAGCCGAACATTGACGGTTCGGTGCGCTCACCGGCGGCGAATCCGACGCCGTGCGGCCGCGGTGAGAGTCGTGGGTGCCCGGGCGGTGGTCGCCTCCCCGGTCCCCAGGTCCTCGCCCATAGGCCGGCAGGGAGTGGCGCGGTCGGCCCTGACCGGAGCGGCTCGTCGAGGCCGTGGCCCGTCGGCCGCAACCCTGGTCGTGCCGCTCGCCGGGGACTTCGGCCCCGGGGCGTACCGCGATCTGCTCGACACGGGTACGGTGCGCCGCGTGTCGCATCCTCCCCGTGGGCCCCCGACTGGCCCCGTGGCAAGGGGACTTGGGCAGTGCGTTGACATCCTCACGGGTGGTCGCTTTACTCCTGGGCAACGCTGGAGCCACGCTCCGCGTGCAGAGGCACGCCCAGCCGGTATGCAGGCCCCCGCGCCGCGAGCCCGGCCCGAGTCGCCAGGACGCCCCACGTGTCCGAGGCGGGGACGTGCCCGCTTCTTCTGGAGCTCACCGCATGAGCAACCTCAACACCGCCTCCCGCAAACTCACCGGCGCGGCCATGGGCGCTGTGGCCCTGACGGGCGCTCTGCTCGCCCAGGCGCCCTCGACGCATGCCGTGACCGTGACCCTGCCGCCCACACATGCCGCCTTCGACTACCAGATCGGAGGCGCCTACACGCCGCCGAGTGGTGTCAAGGTCGTCACTCGTGACCACACCGCCTCTCCGGCGGCGGGCCTGTACAACATCTGCTACGTCAACGCCTTCCAGGCGCAGCCGGGCGCCGAGAGCGACTGGGACCCGGACCTGTTGCTGCGCGACTCCGCGGGCAAGGTCGTCTACGACGAGGACTGGGGCGAGGCCCTCCTCGACGTCAGCACGGACGCCAAGCGGCAGCGGATCGCCGGCACGATCGGAGCCCAGATCGACGGGTGCCGGAGCAAGGGCTTCCAGGCTGTCGAGCCCGACAACTACGACAGCTACACCCGCTCGAAAAACCGCCTGACGGCGAACAACGCACAGGCGTTCATCAAGCTGCTTTCCGCCCGCGCCCACGCGGACGGCCTGGCCATCGCCCAGAAGAACACCTCCGAGCTGGCCGGCAATCGCAAGGCCAACGGTCTCGACTTCGCCGTGGCCGAGGAGTGCGGCCAGTACAACGAGTGCGACAGCTACACCAGTGCCTTCGGGAACAACGTGATCGTGATCGAGTACACCGACGCCGGCCGGTCGAAGGCGTGCCGGGGGTGGGGCGGCACGCTGAGCATCGTCCAGCGCGACGTGGACGTCTCGCCCGTCGGCACCAGCGGGTACGTCCGCAAGACCTGCTGATCGCTCCGCTGGAAGCGCCGCGTCACGTCGTCGATCATCTGCGGCACGGTGTTGGCTGGTCGCGTGGTTCCCCACGCCCCTTCAGGACGCTGTCGAGCCGCAGTTGACGTCGTCCGACCTTGTCGAGCTTCTCGAGCGCGCGTCGGCTTGTGACGGCTCGGTGAGCCGTCACAAGCCGACGTCGCACATGTCCGCAAGCAATGCGCAATCATGCGTATTTCATCGGCGTTTCACGCAAATCCGATCAGGCTACCTCTTGACAGCCGCCCGGCACCGTCGTTTAACTCCTGGCCAACGCCACAGTCGAAGCACTCGGCGGCAGAGGTACGCCCAGCCGGTAGCTGGCCACGCGTCAGAAGCCCGGACTGAGTCGCCAGGACCCCATGGGAGTCCGAGGCGGGGTCGTGCCCACCAGGATCTGGGGCCCAGACATGATCCTCCTTCGCAGGACTCCCTCCGGCCGCCATGACGCGACGACCGCGCCTGGACGCCGTGTTCGTGCCCGTCGACCCACCCGGTCCCGCCTGGCCCCCACCCGGCCGGCCTCGCTCCACCCGTATCGCGCGGTGCCGGCGACAGCGCAACGTCCACCGTCCGACGCGCAACGCCCGCGGCGCTGAGCACCGCCCGCCGACCGGCCGCACGTTCAGCCCCGCCGGGCCCACCAGCCGTTGCCGCGGCCGAAACGCCGTACACCGACACCACACCTTGCGCGGAAACACCTGTCCCCCAGCTCCACACCGGAGGTACCTATGCATGCGGTCACCCGCAGCGCGCCGCCCGCACGCCGCGACGTGCTGCGCGCCGGCGCGGCTTGGGCCACCGCGGCGGCCGCGGGCCTGTCGGCCTCCGGCTGCGCGGCGGGCGGCGACAACGGCGTCAGCGCCGACGGCACCGTGACCATCGAGATGTGGCACGGTCAGACCGACACCGGCAAGAAGGCCCTGGAATCCCTGGTCGCCGCCTTCATGCGCAGCCACCCCCGCATCCGGGTCGAGCTGGGCGGCGGAGTGCTCGCCGACTCGATGCTCCAGAAGGTGACGGCCGCTCTCGCTGCCGGCTCCTACCCGGACATCGCCTACATCTTCGGTTCCGACCTCGCCAGCGTCGCCCGCAGCCCACAGGTCGTCGACCTCACCGACATGGTCGGACACGCCCCCACTCCCTGGGGGACCTACTGGGAACCGGCACGCGCGGCCGTGACCGTCAACGGCCAGGTGCGCGCCGCGCCCGCGCTGCTGGACTCGCTCGCCGTGGTCTGCAACAAGAAGCTCTTCCGCCAGGCCGGCCTGCCGCTGCCTGAAGCCGGCTGGCGGTGGGACGACTTCGTCGCCACGGCCAAGGCGCTCACCGACACCGGCGGCGGCCGCTTCGGCACCGGCTGGCCCGGCGTCGGCGACGAGGACACCGTTTGGCGCCTGTGGCCCATGATCTGGGATCTCGGCGGGGATGTCGTCGCCGACGACGGCAGGCACATCGGCTTCGCCGACGCCGGAACCCGCGCCCTGGAGGTGGTGGCCGCCCTCGTCCGCGACAAGAGCGTCTACGTCGACCCGAAGCCGGGCAGTGAGCAGATGTACCAGGTCTTCGAGTCCGGCCGTATGGGCATGGTCGTCACCGGTCCCTGGCAGCTGCCCGACATCCGCCAGGCGAAGATCGACTACCACGTCGTGCCGCTGCCCAGCTTCTCCGGCCGACCGGTGACCATCAGCGGACCCGACACCTGGACCGTGTTCGACAACGGCGGCGCCCGCAAACGGGCCGCCAAAACCTTCGTGACCTGGCTCATGCAGCCCACGCAGGATGTGCGTTGGGACATCGACGCAGGCAGCCTGCCACTCAGCCGCCGCACCCGCGACCTGCCCGCCTGGCAGCACAAGGAAAGCGGCACCGAGGGACTGGGGGTGTTCACCAAGGCCCTCGACACGGCCCGGGCACGCCCCGTCCACGCCGCCTATCCGCAGATCTCCCAGGCTCTCGGACAGGCCATCGTCGCCGTGCTGCTGGGACAGAGCAGCCCCACCAAGGCACTGCGCGATTGCGCCGCCGACGCCAACGCCGCACTGCTCATCCCGCGCTGAGGAGCCCCCGTCATGTCGCGACTGCCCACCCCCATCACCGTGTCCGGGCCCCCGGACAACCGGCGAGCCCTGCGCCGCAGACGAGCCGGTGAAGCCGCCATGGCCTGGACGTTCGTCTCCCCCGCCGTCCTGATCATCATCGGCCTGAGCGTGGTACCCATCATCTGGTCGCTGCTGCTGTCCTTCCAGGCCGACGACCTCGTCACCCCCAGCCGTTGGGTGGGCCTGGACAACTACCGCGCCCTCGCCCAGGACCCGCACTTCAGCCAGGCGCTGCGCAACACCCTGCTGTACACCGCGCTGTACGTGCCGGCCAGCATGGTGCTCGGCCTGCTCCTCGCCCTCGCCCTCAACCGGCGCATCCGCTTCGTCGGGCTCTACCGCACCCTGTTCTTCGTCCCGTTCGTCGTCTCAGCGACCGCCCAGGGCGTGCTGTTCTCGTTCATCCTGGACCCCGAGTTCGGCGCCGCCAACGCCGTCCTGCACCACCTGGGCATCCCGTCCCAGGGCTTCCTCACCGACCCCTCCCAGGCACTTCCGGTACTCGTCGCGATCAGCCTGTGGAGCGGGACCGGCTTCTGCCTGGTGATCTACCTCGCGGCGCTCCAGGACGTGCCGGCCTCGCTGATCGAGGCGGCACGGCTGGACGGTGCCGACCGCCTCCAACTCCTGCGCCACGTCACGCTCCCCGCTCTCAGGCCCGTCACGGTGTTCCTGCTGCTGTGGCAGACCATCGAATCCCTCCAGGCGTTCGACCTCGTGTACGTCACGACCAAGGGCGGCCCTCTCGGCTCCACCACGGTGATCGTCTACTTCATCTGGCAGCAGGCCTTCCAGAACGCCACCGCCGGATACGGGGCCGCCTCGGCCTACGTCCTGGCCGCCTCCCTGGGCCTGATCGGCCTGATCCTCCAACTCCTCCGCCGCCGCGCCCAGGGGGCCTCCGCATGACCACCCTCTCCGCCCCGCCCGACGCCGCGCAGGCGGCTTCCCCCGCCCCCCGCCGCGCCGTACGACTGCGCCACCCGCGACTGCCGTTCAGCCCCTGGCACTTGCTCCTCGCGCCGATGGCCCTGCTGTTCGCCGTGCCCCTGATCTGGCTGGCGCTCAGCTCGGTGATGAGCAACGCCGAGATCAACCGTTTCCCGCCGGCGCTGTGGCCCTCGCATCTGGACCTGGGCGGCTACCGCTATGTGCTGGGCAACGCGATGTTCCCCCGCTGGTTCGCCAACTCGTTCCTCGTCAGCCTCGTCACGGTCACCGCCAACCTCGTGCTCGGCACGCTCGGCGGCTACGCGTTCGCCCGGATGCGGTTCGCCGGCTCCCGGCTGCTGCTGGGCCTGATGCTGGCCACGATGGCGATCCCGTTCCAGCTGACGATGATCCCCACGTTCCTGGTGATGAGGCAGCTCGGCCTCATCGACACCCTCGGCGCGCTGATCGTGCCGTCCCTGGTCACGCCCTTCTCGGTGTTCCTCCTGCGCCAGTTCTTCCTCTCGCTGCCCCGCGAGCTGGAGGAGGCCGCCTGGATCGACGGCTGCTCACGGCTGCACGTGCTGTGGCGGATCGTGCTGCCGCTGTCCCGGCCGGCCCTGAGCACGGTGGCCGTCCTTACGTTTCTCAGCACCTGGAACGACCTGACCTGGCCCCTGATCGCCATCAACCACGACACCCAGTACACGCTCCAGCTCGGCCTCACCACCTTCCAGGGACAGCACCACACCCAGTGGGCCGCCGTGATGGCCGGCAACGTCATCACCGTGGTGCCGGTCCTGCTCGCTTTCCTCGGCGCGCAGAAGGCGTTCATCCAGTCCATCACCTCCACCGGTCTCAAGGGCTGACCCCGCTCGCCCCCGACACACCCCTCAGGCAGGAAGACCTCAATGCCGCACTCGTTCGACCTGCTGGTCATCGGTGACGCCAATCCCGACGTCGTCGTCGGCCCGCTCGACGGCCCGCTCGCCTTCGGCCAGCGTGAACAGTTGGTGCCCACCGGCACCCTCACCGTCGGGGGATCCGGCGCGATCGTCGCCTGCGGGGCCGCGCGCCTCGGCCTGAGGGTCGCCTTCGCCGGCCGGGTGGGCGACGACGACGCAGGCCGCTACATGCGCGACCGGCTCCTCGCCCACGGCGTCGACACCGAGGCGCTGCGGCTCGACCCTGGCCGGCCCACCCCCATGACGGTCGTGCTCACCCGCGCAGACGACCGGGCCATCATCACCGCCCCCGGCACCCTGGCCGCGACCACGGCCGACGACGTACCCGCGACGCTGCTGGGGGCCGCGCGGCACGTGCACGCGGCTTCCTACTTCCTGATGCCACAGCTCGCCGTCGCGCTCCCCGAACTCCTGCGCACCGCACGCCGGCACGGCGCCAGCACCTCCCTGGACACCAACGACGACCCGTCAGGCCAGTGGGAGGCCTCGGGCCTGGACGCGGCCCTGGCCCACACCGACTTCCTGCTGCCCAACGCCGCCGAAGCCCGGCACCTGGCCCGCCTGGACACCGACGACCCCGCCGCGGCCGCCGCACGGCTCGCCCGCCGGGGCCCGGTCACCGCGGTCAAGAACGGCGCAGACGGCGCACTGTGCCACGACGGCGTACGGCTCTTCACCACCCGGGGCATCCAGGTCCAGCCCGTCGACGCGGTCGGCGCCGGCGACAGCTTCGACGCCGGATTCATCGCCGCCCTGCTCGACGAGACACCCCTGCCGGATGCCCTCCGCTTCGCCGCGGTCTGCGGAGCCCTGTCCACCCGTGCTCACGGCGGCACCACCGCACAGCCCACGCGGGACGAAGTCCTCGCCCGCCTCTCCGAGACCGAGGAATCGCCGGTATGACCACCCCCAAGATCGCGTTCATCGGCGCGGGCAGCGTCGTCTTCACCCAGGGACTGCTCGCCGACCTCCTCGCGTTCCCCGAACTGAAGTCGGCGCACATCGCGTTGCACGACATCGACACCGAGCGCCTGGCCACCGCACACGCCGCCGCCGCCCGGATCGCACACGCCCTCGGCGCCGACCCCACCGTCACCACGGACACCGACCGCCGCAAGGCCCTGGCGAACGCCGACTTCGTCATCAACATCGTGCAGATCGGCATGGGCGAGGCCACCCGCACCGACTTCGAGGTACCGGCCCGCTACGGCGTACGCCAGACCATCGGCGACACCCTCGGCGTCGGAGGCATCTTCCGCGCCCTGCGCACCTTCCCGTTCCTGAGGGAACTGGGACAGGACATCGCCGAGGTCTGCCCGCACGCCTGGCTGCTGAACTACACCAACCCCATGGCCATGAACGTCCAGTACCTGACGCAGGCCACCGGCCTGACCCGGGTGGTGGGACTGTGCCACTCGGTGTACTGGACGATGCGCGACCTCGCCGATCTGGTCAAGGTCCCCTACGAGGAGATCAGTTACCACGCCGCGGGCGTCAACCACCAGGCATGGGTACTGCGCTTCGAGCACCAGGGCCAGAGCCTCTACCCGAAGCTGGACGAACTGATCGCCTCCGACGGCCAGTTGCGCCGAAGGGTCCGGGTCGACATGTACCGCCGGCTCGGCTACTACCCGACGGAGACCAGCGAGCACTCCTCCGAGTACGTTCCCTGGTACCTGCACCACGCAAGCGAGGTCGAACGGCTGCGGCTGCCGATCGGCGAGTACCTCAAGATCGTCGACGAGAACGTCGCCGCCTACGAAAAGACCCGCGAAGCGCTGGCCGCAGGAACACCGCTCGCCGTCGAGGGGACGATGGAGTACGCGCCCCAGATCATCCACAGCATGGTCACCGGCACCCCGCGCACGGTCTACGGCAACGTCCCCAACCAGGCTCTGATCGACAATCTGCCCGCGCACGGGGTCGTCGAGGTGCCGTGCCTGGTGGACTCGCTGGGCGTCCAGCCGACCCGGGTAGGCTCCCTGCCGCCCCAGCTGGCGGCGCTCAACCGCACCTACCTGAGCGCGAACGACCTCGTGGTGCGGGCGGCGATCGAGGAGGAACCGCGGCACATCAGGCACGCCGCGATGACCGACCCCGCCACGGCCGCGGCCCTGCCGGTCGAGGACATCTGGCGCCTGTGCGACGACATGGTCACCGCCCACGGCGACCTCCTCCAGCCAGGGCTGCGCATCCGCCTCGCCCCGTAGGTGCCATGATCGGCGGGCCGCCCGTGTCGGCCCGCCGACCGGACCAAGTACAGGGAGAGCTGATACGTCCGCCCCCGCGCACTTGCCTGCTGTCGCTTGCACCCGGTGTGCGGCACCGGATGCCGGTCAGGTGGGCTGGGGGCGGCCGAAGAGCAGGTCGTAGCCTGTCGGGAGCTGGAGCAGGACCTGCTCCAGGAGGTCGTGGCCTGCTGCGTCGGCGACGGTGCTGAGGACGGCGCTGACGTCCCAGGCCGCGGTCTGCTCGGTGGCTCCCTCGATCCAGGCAGCCGTCGCCCGCACGAACCGCTCCGGTGTCAGCGGCTCGGCGCTCTGTAGGGGGTTCAGGAGGATCAGGGCAAATTCGTCTGGCAGGCGTGCCGCCAGTTGGGCGCGCACCTCGCCGACCAGGTGTGCACCCAGTAGGGCGAGGACAACGCGCGCCGCGCGTTCTGCCTCGTGTGGCGTTTCGTACTCGCCGCGTTCTTTGACCTGGTCGAGGAAGGCTTCGTGTCGCAGGGTCACGTGGCAACCACCCTTTCGGCTCTTTGCTGCGGCGTGGCCGTACTCGGGGCCCCGGGGTCGTGGTGTCAGCTAGCCAGATCGGCTGTGCCGAACAGGACGGCGTAGCCGGAGGGGAGTTGGCTGATGATCTGGTTCAGCTCACCGCCGGAGACGGCGTCGGCCAGGGTGGTCAGGACCGCGCCGGCGTCCCACTGTGCGGTGCGCGGCCGGGCGCCGGTGCGCTCGGCGACCCGGCGGTAGAACTCCTCGATTCCGAAGCTTTCGGCCTGCGCCTGTCTGGCCTGGGCCAGTGCCTGTCCCAGCGGTGCGGGCAGCTGGGAGGCAAGGTCGTCGACCTCGCCGGGGCTGATGCGCTGGGCGAGCACGCTCAGCACCGCGTCGGTGACCTCCGCGGCTTCGTCCTGGCTGGCGTAATCGCCGAGCTCGCGTACGCGAGCGAGGAACTCGTGGTGCTGCACGGTTTGTCACCTCCGCTTGCCAGTGATTCTCAGGGCATCGCAGGCGATGCCCTCTTCTCCGGTGCAGCGCTGCTCGCGGGCGGGGCCGGCCCGGTGACCTCGACAGTTGCTGGGCGCAGCAGGTTCTCGCCCAGCCGGTAGCCGGGACGCAGGACAGCCGAGCACACCAAGCCGTCCGCGGCGGCGCTGACGTGGTGGGCGAGGGCCTCGTGGCAGGCGGGATCGAACGGATCGCCCACATCACCGAACGACGTGACACCCAGCGAGCCGAGCTGCCCCTCGAGGCTGTCGGCGATGTCTTTGAGACCGGGCGTGAGCGGCTCGTTGGCGCACGCCCGGTCGACGGCGTCCAGCACGGGCAGCAGCGCCTTGAGCACGTTGGCCGCGGCGATCTCGCGCACGGCCATGCGGTCCCGCCGCACCCGCTTGCGGTAGTTGTCGTACTCGGCCTTGACCCGCTGCAGGTCGGCGGTCCGCTCCTGAACCAGGCGCCGCAGCTGCTGAAGTTCGGTGCTCTGCGGACCGCTCCTGTTCATCGTCAGCCAGCCTCCGGCTTGTCGTCATCAACGATCTCGGCGTCCACCACGTCATCCTCGGCCGAACCACCACTCCTACCATCGCCCGCGGAGGCACCGCCCGGCTGCTCGGCCTGGGACTGCTGATACAGGGCGGTGCCGATCTTCTGCGCGGCCTGGGCGGTGCGGTCGATCGCCTGCCGGATCGCGGGGGTGTCCTCGCCCTTCAGCCTCTCCTTCAGCTCGGCCAGCGCCGACTCGGTCTCGCTCTTCGCATCAGCCGGGATCTTGTCGGTGTTGTCCTGCAGGAGCTTCTCGGTGGAGTAGACGAGCTGTTCTCCCTGATTGCGGGTCTCGGCCGCCTCACGGCGCCTGCGGTCCTCCTCGGCGTGCTGCTCCGCTTCGCGGACCATGCGGTCGATGTCGTCCTTGGGAAGCGCCGAGCCTCCGGTGACGGTCATCCTCTGCTCCTTGCCGGTGCCCAGGTCCTTGGCGGAGACGTGCATGATGCCGTTGGCGTCGATGTCGAAGGTGACCTCGATCTGCGGCACCCCGCGCGGCGCCGGGGGCAGGCCGGTCAGCTCGAACATGCCGAGCTTCTTGTTGTAGGCGGCGATCTCGCGCTCGCCCTGGTAGACCTGCACGGTCACCGACGGCTGGTTGTCATCGGCGGTGGTGAAGATCTCGGAGCGGCGGGTGGGGATGGTGGTGTTGCGCTCGATGAGCTTGGTCATGATGCCGCCCTTGGTCTCGATGCCCAGGGACAGCGGGGTGACGTCGAGCAGCAGGACGTCCTTGACCTCACCCTTGAGGACACCGGCCTGGAGGCTCGCGCCGACGGCGACGACCTCGTCGGGGTTGACGCCCTTGTGCGGGTCCTTGCCGGTCAGCTCCTTCACCAGCTCGGTCACGGCCGGCATGCGGGTGGAGCCACCCACCATGACCACGTGGTCGATGTCGGACACCTTGATCCCGGCGTCCTTGATCGCGTTGTGGAAGGGCGCCTTGCACCGCTCCAGCAGGTCGGCCGTCAGTTGCTGGAACTGGGCGCGGGTCAGCTTCTCGTCCAGGTGCAGCGGGCCTTCGGCCGAGGCGGTGATGTAGGGCAGGTTGATGGTTGTCTCGGTGGACGACGACAGCTCGACCTTCGCCTTCTCCGCCGCCTCCCTAAGGCGCTGCACGGCCATCTTGTCCTTGGACAGGTCGACGCCGTGGTGGTTCTTGAACTGTGTGACGAGGTGGTCGACGATCCGCTGGTCCCAGTCGTCACCGCCCAGGTGGGTGTCGCCGTTGGTGGCCTTGACCTCGATGACGCCCTCGCCCATCTCCAGCAGCGACACGTCGAAGGTGCCGCCGCCCAGGTCGAAGACGAGGACCGTCTGGTCGTTCTCCTTGTCCAGCCCGTAGGCCAGTGCGGCCGCCGTCGGCTCGTTGATGATGCGCAGCACGTTCAGGCCCGCGATCTCCCCGGCCTCCTTGGTCGCCTGCCGCTGGGTGTCGTCGAAGTACGCGGGCACCGTGATCACCGCGTCGGTGACGTCCTCACCCAGATAGGACTGCGCGTCCCGCTTCAGCTTCTGCAACACGCGCGCGGAGATCTCCTGCGCGGTGTACCGCTTGCCGTCGACATCCCCGTGCTCGGGGAACCGCCAGCCGTGGTCGCCCATGTACCGCTTGACCGAGCGTGCGGTGCGCTCCACGTTCGTCACGGCCTGCCGCTTGGCCACCTCGCCGACCAGCACCTCGCCGTTCTTGGAGAACGCCACCACCGACGGGGTCGTCCGCGCGCCTTCGGTGTTGGCGATGACGGCGGGATCGCCGCCCTCCAGGACCGAGACCACCGAGTTCGTCGTACCGAGATCGATACCGACCGAACGCGCCATCCGAGCTCTCCCTTCTCGTCCTCACCTCATTCTTCATCTCACCGCCCGGGGATCCACCGGACCGGCCCGGCGCGCAGCGGCGGGTCACGCCGGACGTCCCCGAGCACCACCGCGTACCGCCGTGCGGGCCGCACGGGCTCGGTGGGGGCAGCACCTCGATCAGGCGCAGGCAGCGTGCGTTCGAGGCGCTGATCGTAGGCCGCCCGCAGGATGGGATCGTGCAGCGTCTCGTACGCCGCCCGCACTTCACCGAATCGTGCGGTGATGTCCGCGTTCACGCGGGTGTCCGGGCGCAGTTCCCGCACTCGGGCGCGGAAGGCCGAGGTGATCTTCTCGGCAGTCGCCGAGGGCTGCACTCCCAGCACCGCGTACAGGTCAGATTCTGGCTCCGGCGCCTGCACGTCGGGCCACCTCCCTTGCACCATGCTGAGCTGCGACTTCCTCCTTCTTGCCTACCTTCTGGGATAAAACTTGAGTCTTGCCTTGTCAAGTCTGGGTGAGGTATAGGGGAGGTCGAGACGGCTTTGTCGGCACCCCGGGCCGCGCCCACACACCGGATGGGAGGTGCAGTGCAGTGATCACCGAACTCGCTGTCGAACGTGTGGAGTTCACCTGCGGCTCGTGCTGGCACCGCTGGAGCGTCGACTACGACGTGCAGCGCTGGCGCGACGCTCTCGACGCCGAGTGGGAGGTCTTCTACCGCGACAACACCGCTGTTCCCTCGCCGTACACGCCGCAGGGTGCCCCGCCCTGCGCGCATTGCGGCCGCCACTGGGTCGGACGCCTGGTGGCGCGTCGGCCCGTGCCGCTACCCGGTGACGACGAGGCGCCCCGCAGCCGCGTCCTGGCCGAGGGCGGCCATCGTCCCGAGCGGCATACCGCGCCGATGCTGCACGCCGCCGACCACCCGCAGCCGCAACCCGGCGCACGAGCAGGGCAGGCACCCACGAAGCCGTCCGGTTGATCCGGACAACGCGCGCCCACCCCGTGACGGCGGGCGCGCACTGGTCTGTCAGGAACGTCGCACGCCGATCTCCCGGGCCCTGCGGCGGACCCTGAAGGGCGGCACGATCGGCCCGCATGTGTGAGCTGCGGCATTGCCGGTGAACGCGGTCGGCCTCCACGATGACCGGACCAGACGAGGTCAAGGAGGGCAGCTCCCCATGGGTGATCATGTGCACGTACGGCTCAGCCAGGGGCTGAGTGTGTCGGCCGATGGAGAACTGATCGAGCACTCCCGCTGCCGGTGCGGGGCCACCTTCACCAAGGTGTTCGACGCGGACAGCGGGAAGCCGGAGGGGCCGGCCCCGTCCTGATGCGCTCCCAGAGCCGCACGCGAGAAGCCGGCAAGGATTCTGTCGGCCTGACGGTCCGCGGCTGACCGTCGCGTCTGTTGCCCGCCGTCCATGCGGGTAAGCGGGTAACCGTGCGGGAGACCGTCGCTTTGCCCGGGATGACGGTGGCACCTCGGCGCCCCGGCGGATCGCGCGGAAGTGGGTTCGTATGGGCGGCGGCCGCCTTGCTCGGCAGTCCGGGATCCGCCGCGCCCCCGCCCGCCACGCGGCATCGTCCGCCCTCTCCTGCCCGGACCGCGGTTGCTGCAAGGGCGGCGCCTCCTTGTCGTCGCGGGCGAAGGAGTCGGCGCCGGTGGCATTCCGGGGCACCAGGCGGTCGGCTGCCCCTCGGGCTCATGGCCCGTGCCACGGCCTTCTGCCCGCACGGGTCCCTTCGGTACTGCCGCTGTTCGCCGGGCGCAAGGGCTGTCCGTCCCCGTCTCTGCGCAGGCGAGCAGCCCCCTTTGGGCTATGCCTGCGACTGTTGCACCGCCCCTGTCCTGGCAGCCGTGTCGGCCGATATCGGCTGTAGGTCGATGCGGCCGTCGACGACGTTCACACGGACGCGGTCGCCGGGGCTGAGGGTGCCGAACAGCAGCAGGTCGGCGAGGCGGTCGTCGAGCTCGCGCTGGATGGTCCGGCGCAGCGGGCGGGCGCCGCACTCGGGCTGGTGGCCCAGATTCGCGAGCAGGTCGGCCGCGCCGTCGGTGCCCTCCAAGGAGACGTCCTGGGCGTGCAGACGCCGGCGGCTGTGTTCCAGCAGCAGGTCGACGATCTGTCGCAGCTGGGTGCGTTCCAGGCCGCAGAAGACGATGATCTCGTCGATGCGGTTGAGGAACTCCGGGCGGAAGTGCTGCTGCAGCGCGGGCATCACCAAGTCGCGGACCTTGGCGCAGTCGGTGACACCGGCGCTCAGGATGCGGTCGGCACCGATGTTGGAGGTCATGATGACCACGGTGTTCTTGAAGTCGACCGTGCGGCCCTGGGCATCGGTGAGCCTCCCGTCGTCCAGGATCTGCAGCAGGGCGTTGAAGACGTCCGGGTGCGCCTTTTCGATCTCGTCGAACAGCAACGCCGCGTACGGCTGGCGGCGCACCTGCTCGGTGAGCTGGCCGGCCTCTTCGTAGCCGACGTAGCCGGGCGGGGCGCCGACCAGGCGGGAGACGGTGTGCTTCTCCTGGAACTCGCTGATGTCGAAGCGGATCATCCGGCTCTCGCCGCCGAAGAGGGCGACGGCCGGCGCGCGGGCGAGATCATGCCGCCTCATGGCGTTGCAGCCGCGTACCCAGCCCACCGCGCTCCTCACCCGCCCTCGGCGTCGGACTGTGCGGTGCGCGGCCGCGTTATGGACTGCCCCCCGGGGTCTGTCACCTGCCGGCGCCCGCGGTCTCAGATGCGCGAAGGGGTCAAAGACGGCGTCAGGGCCCCGGGCTGGTGCCCGAGACCCTTGGAGAGAGGAGTCGCTGTGGCGTCAGCCGCCCAGTTCCTTGCGGTCGCTGGCGCCGCTGATGGCGATCTTGCGGGGCTTGGCCTGCTCGGCGACCGGGATCCGGAGCCTGAGCACACCGGCCTCGTACGAGGCTTCGATCTTCTCGGTGTCGAGAGTCTCGCCGAGGAACAGCTGCCGGCTGAACGTCCCCGCGGGCCGCTCGGTGACCACCGTGTCGGTGTTCTCGCCGTACGTCGGCTTGCGTTCGGCCTTCACCGTCAGGACGTTGCGCTCGACATCGAGATCGATCGACTCCGCGTCCACGCCCGGCAGGTCCAGCTCCACGAAGAACGTGTCACCCTCACGCCAGGCGTCCAGCGGCATGCCCGCCGGGTGCGCGGCCGTGCCCCAGACCCGTTCGACGAGCCGGTCAAGCTCACGGAAGGGATCCGTACGCATCAGCATCTGTCATCCCTCCTTTACGTCGTTCCTTGCGTCCAATCGGCTCTACTTCTGATATAGCACCGGGCCGAAAAGTTGACAACTATCGACTCAACTTCTTTGTCTGGCAGTGTCCTGCCGCAGCCAGGCCGCGTCACCCTCCGGATCGGCGGTGGACACAGCCAGGCGGGCATACGGGGCGCCGTGACTCAAGGTCGTCACCACGAGCACCGGGACGCGGGCGCACGCACGCCGCCAGTGCGGCTCGAAGCGGACCTCGTCCACGAACTCAAGGGGCAGGCGCATGCTGCGGCGCCGCGCCGCCAGCGCCCACCGCCACGGCAGACGAACCACCAGATCGCCGCCGCCGATGTGCGGCCGCGTCACGATGCTCACCTGCCGATGCGCCGCGCCTGCAGTACTGGGGAGCAGGTCAGCGGGCCAGGCGGGCCCCCGGAGGCCGGCCCGCTCCACGACGGCGCACGGCGTCCGGTGCGGGTGCGGTACTCCCGCCAGGCGGCAGCCAGCCACAGGCAGCCCGCGATCAGTGCGTACACGCCCAGGACCAGTGCGATGGCCACCGCATCGGCCTCCGGGCGCAGCCACATCAGCGCACCCGCCCTCACCGACACCACGGCGGAGGCCCGCCACCACCAGGCGTGGCGGAGCTCATGCCGCATCCGGGTGGCGACCCACAGCTCCAGGCAGCCCGTCACAATGGCCCAGGCGACGCCTGCCATGATCCCAGCGCCAGGGCCGTCAGACCCGGCCACACGGCCGCGACGAGTCCGGCCACCGCTCCCAGCGCGCCGGCCGCCGCACACGCCACAGCGGGTCGGCACCCGTGCAGGTGCCGCCACGCCGTGCCCAGCAGCGTCACACCGTCTACCAGGGCGTACGCGCCGAACACCCAGGCCAGGGCCAGCACCGTCAGCTGCGGCCAGAGCAACGTCAGCACGCCGAATCCCATGCGCCAACCGCCCGTACCGCCGCGGTGGCGGCCACGGCGTCGTCGCAACCGAACACTCACAGCACGTGGCCCAACGACTCAGCGCCGATACGCAACGTCCAGGGCCGCCCCACCGGCGAGCACATCGCGGGCCTTGACGGATACGACGCTGAAGAGGGATCTGTGTCGGGAAAGCAAGCAGATCACCGACGGTCGCCCGGAAAGTCGTCCGCCTCAGCGACGCCGCACCCGGCGGGATGAGTGCCCGGCGGTTAGTCGATCACGGGCCCGAACTCCGTGGCCGCGGCCTGCTCTATGCCGACGGCCGTGCTCAGTCGGGCTGCTTCTGATTCTCGATGTAGTCCTTGACCACCCGGAGCGGCGCGCCGCCGCAGCTTGCGGCGCAGTAGGAGCCGGACCGGAACCGGCCGTACATGATCGCCCGGTTCACTGGGCCGGTGAATTTCCGTCGCAAGCGGCGGGAGGAGACCCGTTTGAGGGAGTTGACCAGGTTCGACAGGGCAACCTTGGGCGGGTAGTGCCAGCAGGTGCACGTGGTTCTCTTCGCGGCTCGGCAGGTGGCCGGCGCCTCACGCCGCTCGCCGCGCTTCTGGCTGGGCTGGGCCCACCGATCGTCCGCGGCGGTACGGCCGGTCAGCCTTCAGCGGCGTCCTCTCCCCGCCCCTCGGCGAACTCCCACCAGGCGAGGGGGAGCCAGTCTCCATTGACGAAACCGTCGACTGCCGACCCTCGGCCGTTGATCGACACGGCGGTTCCAGGGGGGTAGGTGGTGCCGGACAGTCCGGACACGGGGACGAGGAGGGTCCCGAAGCGTGGCGTCACTGTGGGCTTTCTCTTTCCCGGGGCTTGGTATGCGGGCTCGCGTGATCCGCAAGTGCGTGATGACAGTAGCCAATTTGGCTTAAGGCGCACAACGGACGGAACATGAGATAGAGCACAAATAACCGAGGTCTGATAGCAGCTGTGCCGAGCGGAGGTGCGTAGGCATGAAGGCCGTCGTCTATAAGGGACCGTTCGAAGTAGCGGTCGAGCAAGTGGAAAAGCCCGGGCTCCAACACCCGAACGACGTGATCGTCCGCGTGACGTCCACGGCAATCTGCGGTTCCGACCTGCACATGTATGAGGGCCGTACCGCCGCCGAGCCCGGCATCGTCTTCGGCCACGAGAACCTGGGGATCATCGAGGAGACCGGGGACGGCGTCTCGTCGCTCAAGGCGGGCGACCGGGTGGTCATGCCCTTCAACGTCGCTTGTGGCTTCTGCAAGAACTGCACGGCCGGCTTCACGGGCTTCTGCGTCACCGTGAACCCCGGGTTCGCCGGCGGGGCGTACGGCTACGTTGCGATGGGTCCGTTCAGCGGAGGTCAAGCCGAGTACGTACGGGTGCCGTACGCCGACTTCAACTGCTTGAAGCTACCGGAGGGTGACGCCAACGAGAGCGACTTCGTCCTGCTCGCCGACATCTTCCCCACGGGCTACCACGGCAACGAACTGGCCGACGTCCGTCCGGGCGAGAGCGTCGCGGTGTACGGCGGCGGTCCGGTGGGCCTGATGGCTGCCTACTCGGCCATGCTGCGCGGAGCCAGGAAGGTGTTCGTCGTCGACCGGGTCGCCGAGCGGCTGCAGAAGGCCGAGGAGATCGGCGCGATCCCCGTCAACTTCGGCGAGGGCAATCCAGTGGAACAGATCAAGGACCAGACGGAGGGAGAAGGCACCGACAAGGGCATCGACGCGGTGGGCTACCAGGCCCAGGCGCGGGGCGCGGAACGCGAGGAGCCGGCGACCGTCCTGAACTCGCTCGTCGAGACGGTGCGACCGACCGGAGCGCTCGGCATTCCGGGCCTGTACGTTCCCTCCGACCCCGGCGGCCCCGACGAGCAGGCCAAGCAGGGCTTGCTGCTGGTGGCGATCGGCAGGCTTTTCGAGAAGGGGCTGCGGCTGGGTACCGGCCAGTGCAACGTCAAGCGGTACAACCGGCAGCTGCGCGACATGATCATCGAAGGGCGCGCGCGGCCCAGCTTCGTCGTCTCGCACGAGCTGTCGCTCGACGAGGCGCCGTCTGCGTACGAAAAGTTCGACAAGCGCGTCGAGGGCTACACCAAGGTCGTCCTGCATCCGAACCGGTGACCTGACCTGGGGCACCGGTCGCAGCAGGTGGGGCTGTGCGCCGCCCCACCTCGGCCGGCGGCCGGTGCCACTCGGGCGGCGAGGTTCTCGAGGACTTGGAGTGACACGGCGGACGTTCGGGTCTGTGCACGCAGCCGGGCGATGGTTGCCAACGAGTGGTCGCAGGACGCTGCACTTTCAGCAGGCCACGACCTCCCTAGGGGTGGGGGACATGCGCGTGGACGAGATCTCGGCCCGCAGCGCGTTCCAGATCGATTTCCTGCACCGCCTCCACCATCACCCGATGGCAAGCGCGGGCCCTCTTCCCGTCCACAGGACGGGCCGCGAGGGGCGGTAAAGGACAACCGCAAGCAGCTGCGTCCGCCCCCTGAAGTGGCCTTCGGCCACGGTGACGCGGCCGGACGGCGCCGACTACGACGACGCTCCGCCCGTGGCCAGCGCGGTTCGCGCCAGCCCGCGCAACCAGGCGTGGGCGTGGTCGGTGTCGTAGCGCTGGTGCCACGACAGGTATATCGGTGCCGACGGCAGTTCGAGCGGCAGGGAGAGCACGACCAGGCCGAGGTCGGCGACCGCGGACCGCGTGGTGGCTTCGGGGACGCTGATCAGGAGATCGGAGCCGCGCGCGAACTCCAGCGCGGCCGCTTCCGTGGGCGCGGACGCCACCACGCGGCGGGTGAGGCCGAGCCGCGCGAGGGCGTCGTCGAGGGCATTGCTGAGGTTTCCACGTCGGGAGACGGTGACGTGCTCAGCGGCGGCGTACCGCTTTGCGGTAATGGTCCCCACGCGGGTGAGGGGGTGCCCTCGCCTCACGACGATGACGAGGCGGGTCTCGCCCACGTTCTCGGCATGGATGTCCGGTGCGCTCGGACGGTGGGCGTTCGCCTCCAGGTCCACCTCGCCGCGCCGCAACCCGGGGGTGTCGATGCTTGACTCCGCGACGAAGCGCAATCGCACGCCCGGCGCCTCTTCACGGACGGCCGAGAGCAGTGCGGGGCCACTCAAGGCGACCAGCGAATCGTGCCAGCGAAGTGTGAAAGTGCGCTCCAACGTTGCCAGATCGAGTTCACGGCTCGGTGCCAGCACTCCCTGGACCTGGTGCAGCAGCTCATGCACCTGTTCCCGGACAGCGATCGCATACGGCGTCGGGGTCATCGTGCGGCCGGTGCGCACCAGGATCTGATCCCCCGTCGTGCGCCGGATTCGACCCAGACTCCGACTCATCGCGGGGGCGGTGACATGCAGGCGCGCGGCGGCCCCGGCCACACTGCCCTCCTCCAGCAGCGCGTCGAGCGCAGCCAGCAGGTTCAAATCCAATTGCATGTGAGTAATCCTAGCCGTGCTTTACATGCATTTGAAGTTAATCAAAGGGCTCTATACCTTCGAGACCAGAGCGCTGAACAGAGCGCACAGTTCGGCCCGAACGGCCCCATCTCCTCCTTCTCAAAAGGGAGTTCACCATGTCCGAAATGCTTCAGGCCCCTGACGTCGCCGCCTCCGACTCCGACCTGCTCGGCCAGACCGCGATCGCCGTGCGCGCGGCCGGCTCGGCGCTGCGCGAGCGCTTCGGCGAGGTGGTCCGCTACCAGACCCGCGAAGAGCTGATGCGCGCGCTCGCCGCCAACGACGACACGGCCCTGGACATCCTGCGCCCCCGCCTCACGCGTCTACGCCCGGACGCCGGCTGGGTGGAGGACGAACTGGACGGCGGGGCGCTGCCGCCCGGCGAATGGTGGGTCGTGGATCCAGCCGAAGGCAACATCAACCACCTGCACGCCCTGCCGGAATGGGCGGTGACCGCCACCCTCGTGCGTGAGAACCAGCCGGTACTCACCGCGGTCCACCTGCCGTTGACCGGCGAAACCTACACCGCGCTCACCGGCGCAGGCGCCCACCTCGACGGCCGACAGCTGCACATCTCCCAGACCGCGGACCTCGGCCTGAGCGTGGTGGCCACCAGCCAGGCCCGGCCGGACGAGGACGAGAAGGTCGTGCGGCGCATCGGCTCCTCGATCACCGCGATGCTCTTCGACGCGCTCGTCGTCCGCACCGCCGTGCCCGCGACCCTGCACCTGCTGAACGTGGCCGCCGGCCGCATCGACGCCTTCTGGCAGTTCGCCGGCGCCCGCGCGGACCTGCTGCCCGGGGCGCTGCTCGTCACCGAGGCCGGCGGACAGATCTCCGACGCCCAGGGCCGCCCCTGGACCCCACAGAGCGAGAGCTTCCTGGCCGCCGCGCCCGGCATCCACGCCGAGGCCGTCGCCACGCTCTCACGCTGACCGCCCACCACACCTGCGCGCACGGAAGGACCAGATCATCATGACCACGATCGCAGTTCTCGGAAACGGCCGCGTCGGCGGCAACCTGGCCACAGCCCTCACCCGGGCCGGGCATGAGGTGACCGTGGCGGACCGCGCGCCGGGCGCCGCCGGCGCCGCTGCCAGGACAGCCCAGATCGTCATCAACGCCACCCCGGGCGCCGGCTCGCTGGACCGGCTCGTCGCTCTGCGCGAGGAACTGCGCGACAAGATCCTCGTCGACGTCTCCAACGCCACCATCGACGATCCGGACGGACTGCCCGCCGACCTGATCTACCCCGGCTCAAGCCTCGCCGAGCAACTCCAGGAAGCGCTCCCCGAAACGCGCGTCGTCAAGACACTCAACACCATGCTCTTCCCGGTGATGACCGCGCCAGCCACGCTTCCCCAGGCGCCCGACGCCTTCCTCTCCGGCGAGGACCCGCAGGCCAAGCAGACCGTCCGTGATCTGCTCATCAACCTCGGCTGGCACAAGGAGTGGATAACTGATCTCGGCGGGATCAAAACCGCCCGCGCCACGGAGGCCGCGATCCTGTTTGTACCGCACGTGATTCGATCCAGCGGATTCGCACCCTTCGCGATCTCGATCGCCCGCTGATCCGCACACCGCGCACCACCGCCAGCGGGTCCACAAGAACAGATACGCCGCCGACCGCCGACCGCCGGCCATCGAGCGACCGGCCCAGGCTCTGCGCTCAGCCCGTGGGCGGTTGAGCTGGGCCATGAGCTCACGGTTGGTCGCCCGGGCGGCGGCGAGCTCGTCGCCTTGGTCCTGGAGTTTGAGCTCCAGGACGATCCGGGCCTTGAGCTGCTCGGTGTCCTCGGGGCCGCGCACCGCTGGCCGTGGTCAAGGAGCACATCGACAACCACAAGCGGCCGGCCACGATCCACTGGATGTCCGCCGCACCGGCCCCGAGCGAGTGCCGCATGCTCGGGATCGCGATGTGCAGGACTGCCTGGTCCAGCAGGGTCGTTGCCCCTGCGGCCATACACACCAGCAGGATGCGGCGGGCGACGCGGTCTTCTCCCGGGAGCATTCAGGCGTCCCGCTCCGTGGCGCCCGCGTCCGGCTCCACACCGAGGACCTTGCGGTAGACGCGCTCGCCGTCGCCGTAGTCGTCGACGGCGTAGTGCCAGGTCGCCCGGTTGTCCCAGAGGACGAAGTCGCCGGGCTTCCAGCCGAACCGGATCGTGTAGTTCGGCGAGGAGAGGTGCCGGAGCAGATGGTCGAGCAGCACCCTGCTCTCGGCCGGGGTCACTCCGGTGAGTTGCTTCGCCGAGCTGCCGATGAAGAGGCCCCTGCGGCCGGTGACCGGGTGAGTGAGGACGACCGGGTGCTCGACGGGTTCGCCGGGAGCGTTCTTCTTGCTGCCCTGCGCGTAGTTCTCCGCGTTGCCGTCGAAGAGGGCGCCGACCGATTCCAGCAGCACCTTGAACGGTTCTGGCAGGTCGTCGTACGCGGCCTGGAGGTCCGCCCACAGGGTATGGCCGCCCAACTCGGGCACCACCTCGTACGTCAAGGACTCGATCGCGAACACGGGGTCGCGCCAGAGGCCGCCGAAGGGCCAGGTGCTGGCCTTGCTGTCTCGCATGTCGATCAGCACTCGCAGAATCTGCGGATTTCATCCCGTTTTGTTCGCATCGTTTTTGAGACAGAGCGATGTCACATGTTGTCCGCTGCGCCACGGCCCCCGCGCGGTTCCGCCGGTACGCCGACACCACGCCTCCACCAGGCACGCCCCGCCGTTCACTCATTCCCTATAATTCCTATCGGATTACTAGGAAAAGAGCCCGGTCCTCCCGGCGGATGAATGCACCGCGCCAACCGACAAGCAGCTTGAGGAGACCACCCACCATGGGCGTTGCCGCTATGCCGTCCCAACCCGCCCCGGCGTCCGACCGGAAGGGGCCCGGCCGCGCCCACTGGTTGCACGTGGCTCATGAGATGGCGGACGACCTCGCCACGGACGCGGCGGCCAGGGAGCATGCGGGCAAGGCCCCCTTCGGCGAGGTCGCCGGACTCCGTGAATCCGGACTGCTGACCCTGCTCATACCGGCCGAACTCGGCGGAGGCGGCGCGGACTGGTCCACGGCTTACGCCGTCGTCCGGGCGATCGCAGCCACCGACGCCGCGATCGCCCAACTTCTGGGCACGCACTACTTCCTGTCATGGAGTGCCCGGTTCTTCACCGAACCCGACCTCGCCACTCGAATCGAACGTCGATCAGCGACGGAGCAGTGGTGTTGGGGAGGAGGTTTCGCCGCTCAGGATCCCCCGCTGATCCTGACCAGGAAAGGGCGGGGCTATGTACTCGAGGGCCGGCAGAGCTACGCCACCGGAGTTCTGGTCGCCGACCGCCTCGCGGTGCGGGCCGAGCGAGCGGGTAACCGCGAACCAGTCGCCGTCGTCGTCGCTCCTACCCATCCCGGCGTGAGGATCGACGCCGCGGAAGCCTTCGGACAGCGGCTCGCGGCCGGAGGTGACGTGGAATTCGACGCCGCGCCTGTCACCGTCCACGACGTGCTCGGCTCCCTGGCCGCCGACGACGACGTGCTCTCGCCGTCGGCCGCTCTGGCCTCACCGATCGGGCGTCTCCTCTCCGTCCAGCTCCTTCTCGGCCTCGCCGAAGGCGCACTCGCCGAAGCGCGCGAGTACAGCAGGATGGGCCAGTCGTCCTGGCGCCCCTCCTGGCCGGACGGCACTCCCCAGGATCCGCACGTGCTGGCCACCTACGGGGAACTCACGATCCTCACCCGCTCCGCCGCCGCACTCACCGATCAGGCACTGACAGCCGTCCACGACGGACTGGCACGCGGCGAAGACCTCACCTACGACGAGTACGCCGACATCTCGGTCCACGTCACGATGGCCGAGGCAGCCGCTTCCAAGGCCGCACAGGAAACCACCAGCCGCGCCCTGGACATCGTCGGCTCCCGCTCCGCATCCGCACGGCTGGGCCTCGACCGCTTCTGGCGCAACGCCCGGGCGCACACCCTGCACAGGCCGGTCGCCCACCAGATCCGCGACGCCGGGGACTACTTCCTCAACGGCGCCCACCCCCCGTTCGTCCTGCCGGCCTGACCGGGAAACCAGGAACGCCGGATCAGCGGCCTGGGCCACAGGTCGTCGACCGCGGCGCGCGTCGTCGCATACGCCGCCACTGCGGTGTCGCTCGGACCCGGAGTGGCCGGCGGACCGGTCCTGGACGCGCTGACCAGGGCGATCAGTCATTAAAGTCGTCGTGGGCGACGGCGTCAACGACGCCCCCGCCCTGGCCGCCGCGCACTCCGGGATCGCGATGGGCAAGGCCGGCTCCGACCTCGCCCTGGAAACCGCCGACGCCGTCGTCGTCCGCGACGAACTGACCACCATCCCCTCGATCGTGCAGCTCTCCCGCACCGCACGCCGCTTCGTCATCCAGAACCTGGCCATCGCCGGGACGTTCATCGCCGTCCTGGTCGCCTGGGACCTGATCGGCACCCTCCCCCTGCCCCTCGGCGTCGCCGGCCACGAAGGCTCCACCGTCATCGTCGGCCTCAACGGCCTGCGCCTGCTGCGCGAGACCGCCTGGCCCCACCTCACCAAGGACACCGCGTGAGCAAACGCACCCGCCGTGCCGTCCCTGCCCCGGGGGCCGCACGGCCCACCGTCACCGTCTGCCGCGGCTGCTGCTGCGGCACCCCCAAGGTCCCTGGTCTCGACCACACCGCCCAGTTCCGCAACCTGCGCCTGGCCCTCGACGGCACGGCGACCGTACGCGTCACCGACTGCCTCGACGCCTGCGAACGTGCCAACGTCATCGTGGTCCAGCCCTCCGTCGAAGGCCGCAAGAACGGCGGTCGGCCCATCTGGCTCGGCCTCGTCAACGACCCCGATGCCACCACCGACATCACCACCTGGATCAAGGACGGCGGTCCCGGCCTCACCGACCCGCCCGACATCCTCGACCTCTACACCTTCCGCCCCTCCCGCCGCGTCCAGGCCGAACTCCACGACGACGCATGACCCCAACGCCCGCTTCGCGTGCCGTCAACCGATCGTTTGACGACTGGCAGTCGACGCGGGAACCCTGACCGCGTGCCTTGCAGCCCTGGTCTTCCTGGCATTCGCCGTCCCGCCGTTACGGCGGGCGGGCTCATCGCGGCGGCCGGTGCCGGGGACGCCCTGACGCCCTTCGCGCTCACGTATCTCCCGTTCGCGCGCCCGGACTTCTCCGCCATGACCGCCCCCGCCCTCGTCATCGCCGGCGGAAAGGACCAGTCGGTGATGACTACCCGCGGACCGGAATGGTTCACCGACGCCTACCACCTCAGCCCGGGCCCGAAGCGACTGCTCACCATCGCCGAGGCCGAGCACCTCTTCGGCGGAATCTCCGGCGAGGCCACCAACGACACCACCGACGAAAACCCCGCCCGCGTCGCCCTCGTCGCCGACGCCGTCTCCGCCTACCTGCACGACGTCCTCAGCGCCGACGCACGAAGCTGGCCCCGAGCACCAGGCCGGGAGACGGCGAGACCGGGGATGTCCGCTTGCTGCCCTGCCCCGCAGGGGTTTCGTTGACTCCCCCGGTGCTGGGCGTGCTGCTGGCGGCGGGCACGGTGGGGTTGTTGGGGCTCGCCGTGCCGCTGCTGGGAAGCCTCGCCGACTCCGGCCTCGTGCTGTACTTCATCGGCGCTGTCATCGCCCACCTGCGGGTGAGTTCACGCGACATTGTCGGCCGGCGGATCCGGTAGCGGCTAGCAACCTGGGCGCGGCGAGCACAGGCGGGCGCATCCGCGATCGAACTCCGGCCTGCTTGGCCCTGGCGCCGGTTCAGTCGGGGCCGGTTGACGGTCGTCGCCGGTCGTCCTCGCGGGTGAGCGGGGGCGGTCAGCGATGTCTTCGGCTCAAGCGGAGATGGTGGAGTCGGTCCGCTGCTTCGGGCGGGCAGCGCAGGATGAGGGCGATGGCGTCGCCGAGGAGGGTGAGGGCGGCGGCCGCGTATCCAGCGGTGCGCAGGTCGGGGACGAGATCCGGGCCGGTGGTGCGGATGTCCGCGTTGGCGATGGCGACCAGGATCGCCGGGCCCCGGCAGAGCCGATCTGCTCCTGTTCCGGTTGCTGTGGCCGGTGCAGCGGCTGTGCGAAGGCCAGTTGGCCGACTTACGCACCACCACTTCGCAGACCGCTCCCCCCGTGGCGGTACGGTATGCGGCAGTCGATCGCGTGTTCTGTGATCGCTGACCATCAAGGGGGTTTTAATGAAGCACCGTCGTCCGCGCCCGCCTCGTAGAACGATCGCCAGAGCGGTCGGTTCAGCAGGTGCGCTGGCCGTCGCGCTGGGCGTGGGCATATCACCGGCCATGGCCGCCGAGAAGACGTCCGACAAGCCTGCGGCCACTGGGGTCTCGCCCGATGAGCCCGACGGGAACACGGCCTGGGCGCCCGAGAACGACGCGGCTGCGCTGTCCGCCAAGACCGCGCACACTGAGGCTCTCGCATCCAGCCGCACGACCGCGGCCGCTCTGCAGCTCAAGATGCCCACGCCGACGGGGTCGAACAGCGTCGGCATGGTCGGTCTGCATCTCGTCGACAACTCCCGCACTGATCCGTACGTGCCCGGCACGAAGCGCGAGTTGATGGTCTCGCTCTGGTATCCGGCCACGGCCACGTCGGGGCACTACCAGGCACCGTGGATGCCGTCGATCTCCGGCGCCCACTTCCTCGCGACACGCGGTCTGTCGCCGCAGCAGGTGACTCTGCCGAAAACCGCAGGTCACGTCCTGGCTCCGGTGAAGACCTCGCTCGGCAAGCTGCCCGTCCTGCTGTACTCGACCGGGCTGCACTCGGACCGTGCGATGGGCACCGCGCTAGCCCAGGATCTCGCCAGCCGCGGCTACCTCGTCGTCACCGTCGACCACACCCATGACGCCAACGAGGTGCAGTTCCCCGGCAACCGGCTGGAGCTCAACAGGATGCCAGCGGGCACCCACTCCTCCGACACGCTCAAGGTGCGCGCGGCCGACATCAAGTTTGTCATCAACCAGCTCGGCAAGATCAGCACGGGTGGCAACCCGGACGCCGGCCACGCGACGCTCCCCACCGGGTTGAAGCAATCGGTGGACATGTCCCGTATCGGGATGTTCGGCTGGTCGCTGGGCGGCGCGGCGGTCGACACCGCCATGCAACTCGACCACCGCATCGCCGCCGGCGCCAACTTGGACGGTCAGTTCTTCGGAACGGCTCCGAGCAAGGACCTGGACCGGCCCTTCATGCTCTTCAGCTCTGGCAGCCACAACCGGAACAATGACGCGTCGTGGCGCACGCTGTGGTCGCATCTGAAGGGTTACCGGGTCGACATCAAGCTCCATGGTGCCGCCCACCAGTCGTTCAGCGACAACGCGTGGATGGTGCCCCAGGAGGCGGGTCTGCTCAGGCTCTCCCAGGCTCAGCTGCAGCAGATGTACGGCACGATCGACCCGAAGCGGTCAGTCCTGGTCCAGTCGACCTATCTCGCCGCCTTCTTCGACCAGACGCTGCGTCACAAGCACAGCACGCTGCTCGACGGGCCCTCCAGCAAGTACCCTGAGATTTCTTTCGTCCGCTGACCGGACGGCCGCCCGGGACGCCGAAGGGCCGGACTTGTCCGCAGGCCCGCCCTTCGACGCGTCGGGGCGGCGGCCCCGTGTGTGTCGCGTCACCCCGCCCCCGTTAACTTGGACGATACGGGGCGGAAGTGTGATGGTTATGTGACCGCAGGGCGCTAAATTGTTCACCCTATTGAACGTCTGGGCGCTTGACGCCAGTTGAGGAAGGATCCACTCCTCTGTCCTCCGCACCTCGTGCGCCGCGTCGGCACCGCATACGTCGCCGCGCCGATATGCCGATTCTCGGCGGGGTGCGCCCGCCGATAGCCGCGTTTGTGGCGCTTTTGCTGGCGGTCGCCGCCCTGACCGTGATCAGCCTCGACTCTGTCCGCAGCGGGCGTGTTCCGCAGGCGGTGCTGGACGAGGAGCAGCAGATCGCCGCGGACACCGCCCTGGCGACGCGCACCGCGATCGATGCTGAGGCGAGCACGGTACGCAGTGCAGCCAACGCGTATCCGGCGACGAGCACGTCGACCCCCGTGACCACGCTCAAGGCCCTCACCTCCGCCCGGAAGACCGTCCTCGGCAGCGTGCTGCTCGACCGGCGGACCGGCCAACTGCTCGCGGCCAGCGGCAGGGTGGTGCCGCTGGCCGGACTCGACGGCGCCAGGAAGGCATCCGCGAAAGGGGCGGTTCCGCCTCGTCTGGTGACATCGGCAGGCACGCGGCAACTGCTGTACTTCGCCAAAGTCGCGCTGCCCGCACAGCAGGACCCCGACCAGGACCAGGCTCCGAACGGAACGGACCGGCAGTGGCTGCTGGTGGTGTCCGAGCCCGTACCCACCCCCACGACGTACGGTCAAGGCCGCACCGCCGAAGTGCTGGACGCCAGTGGCACGGCGATCGCGCGCACGGCCCACGGCACGGTGTCGCCCGCTGCCGCCGACAGCACTCTGGTCGCAGCGGTGACTCGCGCGGCTCATGGAGCGGGGCGTGACACCGATGGTTCGGGCAGCCTGCTGCGTGCCACTGCGGGCGGCCGGAGCACCGTGGCGGGCTGGGCCCAGGTCGCCTCGGTGACGGGCCCGGGCGACACCGACGACCTCGGCCTGCTCGTCCTCACCGCGAGCCCGGCCCCGGCCCCGACTCCGGCCGCCGACTACTCGCGCTTCGCGTTCGGGGCCGCCGCGGCGCTGGTCGGAGTCGCGCTGCTGCTCGGGCTGGCCCTGCACTTCGGCGTGCAACGGCCGCTTCTGCGGCTGTATCTTTCCGCCGGGCGTCTGGCCCGCGGCGCCACCGGGGACGGGCCGACCGCGTGGTCGGAACTGTCCCGGCCGGTCCCGGTGCATGGCTTCGGGGAACTGGCCCGTATCGGGCGGGCGCTGGACTCACTGCGCCGGCAACTGCTCGGCGAGACCGGTCCGCAGGATTTACCGGCCCGGCGCGGACCGGGCTACCGGGCGCTGGCGGTGGTCGGCGTGCTCGTGGTGGCCTGCTGGTCGGTCCCGATGATCTTCCTGCTGAACCGGGCCGACTCCGCGACCGCGGTTCCCGCCGGGGTCCTCGCGGACCATCAGGCACGCACCGAGATGGCCACGAACCGGATACGGCAGTCCCTCGACCATTCCTACACGGATCTCAGTGACGCAGCCGCCAGCCTTGGCGGAAGCCGGGCCGCTCAGACCGAGGTTCTGCGGCGGTCCCTCGCCGCGCACAAGCAGTACCGCTCGATGTACCTCCTGAACCGCTCGGGCGAGATCACGCTGCGGGTCGGCGAGACACCGCTGCGCACCCTCGTCCACGTGCCCTCCGGCGGCGGGATCACCAACGTCAACACTTCCGGTCGGATCCCGGTGATCGCCGCTTACGCCCAGGTCCGGTCCGGCAAGGCCAAGGCCTCGGGGACCGGGGTCGTCCTGTTCGGAGAAATCGACGTGAAGGCTCTCAACTCCCTTCTGCCCAGGCCGAAGCTGGGCAGCGTCTGGGTGACGGACCGCGACGACAAGGTGCTGGCGGCGAGCGTGGGCTACCAAGCCTTCCAGTCACTGCCCGCCGCCGAACTGACCCGTCTCGCGCGCGCCACCCAGGGCACTCCGGGTACACCGGGCACCGCGACCTCGGCGGTGCGTCTCACCTCCTCCGGTCCGTCGATCGACGCGGCCGCGCCGCTGGCCAAGAGCGGTCCGACCGCTCGTCTTGGCTGGCACGTGGTCGCCGAGGAGCCGGCGGCCGCTCTCCAGATCCCCGCAGTACAGGCCCAGCAGCACACCATGCTCGCCGGGATCCTCGGCCTGACCATGGGCGCGGCGTGTCTGGGCTGGCTCCATGTCGTGGTGATCCGACCGCTGTGCGCGGTCGCCGTGCTCGTCGAGCGGCTCGCCGGCGGAGACCGCCGTACCGTGCTGCACCCGGTCAACCACGACGAGATCGGCTCGGTCACCCGCAGCCTGGAACTGATACGCCAGACCCTGGCCGAACGCGACCGGGCTGCCAGATCGAGCCAGACCGCCGGGCCCTCCCGGCCCCTGCGTGCGAACACTCTCCAGCGGTAGAAGGACGGAATAGGCGTGCTCTTCCTCTATGTCGTCGTTCTGCTGTGCTGTGCCGGGCTGTGGCTCGCCGGAATCCTCGAGCAGCGGCGGCACTTCGCCTCGCTGGAGCAGATTCCGACGCGAGTGCTGGTCAACGGTATCCGCGGCAAGAGTTCGATCACCCGGCTGTGTGCGGGCGCCCTGCGCGGCGGCGGCCTGGTCACGGTGGCCAAGACCACCGGCACCGCGGCCCGGTTCATCCATCCGGATGCCACCGAGGAGCCGGTGTACCGCAAGTTCGGCATCTCCAACATCGTCGAGCAGATCGGCATCGTACGGCGGGCGGCGACCTACCGGCCGGACGCCCTGGTGATCGAGTGCATGGCGGTGATGCCGGCGCTGCAGGAGACCAACCAGGAGAAGCTGATCCGTTCCACGATCGGCGTGCTCTGCAACGTCCGCGAGGACCATCTGGAGGAGATGGGACCGACGTTGGACGACGTCGCCCGCTCCCTCTCCCGCTCGATGCCGGTGGGCGGGGTGTGCGTGACGGCGGAGAAGGACCGGCTGCACATCCTCCAGGAGGAGGCCGACAAGCGGAACTGCCGGCTGATCGCGGTCGATCCCGAGACGGTGACCGACGCCGAACTGCGCGGCTTCAGCTGGTTCACCTTCAAGGAGAACGTGGCGATCGCACTCGCCGTAGCCGAACTGCTGGGCGTGGAGCGGCAGACCGCGATGCAGGGCATGTGGGACGCGCCGCCCGACCCGGGTGTGCTGTCCGTGGAGCGCTACGTCACCCCCGAGGGCAAGCGGCTACGGTTCGCCAACGTGTTCGCAGCGAACGACCCCGAGTCGACGCTGATGAACGTGAAGCAGCTCGAGGACCTGGGCGCGATCAGACGGCCCCTCAGCGTGGTCATCAACTGCCGGCCGGACCGGGTCGAGCGCAATGGGCAGATGGGCACGATCATCCCGGAACTCGGCGCCGAGACGGTGTTCCTCATCGGCCACCCGACCAAGAGCGCCCGGGACGCGATTCCGGCAGGCTTCACCGGGCGGGTGGTGGATCTCGGCGGCGACCGCCGGGACCCCGAGGAACTGACGACGGCGATCCTCGCCGAACTCGACCCGGTCTCCTCGCTGGTGGCGATCGGCAATATCCACGGCCAGGGCGAGTTGTTCCTGGAATGTCTCGCGGAATTGCCGCTGGACGAGTCCGAGGCCGTGTTCGACGCCGTTCCGGACGGGGACGGCCTGGACCAGGAGACCATGCAGATCGCCCTGCCCCGGCCGCGGGTCTCCGTGGCAAGGCCGCCCGAGCCGGAGCCGTACAGGTGGGTCGCGCCGCTGGACTCGCCGACGCAGACCATCCGTATCCCTGAACAACGCGATCCAGCCCGCCGTCTCGCCGCCCGCCAGGGCCAGCCTGTCGAGCAGACGCACAAGGACGACTCGTACTCCTCCCACGCCCCGTATCACCCCGACGAGCTGCACCACTCCTACGATCCGCCCCAGTCCACGAGGAACCCGTGATCCCCGCCAACCTCAACGCACAGACCGCCGCACTCGGGATCGCCCTCGGGCTGGTCTTCTCGCTCGTCTGCTATCTGACCACCAACCTCTCTCCCGGAGGGATGATCACCCCCGGCTGGATCGCCCTCACGCTCGTCACCAACGTGGAGATGGCCGGGCTCATGGTCGCTGTGGCGGCGCTCACGTACTTCATGACCAAGCTGCTGCAGCGCACGGTGATTCTCTACGGCAAACGGCTGTTCGCCGCCGTGGTGCTGTGCGCCGTGCTGATGCAGACCACCGTGATGCTCGCCCTCAGCCACGAGTTCCCGTTGCTCTACACCTCACAGACCCTCGGCTTCATCGTTCCCGGCCTGGTCTCGTACCAGATGGTCCGGCAGCCGCTCGCGGCCACGGTCATCTCGACCACCGCGGTGACGCTGGCCACCTACGTGGTACTGATCTCCGGCCTGTTGATGGGCGCGCTGCCCACGGGCTGACCGGCCCACCACCCACCCACCGCACCCCTTCCAGGAGGATCGGCCATGCACTCCCAACCCGTCCGCAGACGGAGCAACCCGACCCGTCGCGCCGTGTTCCGCACGATCGCGGGCGTGGCCGTCGCCGGTGCGGCCGGCGGGTACGCCTGGAACCGCCTCGGGCACGGCGGCGACAACGACGGCGGCACGGTCGCCGACGGCGCGGGCTCCGGTTCCAGCTCCCGGCCCACCGGCCCCCACACCTTCGAGCGGCTGTCCGCCCCCAGCCGCACAGTGGTCCGCGCGAGCGACGGCAATACTCTCGCCACCTTCACGGACGGCGCCCGAACGGCCGTACTCACCGGGCCGACCCGCACCTTCAGCGAGCCACGGACCACCGAGGCCACGGTGACCACGGACGCCTGGGTGCGCCTACTGCCGCAACCGTGGCAGCGGGGCATGGAGAAATCCGCGTCGTTCAAGAGCTGGTTCGACAAGGCGCTCGGTGACGACAGCCCCGACGTCTTCGCGGTGGCCTTCCAGTACAGCAGCGCCGGCGCACCCGACAAGCGCAACGCCAAGGGCGTGCGCTACGCGGGCACCGCGCACTTCGGCCCACGCAACTCCACGGTCAAGAACCCGCTGGACTTCGCCTACTACGACGAGAAGTCGGATTTCTACGACTATCTGGGCATCGACTGGACCTTCCCGGACGGCACGCGCGTGCAGCCGGAGCAGGCCCGCTACGGCGATGTCGACTGCTCCGGCTTCCAGCGTCTGGTGTGGGGGTACCGCATGGGCATCCCCATGCACAACACCAATACCTCGGGTGTCGGTCTGCCGCGCCGCGCCTACGCCATCGCCGCCCACGGTCCCGGCCGCACGGTGATTCCCCACACCGGCACGAAGCAGGCCACCGACCTGGACGTCCTGCAACCCGGCGATCTGGTCTTCTTCGCCATCATCAAGGACAAGCCCGACTTCATCGACCACGTCGGCATGTACATGGGTCTCGACGACCAGGGACGGCACCGCTTCTACTCCAGCCGCTCCGCCGCCAACGGCCCGACCCTGGGCGACCTGTCGGGCCACGCGCTGCTGGACGGCACCGACTTCTACGCCCGCGGATTCCGGGCGGCCCGCCGCCTGTGACCCCGTCGGCCATGACCGCACCACTGGTGCACCGCCGCTCCACCTGACCTGCCGATCCGAGGACCACCGCCATGACCGCCATCCCCGCCGTCCAGCCCACCGGCTCGCACCGGGGCCGCCGTGCGGCGAACCGTCGTTCCGGCCTGCCCGAAGGCACCCCCCGCTGGGAGCGTCCCGCGCTCGCCGCGGTCCTGGCCGTCGCCGCGCTGCTGTACTCCTGGGGCATCGGTCACGCCGCCCTGCACCCCTTCTACGGTGCGGCGATACGCTCGATGGCCGACGGCTGGCGCGCGTTCTTCTTCGGCGGGCTCGACGCCAGCGGTTCGATCAGCATCGACAAGCTGCCCGGCGCCTTCTGGCCCGACGCCGTCTCCGTCTGGCTCTTCGGCCCGTACACCTGGGCGGCCGCGCTGCCGCAGGTCGTCGAGGGCGTGCTCACCGTATGGCTGCTGCACCGGATCGTACGGGCCTGGGCCGGCCCGTTCGCCGCGCTGATCGCCGCGCTGGTGCTCACCCTCACTCCGGTCACCGTGGCGCTCACCCGTGCCACCATCCCGGACACCGCGCTCACGCTGCTCCTGGTGGCGGCTGCCGGGGCGCTGCAGAAGGCGTTGCGCACCGAGCGACTGCTGCCGGTGATCACTTGCGGGCTCTGGGTGGGACTCGCCTTCCAGGCGAAGATGCTGCAGGCGTGGCTGGTGCTGCCGGTCTTCGCCGTCGTGTACCAACTCGCCTCCCCCGGCAGGCCGTTGCACCGGGCCGTGCGCCTCGTCGTGGGCGCCGCCGTCGCGCTGGCGGTCTCCTGCTCGTGGATGCTGATCGCCTCGGTGACACCGGTGTCCAGCCGCCCGTACCTCGACGGCACGTCCGACAACAACCCGTTCGCCCTGGTCTTCGGCTACAACGGCCTGAGCCGCTTCACCAGCGATCCCACCGCCTTCGGGGCCGTCGCGGGCACAGCCGCCAGCCGCACCACCGGCAACACCGGCTGGGACATGCTCATCAACCACACGGTGGGCCCGCAGGTCGCCTGGTTCCTGCCGCTCGCCGTGCTCGCCGCGATCCTGGGCGTCGTCCGGCGGACCGGACGACCGCGAACCGACCCGCAACGCGCGGGATTTCTGCTGTGGGGCGGCTGGCTGGCCATGCACACCGTGGTGTTCAGCATCTCGAACGGCAACCACGCCTACTACACCGCCGTCATCGCTCCGGCACTGGCCGCGCTGGCGGGCGGCGGCCTCGCCCTCTTCCGCTCGGAGTACGAGGCGAAGCACCACCCCGACGCACAGCACGAGGCGGCCGACCGATGGCACACGGCGCTGCCGGCGGCGATCGCTTTCACCACCGCGTGGGCGCTGGTGATCGACTGGCCCACCCGGTTCGTGTCCTGGCTGCTGCCGATCGCCGTGATGCTCGCCCTGTGCGGCGTCGTGGGACTGTGGAGCCGAGGGCCGCGCACCTCCCCACGGAGGATCAACGCCGCCCTGGCCGCAGGGATCGCGGCCACCCTGGTCGTGCCGGCGGGGTGGGCCCTCTCCAGCCTCAACCCTCTCTACGCGGGCGCCACCACATCGCCGATGGCCGGCCCCGTAGGCAAGTCGTACTTCGAACATCCCCGCCACGCTCCGCGGAGAAAGGGACTGGGCCAGCCCAGCGCCCGCGACAGGGCCCTGCTCGACTACCTCACCACCCACCGCCACGGGGAGAAGTACCTGCTCGCCACCCAGGCCGCGTACACCGCCGAGCCCCTCCTGCGCGCGAAGTCCGAGCCCATCCTCGTCATGGGTGGCTTCACCGGCAAAACCCCCTTCCCGACCGCCCAGCAGCTCGCCGACCTGGTCACCGCCCGTGAGGTCCGCTATGCGCTGCTCACCACCCAGCGCCCCAGCACTCCGGCCACCGCCTGGGTGAAGTCCCACTGCACCCGCATCAGGCCTGCCGCGTACGGCCGTCGCACCGACGGCAGCTTCGCGCTCTACGACTGCACCCCGCACAAGTGAGCCGACATCGTCGCGCCCGTCTCCGCCACCTCGCGCAGCGACGGCGCGCCGTGTCTTGGGGATCTCTTCGCGGCCATCCGGCGGACGTGGGAGTAACCGACGTGAGTCAGCCCTTGACCGCCGAGCCGGCGACGCCTTGGACGAACCACCGCTGGAAGAACGCGAAGACGATCAGGACGGGGCAGGACGAGGACGACGCCAGTTCACACGCCCTCCCGACGCTGTGACCTGCCTGCTTCTCCGCCTCGATGAACGGGTGCACCGTCACCGGGTCTCCTTGGCGAAGGGAGCCGTGGCCCGCCTGAGGATCTCCACGTCCTCCCGCAGCCGGCGGGTTCTCCCGCCGCGACTGGGCCAGTTCCTCGCGTTCACTGCTGGTCAGCCCATCACGCTCGCCGTTGTCGACCTCGGCCTGCCTGACCCAGTCGGGCACCGCGGTCTCGGTCCGGTCGAAGTCCTTGGCGACCTGACCAACTGAGCGGTCTCCGCGCCCGCACAACTCAACGATCTCGACCTTGAACTCCGGCGTGAACGAGCGGCGAGGACGCGGCTTCTTCTTCCCTAGATCTCCATGATGGACATCATCCTTCCGGGGCCGAAGCCCCTGATCTTCAATGTCCCTCAAAGCGAATCACGCTCAGTCTTCGGCGGCGCGTGCTGCACTCGGGACTTCCCTGTCGAGCGCTACGTGCGCGAGGCCAAGTCATGCCGATCTTCGAGGGCAGCAACCAGATCCAGGTCCCGGTCGTCAGCCCCGGACCGATCCGCTGCCTCACCGACCGCCATCCCACTACGTCCTGCGCGCCGCGCCCCACGACTCCCGGGCATGAAACTCGGCGCCGGCGCCGGCGCCGGTCCATCATGGTGCGGTGAACAATGCGGGGAACCCTGGCGCGAGCCAGGGCTTGCGCCCCCAGGCGAGGACCTTGCCACGGGCGATGGCACCGATGGCACTGCGCCTGCCCAATGCGAGCAAGAAGAACGTGATCGGGTCTATCAAGATCGTGCAGTCCGGACGACGCGGGGGCTCGGCATGTACGGCCAACGCGCCGTTGGTGAACGTCACCGTTAGCCGGGAGAGGCCGCGCAACCTCAGCTCGTAACAGGCACTATGACCAGCAGTCGCTCGTGCATCGACGACACGGTCCATCGCAGTGATCAGAAACGGCATCGCCAAAGCGACCCTGTCACGGTCGACCATGTGTGGTCGACCGAGTGCCACCGCGATGTCATAGCCGTGCCCAAGCATATGGGTCAGTAGGTAGGAGCTAAGAGTCCCCAAGTCCATGGGCCCCAGCGGTGTCACCGTGGGTGTGTCCGCCGACCGCAGGCCGGCCGCCTCTGTGAATGCCCTCGCATGCTCCACGACGCCGCCCGCCAGGACGGATGTGTCGCGTTCGGGGAAGGAAATCAGCGAGGCCGCGTTGGCCGCCGCAAGTCCCCCTGGTGTGCCGTCGCCGTAAACCTGCTCATGCCCTGCGGCAAGTGCAGCCATCAACTTGTTGGCCAGGAGCAGATGCGCCGCGGACTCTCCAACCGTCCACTCAGCCCCAGGAATAGGCACCGTGGCATCCTCACACAAACGGAGCAACCCG
Source organism: Streptomyces sp. NPDC006476 (assembly GCF_040612015.1). Classification (NCBI taxonomy): domain Bacteria; kingdom Bacillati; phylum Actinomycetota; class Actinomycetes; order Kitasatosporales; family Streptomycetaceae; genus Streptomyces; species Streptomyces sp. NPDC006476. Next base: position 77,724 of record NZ_JBEXPK010000018.1, on the reverse strand, counting down.
GCTATCTCCTCGGCTACGACACAAATGGCTTCGGGCAGCCGCAATCGCGTGGCAGCCTCACGATGAGGGGCAGTCATAGATGGGAAGGGTGGACCAACGCTTCCCATCTGTCCAGGTACACCGATCAGCGCCCGGGGAACCCGGATGAAGGGACAACGAGAACCTCGGCAGCTGCCTCGGTCGGCGGAACGACTCGAGCATGCCCGTTGACCCGGCACCCGCACCCCGTGCCTTGGAGAGTGGTTCGTACTCGATCGGGGTGCGGTAGCCCGATGCTGAGTGGCGCCGCTGTCGGTTGTGGAAGACTTCGATGTACTCGAAGATCGCGTTCGCAAACTCGCACCGGTTCTTCCGCCGTTGCGGTTCAACAGCTCGATCTGCATCGAGGACCAGAACGCCTCCATCATCGCGTTGTCCAGGCCGTTTCCGAGCGTGCCGAACGATGGCAGGAGCCCGGCGGAGCGGATCCTTTCCCCGAGCCCCAGGGGGAGGTGATCCCTTGACCACGAAAGTGGAGTCCTGTCTGGAGTCGATCGACCAGCCCACAATCCTCCGGCTGAACGCGTCCGGGATTGGCGTGGTGAGATCACCGTTCCGGGAGACGGTGCACGCGGCTTCGCCTCCAGGAGGCGACGGAACCGAGCGATGTGCGAATAGACCGAAGCGCGGGCCTCGGCGGGCGGATGCTCGCCCCACAGCCGGTCCACCAGCAGGCCGACCGGGACCGGCAGTCGAAAGTCCGTCATCCAACCCGTCTGCTCGGTCCACTTCATCACCTGGGGTGCGGATCCATCACAGCAGGCGCGTACAGGTCGGACAAGGTTTCGACAAGGTCGCGACAAGGTCGGTAATCCACCATCCGTGCACGCACCGCCGAGGGGCCGGCCCGAGACGTGTTCTCCGCCGGAAGGATCACTCACGGGAAAGGACCATGAATGAACGTCACAACACGCACAGCCCGCAGGACTCTGAGTGTGACCGTCGTCGCCGCCACGGTGGCGGCCCTGGGCCTGTTGGCACCGAGTTCGGCCGAAGCCGCCGCGAGTGACTGCCCTTCCGGCAGCCTGTGCGTCTGGGACCAAATCAACTACACGGGCAACCGCTGCAGTTGGAGCAACGCCGACAGCGACTGGACCAGCGGCTCCGTGAGGTGTTCATGGGCCGACGACCGCAACGTCAAGTCGGTCTACAACCACGGGACTTCTTCCTCGTACGAGGGGGTCGGCCTCTATTCCGGAACGGGCTACTCGGGGTATCTCGGCTGCATAGGACAGGGCGTGAAGGGCCCTGGCGTCAGCGGCGGCCCCGGCCTCAAGGTGCTGTCCCACAAGTGGCTCGCCAGCTGCTGAGTCCGGACGCCGGAGAGGGTGGGCACGGCACGGGCCGAGCGCCCGGTGGGGCCGTCAAAGGGAGCGGCCCCACCGTAGCCGATGCAGATCATGACGGTCACGGGCACCCGGCGCTGAGGGAGCCTGCTGCCGCAGTACAGGCCATCCGATCCGACTCTCTGTCTGCTGCATCTGCTGCACATCCCGTATAGGGGTCTTCCGCCTTGGGGCGACCGCATAACCCCCAGCCCAGTTGGTCTGCCCCCGGCCAGCTGGGTTTGCCCTCAGGGGATGGGTCGTCCCGCTTCTGTGCCTCAGCAACATTCACCGCAACGGAGGGAGCCAGCATGATCACGAAGAAGACATGGGCGGGGTGGGCGGCGTCCGCTGCCGTCGGCACGTTGGTGGCAAGTGCCCCACCCGCGTCCGCCGAACCGACCTTGCACGGATGCGTCTATCCGCGAGTCTGCTTCTACCAGACGGAAGCCCAGTACACGGCCGGCAGTCCCACGGCCGCCTACCAGGATCCGGACTACAACCAGACGCTCGGTCCCAGGAGCAAAGGGGCCGACGTGGTCTACAACTCGCGCAACGACGACACGGTCCTGCTGCGCATAGGCAGTACCAGCACCGCCTTCTGCCTGGACCCGAACAGCACGGTCCACAACGACGCGTCCGTCACGGTGACCGCCATCCGCATCCGGTCCAACCCGGCGACGTGCAGCAGCATTTTCGTGACATGGCCGTCGAGCTGACAGTGGCAAGACCTGCCGCACGGTGCGGGTCGCTCACCCGTTGCCGCCGGCGCGACGTCGTACCCACCAAGAGATCCAACCAGTGAAAACAAGCGAAGGGGGATGCATCATGTCTTACAGAAAGCAGGCTTCGGTGGCGAAGAGGCTGGCCGTCGTGGCCGTATCGGCCGCCGCCGCCCTCGTCGGCTTCTCGGCCATCCCTGCCCAGGCGCTGTCCTACGACCTGAGCACCACCGGCGCGGCGGGCAGGGTCACCTATGTCGGAAACAGTGACTGGTCGCTCCACGCCCACGACCCACTCACCGACGGACACTGCGCTCGCTATCAGGTGAAGGACACCGACGACACCAGCTGGCGCTGGTACGGCGACATGGTCTGCACCTCAACCGATCAGTATGTGACGGGAGCCCGCACATCGTGGTCGGTGCGAATCTGTCGCACCGGGGTAGGGAACTGCTCTGCCGCAGTCAAGCTGTGACCAGCACTTTTCGCCTGCGTGCACTTGGCAGGCCGTAGGGTGCCCTGCCATGGCTGCGACCAGGGCAGGGCACCTGGCACGTCATCGTGCCCGCCGCCAACCTGGCCTGCCGACGGGCACGATGACGTGCCAGGCCAGGCGCCGGCCGGCACACCGCGCAGGTGCCGCGAACACGGCAACCTGCACGGTTCCGAAGACTCACATGTACGGAAACCGCTTCTCGTCGCGCCCCGTTGGCGGACGGCGATGGCGTTGGCCAGGCCGACCGTCCCGACCGGGGTCAGGCATGCGACCACAGGGCGGGCAGTCCGGAGCCTGTGCCGGTCTCCCTGGACGACGGACGGCGTTCCGGGCTGACGGGCGTCAGGTGGCGTTGATCCACCTGACGACGTCACACGGACATGTTCTTGCGCAGCGCGTCCAGGCTCTTGCGCACCGGTGCGTACGAAAGGCCGAAAGTGGCCCAGGCACCTTTGCCCGGACGGTACTTGAGCGCCGCCAACAGCAAGTGCTCGGTGCCGAGCCGACTGTCGCCGATCTCCGCCATCTCCGTGGCCGCGCCCTCCAACAGACCCGCGTGTTCCTGGCTCGGGCGGATGTCCTCCGCCGACACACGCGACACCGGTGGAATCATCTGTCGGCTGCGGTTGACGGCGAATTCATGGAAAGCCGCCAGATCCACTCCGTTCGCGATCAGCAGGGCCGAGAACGTGGAATCGTCCTGCGCACTGAGAACGGTGAGCAGATGAATGGTGAATAATTCGGGACTGCGCTGCGCGGCGGCGAGTTCGCTCGCCGACCGCACGGCAGCCGCCATGCGGTCGGTGTACTGGACCTGCATGAGTGATTCCCCTCTTACGGATGAACTCGATCCGATTTCATTTGTCCGAGTTGGCCCGCCGTCTTCCGGGACTTGCCTGAAGTCACCTCACACAATTGTGACTTGACGGAGCAAACGGCCAGTGAAACCGACGCCGACCGTTTCGACGTCACCCGCGCCACACGGAGCGAGCACCTGTCCTTCGGCCACGGCGTCCACTACTGCCTGGGAGCCCAACTGGCCCGCCTGGAGGCGTCCATCGCCCTGTCGGCCCTCTTCACCCGTTACCCGGACCTGAACGCGGCCGTACCCATGGCCGAACTGCGCCCCCTGGAGTCCTTCATATCCAACGGCCATCGGGAGGTGCCTGCTCGGCTGGGCGCTGTGTGAACCAACCCATGTGAGCCGGCCGACGGGGCGGGCGTAGGCGGGCGGTTCCCTCCGGGGCGCGCTCCACGTCACCGGCGGTCCGGGGCACTGGAGCGCCGGTCGCACGGCGGTGGCGAGTACGGCCGGCACGGCGGACCAGCGGCCGTGCCGCCAATCGATCCTCCCCTGGTGTTCGGCACGGTCCATACCCTGGAATCAGGACCTCCCAGCGGCGTAATTCGTAGGCATCAGCAAGCCATGACCATGTATCAGCGATCGAGCGGCTTGTAGTCGAACCAGTCGAAGTGAATGGATCCGGCTGATGCGAACATCCCGAGGACTCGGCCGGTGAAACCGCCGGCGACCTCCGTGGAGAGGTACTTCCCGTCGAGCGAGGTGAGTACGACGAAGGTGCCGTCCGGTTCCTCGATGCCGATGGTGACGGTATCGGGACCGGTGCGTGCGTCGTTCAGTGTGTCGATGGCGGCCACGTCGACGCGCAGGACGACGGGTCCGGGCGGCACTGGTCGGGACGCCACGATGGTACTCAAGGGGCCGATACGGGCACCGACCCGAACCTCACCTGACGTGGCCTCGATGTCGTAGTGGTGCTGTTCGTCGAGGCGAACGGCCAAACCGCCACGCCCTTCCGCCACATCGACCAGAGCGCGCACCTGGCAGGAGGCGTGCTGCTGCCGGCGGCCGACGAACGTCACATCGGTGTCGTCCAGGGACACGCCGCGGGCGCGGAGCGTGAGCCAGCCGGGCCGTTCCTTGGTGGTGCAGTACTCAGCGGGTCGACGGCGCAGCGAGACCCAGTGCGGGGCGAGTTCGCTCAGGTCGAAGTCGTCCCGGAGGGGCGTGACGGGGCCCGGTTGGAGGGGCCACGGGGGTGCGGGGGCCTCGAGAGACAACTCACCGACGACCGGCCAGCCGTCCGCCCACTCGACCGGCACCAGGAACGTCTCCCGGCCCAGGACGTGCCAGCCGGGGGTACCGCCGCCCGGCCGCACCCCGAGCAGCACCATCCACCAAGAACCATCGGGCCCCTGGACCAGATCCGCGTGCCCGGTGTTCTGGATGGGGTCATCGGTGCCACGGTGGGTGAGGATCGGGTTGGCCGGGCAGGGTTCGAACGGACCCTCGGGCGTGTGGCCGCGGGCGATCGACACGCTGTGGCAGCGCTCGGTCCCGCCCTCGGCAATCATGAGGTACCAGTAGTCGCCGATGTGGTAGAGGTGCGGGGCCTCCGGCGCCTTGGCGCCGGGCGATCCGGACCACACCTTGTAGTCGGGGCCGAGGGTCTCCCCGGTGTACGGGTCGAGGCGGACCTGTCCCACACCGGCCACGGTGCACCAGCAGTTGCCGTGCTCGTCCCATGCCAGATCCGGATCGATGCCCGGGACTCCGGGCAGCGGAACCGGGTCGGACCAGGGGCCCGCCGGATCGGTGGCCGTGAACAGCATGTTGCCGTCACCGCTGACGTTCGTGACGATCAGCCAGAACCGGCCGTCGTGGTGGCGCAGGGTGGGTGCGTAAATCCCTCCCGAGGAGGGCGAGTCCAGCGGCAGCCGCAGCTGACCGGGACGGTCCAGCGCGTTGCCGATCTGCGTCCAGTGCACCAGGTCCCGGCTGTGGAAGACGGGCACACCGGGGAAGTACTCGAAGCTGGAGCACGCGAGGTAGTAGTCCTCACCGACCCGGCAGATGCTCGGATCGGGGTGAAAGCCGGGAATCACGGGGTTGTTGAAGGTGGTGGTGCCCGTCTCGGCCAAGCTCGACACCCTGATCGCGTCCTTTCAGTGGTTCACGGATCTTTCACGGACCGGCGGTTCAGCGGGCCGGGCGGAGTTGCAGGACCACGATCGAGTAGGCCGGCACGGTCTGCCGGGTGGCGCTGCCGGTGGTGGCGGAGCCGATCGACATGGCGTTCTTGCGGTACGAGTACACGGTCGGCGTGGCAGACGACGGGATGAACCCGCCGTAGGACAGGGTGACCGTGGCGTCGTTGACCGGGTCCTTGTTGATGAGCAGGACGCTCACGTCACCGTTCGCCCGGCGCACGGCGTGAGCGGACACCGACGACGTCGAACTGGCGGTCCGGACGAGCCTGTCGCCCGGTGCGCCCAGCTTGGTGATCATCTGGACGCCGTAGTACGGAGGGAAGGGCGTGTTCAGTGGCGGCTCGCAGGAGGCGCCACTGGAGAGGATTCCTCCGTCGTCGTAGTCGCTGGCGCCCTCCACCGTGGTCACGTGGCTGCAGTCGGTGCCGTTGTGGAGGTTCCACCAGTCGAGGGTGAAGGCCCCTTGCTCCATCCACGTCAGGTACTCGTCCGGCGCGAACAGCCCGTTCGGGGAGGTGTCCTTGTAGGCGTTGGCGTTGGCCTCGGTCACCGCGATGCCCACGTTGGGGGCGTTTCTCCCGGCGTACTGATTGATCAGTGAGCGCAGGGTCGTGGCCATGCCGGGGATTTCGGCCTGGGGTTTGCCGAGCAGGTCGGCCTGGCTGTTGCCGTTCGGGTAGTGGTGCACGACGACGAAGTCGATCTTCGAGGCGGCGATCGAGAGGACCGTGTGGTTCCAGTCCGTCGTGTCGCCGGGGCCGGTGATGCCGTCGGGCCAGGCTCCCGGGGTGGTGAGGACGGCACCGAGCTTGATGGTCGGGTCCACTGCCTTCATCGCGTTGGCGTACTGCACGAGGTTGGTGGCGTACGTCGTGGCGGTCTTGCTGGTGTGGTGGTCGGTCTCCCAGGTGGCGCCGTAGAGGCCGTTGCCATAGACCTCGTTGCCGATCTCCCAGTACTTGACCCCGTAGCCCTTGGTCACGTTGGCATACCGCACCCAGCCGGCCGCCTCCTCGGGCGTACCCGAGCCGTAGTTGGCGGTGATGATCGGCTGCGCTCCGGTGGCGCGTACCGTACCCATGAAGGTGTCGAAGTCGGTGTTCGGGGCGACGTATCCGCCCTCGACCGTGTGTGTCTGCCAGTGGTAGCCGTCGGCGTAACTGCCGCCCGGGTAACGGACCATGCCGACGCCGGCGTCCTTGAGCAGCCTGGGAACGGCCGCGTGATTCATGTTGCCGTCGTAGACGGCAACACTCATACCGACGCCGGTGGCCGGGATGTTCGCCAGCGTACGACCGGCGTCCACCGACACCGAGGCGGCGATCGCGGCTGGGGCGGCCTCGGCCGGCGGGGTGGCCGTGATCGAGCCGGCCGTGGCAAGCAACACAGCCGCGACCAGCCCGGCGAGGCGTGCGCCCTGTCCCCGGATCGACCTCCGCATGAGTTCCTCCAGCGTGCTGACGACCGAGGCGGGTGTACTCGCGCACCACGGTCAGGGCCCGGCGCACACCTGGCAAGTACCGTGACCCAGACTCGAAACTTTCGCTGCTTTTTGCTGAAGAATTTCTATGCCCGGAGGCCAGCGGTGGTCGGGGCAGGGATCAGCGCCGACCGTCTGGTACGTGCCGAGCGTCTGCAGCCTGTCAGCGGGGGAGATCGTCGTCGGGGTCGATCAGCAGAGCCCCGCGTCAGCCCTTCGGCGGGGCGGTGCTCTCCCGGACCGTGAGCGTCGTCGCGATCTCCAGACCGGGCTGGGGCGCCTGCTCACCGCGGCCGAGGGTGAGGGCCAGTTCGGTTGCCGCCACCGCCATCTCGGTCAGGGGCTGGTGGACGGTGGTCAGCGGCGGCTCGACCCACGCCACGACCGGGAGATCGTCGAAGCCGACGACACTCAGATCGTCCGGGATGCGCAGGCCGGCCTCCCGGGCAGCCTGGTAGACGCCGAGCGCCTGCAGGTCGTTCGCGGTGAAGATCGCCGTCGGGGGCTCGGGCAGGGACAGCAGGGAGCGCGCCGCCACGCAGCCGTCCTCACGGGTGAGGTCCGCGTGCACGACAAGGTCGGGGTCGACCGGCAGGCCGGCGGCCTGCATCGCGGAGCGGTACCCGTCGAGCCGGGCGACGCAGCACAGCACGTCCTGCGGTCCGGCGATCATCGCGATACGGCGGTGCCCTAGCTGGGTGAGGTGGCGAGTCGCGGCCCGGCCACCGGACCAGTTGGTGGCGCCCACGAACGGGACATCGTCCGGGAGCTCGGCGGTCGGGTCGAAGACGACGAACGGGATGCCCTTCTCCTTCAGCTGCTCGCGTTCCTCCGCCGAGAGCTGGGCCACAGACAGCACGCATTTCGGCCGCCGCGAAACGGTGTCGTCCCAGCTCGGCGTGGAGTCGTGCAGGCCGAACTGCGACACCATCAGCCCGACGCCGTGCTGCCGGGCCACTTCCTCGACACCGCGGATGATCTCCACCGCCCACAGGTCCTTGAGCTCACGGAACACCAGCTCCACGACGTTGTTCCGGCCGGCGCCCCCGGGCTTGCGGTAGCCGTACCGGTTGACGAGCTCTTCGATCCGGGCACGCGTGTCCGCGGACACCCCCGACTTGCCGTTGATCACCTTGGACACGGTCGGGACGGAGACTCCCGCCGACTCGGCGATGTACGCGATCGTGACCGGCCTCGACGAATTGCTCCGCCCGCTTTCCTCGCCCGCCTGTCCGGCAGCTGTGTAGTCCCCCACGGTCGCCTACCCGATCATCGAACGCCTGCCCACCGAGGACCGGTGAGCGAAAGCTGGTTGAACAACGTCACGTGGCCCTGCCGGGGCATTCTCGCATCTATCCCCCATCGAGCCTGTGGCTTCGAACACAAGGTCGTGTTCGTTTCTCTGCCGCATAGTGCGAAAGTTTCTGCGCAACCGCCTTCACCGCATACACCGGCGACTCGGTCAAGCTGACCCTGACGTCGTCAACTCTCTACACGGTGACCGACACCGCCCCTGCCCAACCAGCCCGTCGGCCGAACCCATGGACGCCGCCCGCATGGCCGGGGCCATGACTGGCAGATGCTGTGGCTGCAAGCGGTCAGGTGCGCCACGGGAAGGACGGCATCGCGCTTTGCGGACGGTCTGCGGCATCGCCCGGGCAGTCGGCCGTGAACCGGCTGCGCTCCGGTCGCGGGCTTGATCATTTCCAGACGCGGTCGAGGAAGTCGGCGACCAGCGGAGCGATCTGCGGCAGATGGGTTTCCAGGGCGAAGTGGCCGGTGTCGAAGAGGTGGAGTTCTGCGCCGGGCAGGTCGCGGAGGTAGGCGTGCGCCCCGGGCTCGGGGAAGAAGGGGTCGTTGCTTCCCCAGGCGATGAGGGTGGGCGGAGTGTGCCGGCGCAGCCACGCGTGCCAGTGTTCGTAGCGCTCGACGTTGGTGTGGTAGTCGAAGATCAGTGCCTGCTGGGCTTCCTTGCGACCGGGCAGGTCGAGGAAGTGCTGGTCGAGGGTGTAGCCGTCAGGGGCGATGAGGTCGGGGGCGGGGACTCCGGTCTCGTACTGGCTGCGGGTACCGGCGAGGGTGAGCATGCCCTGGATTACGTCCTCGACGCCCGGAGTTTGGGGGGTGAGGGCGATGAGGCCTCGGGCTGAGTCGGAGAGCCCCTCCTCGTAGGCGTTGCCGTTCTGCACGACCAGGCCCGCCATCCACTCCGGGTGGCGTTCGGCGATGCGGAAGCCGATGGGCGCTCCGAAGTCGAAGACGTACATCACGAACCGGTCAAGGCCAAGGCTCTGGATGAAGCCTTCGGTGATGTCGGCGAGCCGGTCGAAGGAGTAGCTCAAGCCGTCCGGGACCTGGGTGTGACCGAAGCCGGGGTAGTCCGGGGCGATCAGCCGGTAGCCCGAGCCGAGCGCGTCGATGAGGCCGCGGAACTGGTGGGAGCCGGACGGGAATCCGTGCAGAAGCAGCAGCGCCGGCGCGTCGGCCCGTTCCGGGACGGACTCCCGGTAGAAGACACGGACGCCGTCGACATCGATGTGCCGGTGGACGATGCGGGCGACTGTCACATCCATACTAATGCCTTTCGACGAGGATTAGGCATTAGGATTAACCCGATCTGGCTAACGTGTCAATGCGGTGTTGTACCATTAGATCTATGAGTGATCTTGTTCCGCTGACCGGAGAACCGCTGGCGCTGGACCTGGTCAACACCCTTCCTACCGCAGGCGATCTGCTCGCTGCCCCCGACGATCTGCGGCACTGGTGGGCCCTTCAGGCCGACCGTCTGCCGGACGAGGTGCCACAGACCGTCACCGCCGCGGACCTGGCTGCCGTGCGCGCCGTACGGGAGCACACCGCCCGCGCCATCGACCGCGTCCGCCGAGGCGACGAGCCCCTGGCCGCCGACCTGCACGCACTCAACCAGGCGCAGCGCGCCGCGCCGGCGATCAACCAGCTGGCGTGGAACGGGTCGGCGGTGGCCGCCACACGCCGACGCGACGGCTCACCGGGCCTGCGGCTGGCCGCCTGCCTCGCGGAGGCCGCCGCCGAACTGCTGGCAGATCCCGCGGTCACCAGAGTCCGGCAGTGCGAAGCGGACGACTGCGTCATGCTCTTCCTGGCCGCCCATCCGCGCCGCCGCTGGTGCTCCGCCACCCGATGCGGCAACCGGGTCCGCGTCTCCCGCCATTACCAGCGCACCAAGGCCAAATGACCCGAATCCCACGCCCTCGGGCCCCTTCGATCCCCAACCGCTGTCTCGGAGTCCGAGGTTCGCAGACCTGAGCGCTCCGGCCGTTCAGCGAAGCAGCCGGGAGCGTGCTGGTCGTCGGGTCCGGGCCATTGCGTCGAGGACGTGTTCTGGTGGTAGCGCTGCCGCCAGTCGCGCCAGCTCCTCGAAGATCGACATGTATGAGCCTCGGCCGGTTTCGCCGCGCAACTCCCGCTCGCGTTCCACGAACGGCCACACGGCCTGCCAGACCGAGACGATCCGGGTCCGCAAAACCGTGACCATGAGGGTTTCGTCGAGCATGTCGAACACGGCGAGGTTCGCGAAGGACTGGTAGTAATACACGACGTTGTAGAAGGCCGCCTTGGCTTCCGAGGGTAAACCCCGTACACCGCCTTCCGGATCGTGCTCTGCGCCCAGGCGCGTGCAGAGGTAGTCGTGCTGCTCGTGGAAGTCTGCCGAGCGGAACTCCTGGAGCAGGTCGACCATGACGGATATGTGGTTGGCGTGCTGCGCGGTGCGGACCTGTCGGGCGTTGAAGACGACGGAAGTCACCACTGCGACAACGGCGATACCCGTGGTGACGACATTGAAGACGACGGAACTGTCCATGCGATCACCGTATGGAGCGCTCACCCGTGGTGCATACAGGGCGTGGGACGGGTCTTGAGCGGACCGTCGGTCGCGCGTCGGCGCCAACCGGTGGTTACCGCTTGAGAGCACCAGGCCCGTTCGCTCGGCGGGCCGTGCGGCGCAGGCCGGCGGGAAGGAACTGGTGTCGGGGGCAACGAGGTCGTAGCTGGGCTTGTCGTTGCACCCCGCCTTCGCCGCGGCGATACCGGAAGACCCTCGCAGGCCTCAGCGCCGGGCGGGCACGCAAGTGCCGTGCAAGTGGGTGGCAATTACCGTCAGCAGGCTTGCGGGCATGACGACGAGCAATGCTTCCCATTCCACCGCCCACCCCTACACCCTCGAGATGGCGATGATCCACCAGGTGTTCCGCCGTGAGTCGCGCTTGCTGGCCGAACTCGTACAGGACGTTGCGCCATTGGACACCGCCCGCGCGGGGATCCTCGCCGAGCACTGGCGCGAGTACACCGTCGGGCTGTACGCGCATCACACCGGGGAAGACCAGGTGCTGTGGCCTGTCCTGCTCCCCCGCCTCGATATGGACGCAGAGCAGGTGCTGGCGATGGAGGCGCAGCACCACGAGCTCAGTACGGGGATGGACGAGGCCCAGGTGCTCATGGACCGGTGGCGGACGCAGGCGCTGGCAGCCGACCGTGACGAGCTGGCCGAGGCGCTGCGCCGACACCACCGCCAGTTGAGTGCCCACCCTCGATGAGGAGGAGCAGATGGTCATGCCGCTGGTCGTGCGCCACGTGAACGAGGGCGAGTGGCGCGCGGTCGGGGAGCGGGGTCTGGCCGAGACGCCCAGGAACCGCCTGATGATCGCGCTGGGCGCCATCCTGGAGGACTGCCCGCCCGATGAGCGCAGAGAGTTCCTCGCCCGCCTGCCGGTCGCCGCGAGGGTGATGTGGAAGGTCCTCGGGCAGCGGCAATACCGGCGCGAAACCCGCCGCATCCGCGGCCGACACACGTCCGTATGAGCCGCCACATCCCGCCGCGCGGTCCGGATGCCCGGCCGCCGTCCGCCCTGTACCAACCGAACCGCTTGAGGAACCTCCTGACCGATGCGCATCGGATTCTCCGTCCCCCAATTCGGCCCCTTCGCCGACCCCGACCACACTGCCGTCATGTGTGCCGCCCTGGAGGCGCTGGGCTGTCACAGCCTCTGGGTGGCCGACCGGCTGCTGGCGCCGCTGACCCCGCCCGAGGGCTACCCGGGCGGCACGATGCCGACCCGGTACGGCACGCACCTCGATCCGTTGCTCGCGCTCGGAGTGGCGGCCTCGGTGACCGAGCGGGTGCGCCTGGGCAGCAGCACCCTCAACGCCCTGTGGCAGCCGCCCCTCGTCCTCGCCCGAGCGCTCACCACCCTGGACCTGATCAGCCGAGGGGGTCTGGACGTCGGGCTCGGGCTGGGCTGGGCTGGATGCGTGAGGAGTACGAGGCCGTCGGAGTGCCCTGGCACGGGCGCGGTGGCCGGCTGGAGGAGACGCTGGACGTCCTCGAGGCTGTGTGGCGGTAAGTGATCATGACAAGAACATCTTCACGTGCTCCCTGGCCTGAAGTCCGGGGAGCACGTCAAGCACCACCCCTCAACGCCTGAACCGCGTCGATCACGCTGTCCACCACCTCGGTCACCGGCTTGGTGGCGTCGATGACCGTCGCGCCAAGGCCCTCGTAGATCGCTCGCATCCGAGGATTCCACTCCAGGGCCGCCGCGAGCTCTTCGGGATGTTGACCGAATGCGTTCGTCGTGCGGGACGCAAGCCGGTGGCGGAGGGTGTCCTCGTCGATGACCAGGCAGACGGTGACGTCGAAAAGTTCGCGGACGTCTTCCTCGTTCTCCGCCGACCCACACAAGAACGCGAAACGGGAACGCGACTCCTCGACGAGGGCCTCGACGCGTTCGCGGACGATCACCCACCCGTATCGTTCGAGCCAGCCCTCGGGGACCGGATAGGGAGGATCCATCACGACCTCGCCTTTGGATCGGTCGATCCAGCGGCTGAAGCCGTCCTCGTCGGCGTCGAACGCGAGGTAGCCCCGCGCGCGCAACACCCCGCACACCGTGGACTTACCGGTGCCTGAATTGCCCGTCACCCACACGACTGTCACGCGGCCAGCGTAGCCACGACAGTCCCGGGCCAACGACGCTGTCGCCGCGATCACGCGAGGCGAAGCTTCCACTACGGACACCTCGCCCGTTGGTCGCTTTGAACAGGATCGAATTGCTGGACCAGGCGCCCCATCCGCCGCAGGGTTGGTGCGACCACGACAGGTCGGCGACCCGTCAGTCGACCAGGTCGCCGATCCCGGCCCGCCACGGACCAGTACGAGTGCGTCACCAACGTGAGACTGACGGCCTGAGCCTGACGGGCAGCCGCAGAGAAAAGCGCCTTTCCGGTCACGTCACCGGAAAGGACCGGCCCGGCATCCGCCCGGCGCCGGTGGGGAGGGCCGGCAACGCGCCCGGCCGCGACGGAGGGACACCACCATGCGCACCATCACGCGAGGCGCCGCCGCGCTCGCCATCGCCACGGCCGCCGTGGCAGCGATCGGCACCAGCTCGGCACAAGCGAACGACCGCACCGTGTACGGCTGTCCGGGCGGGGCAGTCTGCATCTACCCCCGGGACGCCGACATCCACAACAGCACGCCGACCAACATCTACTACAGCTACGGCGCCCACAACCTGAGCAACCAGTTCGGCAACCACTACGTGCTCAACAACCAGTACGGCGGCGCCAATGCCACCGCCCAGCTGTGCAACGGCTACAACGGCGCCGACTGCGTGATCACCATCGGGCTGAACGAGTTCGGCGTCTACAACCTCACGCCCATCAACTCGGTCGTGCTGAACCGACCGTAGCCACCCGTCGGCAGGCCTGATGGGGGCACGTTCCGGCACACCGATCTACCTCCAGACTTCCTGGTCTCACCATGCGTGGGCGGCAACGACCAGCCGTCCCAAGGGCATTGACCGACACGGCACCTCATCGAACACATCAGCAGGGGGAAAACCATGAAGCTGTCCCGTCGCGCCACCACCGCCACCGCACTGGCAGTGCTGGCCCTGGGAGGCACGCTCGCCGCGACCACACCGGCCTCGGCGGCCACGACCCGGACCACCACCCAGGCGGCGCCCACGGCGACGTACAACGGTGCCTGCGGCACCGGCTACACGGTCATCGACTCCACGCCGGTCGGCAACTCCGGCAAGGTGTTCCTCACCTGGAACCAGTCGACCGGCAAGAACTGCGCCGTGACCGTCCGCAACGCCGTGGGAAGGCAGATCAACATGGAGGTGACCCTGGACGCCCTCGGCGACTCCGACGAGCCCTCCGTCGACTCCGGCGTATACACCAGCTACGCCGGCCCCGTCTACGTCAACGGCCGCGGCTCCTGCGTCGCCTGGAGCGGCACCATCGGAAACGCCTCGGCCAGCGACTCCGGCCACTGCGGCTGATCCAGCATCCGGGGGCGGGACCACCACCCGCCCCCGGCACCGCCGAGCGAACGCAGTCGCCGGCGCCCTTGGCCGGTCCGGTGGGTGGCCATCGTGGTGGTGCACGGACCAGATTCCTGCATTGCTGTTGGCCAGATCCACGGGGTCCTCGGGACGGCGTGACGTCATGCGGGGACGGCGAGTGGCGGGTGCTCGAGCACGCGGGGCTTGTACTCGACCAGCTGGATACGGCCGTCGAAGGTGCGGTGCTCGATCATCTCGAGGGCGACGTCTGGATAGCCGTCGTAGATGCGTTCTTCGCCCGTGGCCCCGGTGATCACCGGGAACATCACGACCCGGAAGCGGTCGACGAGTCCGGCTCGTAGCAGGGACCGGCACAGGCTGACGCTGCCGATGGTGCTGAGGAGCCCCGAGCCGCTCGACTTCATGGCCCGGACCGCCTCGACGGCGTCGTCGCGGACGAGCGTGGAGTTGGCCCACGTCAGTGGCTCCTCGAGTGAGGAGGAGAACACCACCTTGGACGCTTGCGTGAGTTCGTCGACGGACGCCTCTTCCTCGGGCCTGAACTCGTCTTGACCTTTCGGGACCTCGCCTGCGGCGAAGCCCGACATCAGGCGGTAGGTGTTCGCTCCCATCAGGTAGGTGGCCTCCGGCTGCTCGCCGAGCCATGCGAGGTACTCCGGGCCCTCGAGGCCCCAGAACCCGGGCCATCCCTCTCCCGATGCGTAGCCGTCGAGGGAGGTGATGAAGTCGACGAGAAGCTCTGACATGGCGGTGTCCTTTCCTGGGTGTCACGAGCTTGGACCGGCCGGGAGCCACAAACTCATCGGCCGCGCTGCAGCTACCGCGCCGTTGGACAGCCCGCGAAGGCGCTGTGGCTCACCCCACCACGCGCACGGTTACGTCGGTGTGCTCGAGGTCGCTCGGACGTGCCCGGTGTTGCCGCTCGGCGGTGCCGGCTCGGTGAACTGGTCGAACAGCGTGACGGCGGCCCTGGTCAGGAGGGACCAGCCGTCCTGTCGCTCCGGGTCGTCCAGATCGGCGTATCCGGCGATCCATCGCATATGGAAGCCGTCGAGCAGGGCCGCGAGAGTGGTGGCGAGGTGTTCGACCTTGTAGGGCGCGCGCATCCGCAGTCCGTAGGCGTCGAGCAGGGCCTGGTACGCCTCACAGGCGACCTTGGTGAACGAATCGCCGTAATGCCCCAGGGCCTCGCGTACCCGTGGGTTGGCCGCGCTGGCGTAGAAGCCGAGCATCACGCGGTAGATCGGGTCGACGCGGTGGTTCTCGTGGTTGTGGGTCAGTACGTCGTTGAGTGCTTCCTGCCAGGTGATGCCGTTGTCGATGGCTTCCTCGAAGCGCCGGATGCTGTCGGGCAGGCTCGGGACCAGTTCGGCCTGGCGGGTGGTCAGGTGGAATAGGAGTTCCGCCTGGAAATCCGCCTGTGCCGGCCAGATCTGGTAGATCGATCCGGTCGTGATCGCCGGTGCCTGGTCGTCGCCCAGCCGCTCCCGCATGATGCGCGTGGCTTCCTCGGTGACCTGCTTGACGCGGATATGGGCGAGGGCGGCAGAAACGGCTGCCTCGCTGGTGTCGCCCGTGCCGGCGCACACGAGCTTGGTGGCCGCTTCGAGCATCAGCGCCCGCGTCTCCTCAAGGGAACGTCGCGGGAGCCGGCGCCGCCCAGCTTCCGTTGTCATGCCTGCCCCTCCTCATTGCATGATCGTTAATTCGGTGTCACCAAGGCGTTGACACGACGCAAAGCCTACACCTAGATTCCAGCTTCGTAAGAAAGTTACGAAAGCTCGAAAGGCTCAATGAGCAGGCCTTTCGCGCCTCTTCGAGCCAGTCCGCCGCGCCGGTCACCCCGGGCCGCCCGCAGACTTCTCGCTGCCTTCCACCTCTCCTTCCGCATGCCCCGCCGGGCACCGCCCCGCCCCTGTTCCCACCACGGAGGATCCCGCATGCCTGCAAGCTCACGTCCCCGAAGACTGGTCCTCGTCTCCGCCGTCATGACGTCTCTGCTGGGCGTCTCGGCGTGCAACGGTTCGAGCACACCCGCATCGACATCGGCCGCCGGCTCGCAGGCCTCCTCCTCCGCTGCGGACTCCCGCCCGTCGAGCGCCGTCGTGACCGACTACCTGCGTTACGTGGGGGGCAAGGCAGGAAAGGCCGACACCAGCCTGTCCCCCGTCGGCCTGGGCTGGGTGAACGTGGAGGGCGGCCCTGGAGGCAACCCCGAGGCGACCGCGGGCGCCCGCGCCGCCGTGAAGTACGTCAACGAGAAGCTGGGCGGGATCGGCGGGCATCCGCTGGCACTGAACGTCTGCACGGTCGTGTCGGCAGAGGAGGAGGGGCAGAAGTGCGGCCAGCAACTGCTCGGCGACAAGAGCGTCTCCGCCATCGGTGTCGGCAATCTCTACCTCGGTGACGCTTCCTTCAACGCCGTGGTCGCCGGCAAGAAGCCGGTGCTGGTCGGCGTGGCGACGGGCCCGACCATGCCCACCGCGAAGAACACCTTCAGCACCTTCGGCGACCTGCCGCACATCTTCGGCGCCTGGGGGACGTACTCCCGCGACGTGCTGAAGGCGAAGACCGCGGCGGTGATCCACACCAACACGCCGGGCGACAAGATCGCCTCCAGCGCGGCGGTGAAGGGCCTCGAGGCGGCCGGCCTGACGGTGAAGTCGGTCGGATTCGACGCCCAGGCCACCGACCTCATCGGCCCGGTCACCGCGGCGGGGGCGAGCACCGCCGACGTCGTCGTGCCCATCACCATCGGTTCCGGATGCGTCGGTGTGGCCAAGGCCCTGAAGCAGCTGGCGGTCACCAAGCCGGTGGTCGCGACCCCGCTGTGCATGTCTCCGGATGTGGCTCAGGGCCTCGGCGGCGACCTGCCCGCCTGGACGTACGGGGTCGCCCAGACGCTGACAGCCGATCCCTCGGCAGCCGACTCCAAGGCGTTCCTCACCGCCTCGGCGCAGGTGGGACTGACCAAGGACACGGCAGCCAAGGTCTTCGCACCGCTGGCCTGGAGCACGGTGCTGACCTACGCCAAGGTCTTCGACGCCGTCGGCCCCGACAAGATCACTCCCGCGACGGTCACCGAGCAGCTGAAGACGTTCACCGGGCCGGTCATCATGGGCGCCGCCGAGGTCAAGTGCGGCAAGTACAAGGACGCCCCCGCGGTCTGCAACGACCAGGCGCGGCTCTACCAGTACCAGGGCAAGGGCCAGTTCAAGCCGCTGACCGACTGGCTCCGCCCGCCCCAGTGAGCCCCGCTCTCACCCTCCCACGGGCCCTCGGGCCCACCCCCGTGCCGACGGTGTAGCCGTCCCTCCCCAGCGGAGCACCGTCGGCACGGGACTCCCACCGTCATGACAGGAGTCATGCATGGATCAGATCCTGCTCTTCGCCGTGCTCGGACTCGGCCAGGGAGCGTTGATCGCCGGTATCGCGCTCGGGGTCGTCGTGACCTACCGGGGCTCGGGCATCATCAACCTGTCCACCGGTGCCGTCGCCATGGCCTCGGCCTACATCTTCTGGGCGCTCACCTCCGGCTTCTTCGGCTTCACCCTGCCCACCGTGGCCGCTCTCATCGGAGCGCTCGTGGCCGCACTCGCCATCGGAGTCCTCATCGAGGTGGCGGTGTTCCGGCCACTGCGCACCGTCTCACCGCTGGCCAAGCTGGCCGCCTCGCTCGGCATCCTGCTCACCCTGCAGGCCACGGTGCTGCTGGTCTTCGGCACCCAGCCCCAGCAGGCACCGAGCGTCCTTCCCGGCGAGACCGTCGGCGTCCTCGGCATCACCACTCCGGCGGACCGGTTCCTGCTGACCGGTCTGATCATCACGATCGCCCTGGCACTGGGCGCCCTGTACCGGTGGAGCCGGTTGGGCCTCGCCACCCGCGCCGCTTCGGAGAACGAACAGGCCGCGCTGCTCGCGGGCCTGTCCCCCAACGGCATCTCCCTGGCCAACACCCTCCTGGCCGCCCTGGTCGCCGGGCTGCTCGGCGTCCTGGCCGCGCCCATCGTCCAGGTCGACTCCATCACCCTCCCCCTCCAGGTCGTCCCCGCCCTCGCGGCCGCCCTCTTCGCCGGGTTCACGTCGCTGTGGATCGCCTGCACGGCGGGCATCCTCATCGGAGTGCTGCAGTCGATCGTGTACTACCTCTCCACGCAGAGCTGGTTCCCGACCGACAACGGCAACGCCATGCCGGGCCTTCAGCAGCTGCTGGTCTTCGCGCTGATGGTGGTCGCCCTGTACGTCCGGGGCGCCGGCCTGCCGCGCCGCGGGGAAGCCATCGAACAGCGGCTGCCCGCCGTCCCCCTGCCCGAACGGCTGCTACGTCCCGCCCTGTTGTCCGCGGTCGTGGCCGCGGTGGCCCTGGTGGTCCTGCCGTTCGACTTCCGACAGGCCCTCACCAACTCGATGATCGGCATGGTCATCGTTCTGTCGTACGTCGTCATCACCGGCTACGTCGGACAGATCTCCGTGATGCAGCTGGCCCTCTCCGGCACTGCGGGCTTCGCCCTCTCCCACCTCGCGGTCCAGTTGCGCATTCCCTTCCCCTTCGACGCCCTCGGCGCCACCTTGCTCGCCACACTGCTCGGCGTGGCCGCGGGCATCTCCGCCCTCCGGGTCCGCGGTGTGAGCCTCGCCGTCGTCACCCTGGCCGCCGCCCTCGCCATGGAACAGGCCCTGTTCGGCAACACCTCGTTCGGCGGCACCGCCGGTGTGTCCGTACCACCGCCGCGCCTGCTCGGGGTGAACCTCGGCCCGGGAGCGGACTTCCGCGGTCTGGACGGCAACGAGCCCAGCCCCATGTTCGGATTCCTCGTGCTGGCCGTCACCGTCTGTCTCGGACTGTACGTCGCCCATCTGCGGCGCACCGGTCTCGGCAGGCGCATGCTCGCGGTCCGCTCCAACGAACGGGCCGCCGCGGCGGCGGGAGTCGACGTACGGGCCGTGAAGATCGCCGCCTTCGCCATCAGCTCCTTCATCGCCAGCGTCGCCGGCACCCTGTACGGCTACAACTTCGGCTCTGTCAGCGCTGCCCGGTTCACCGCGCTGGCCGCTCTGGGCCTCATCGGCTTCGCCTATATCGGCGGCATCACCATGGTGTCCGGAGCCGTGATCGCCGGACTGATGTCCACCGAAGCCCTGCTGCCGCACGCGCTGGACAAATGGTTCGGGATCAAGGGGACCTGGGCGCTGCTGTTCGGCGGGGTGTCCCTGATCCTGACGCTGATCGCCAACCCCGACGGAATCGCGGGCGCCAACCACCGCCGTAAAACGGCGAAGAGAGCCGCACGTGCAGCGGCCCAGGTGAGTGCGCCGGATGACCCACACGCCGCCGGGGAACACCGCGCACCCGCCGCGCTCGACACCACGGAGGTCGCCTCGTGAACGTACTGTCGGTCCAGTCGATCAGTGTCAGCTACGGCGGTGTGCACGCGCTGAGCGAGGTGTCCCTGGAGATCGGGCAAGGCCAACTGGTCGGGCTGATCGGCCCGAACGGCGCCGGCAAGACCACCTTCGTGGACGCCGTCACCGGCCTCGTCCCGGCGCGTGGACGAATCAGTCTGGACGGTCAGGACCTCACCGGTCTGCCGCCGCACGCGCGAGCACGACGCGGGCTCGCCCGTACTTTCCAGAGCAGCGAGCTCTTCGAGGACCTCACGGTCGCGGAGAACCTTCAGATCACGGCGGACCGGCCAAGCTGGTGGAGAGCATTCGGCGAAACACTCGGCCGCCGCGTGTCCCCCGACGTGGCCGCCGCACAGGCCCTGTCTGCCCTGGGGCTTGAGGATCTCGCCCACGCCTCGGCCCACCAGCTGTCCCAAGGACAGCGCAAACTCGTCGGCGTGGCCCGGGCCCTGGCCGCCCGACCGCGCGTCGTCTGCCTCGACGAACCCGCTGCCGGGCTGGACACAGCGGAGAGCGCCGAACTCGGACACCGCCTGCGTGCCATCGCGGACGACGGCACCTCCCTGCTCCTCATCGACCACGACATGAGTCTCGTCATGGGCATCTGTGACCACGTGGTCGTCCTGGAATTCGGCAAGGTCATCGCCTCCGGGCCACCCGCGCAGGTGCGCACCGACCCGGCCGTCATCAGCGCCTACCTGGGGGCCTCGGCCGTCCAGCCCACCGCTGCCTCCCGGCAGCACGGCGGCACACCATCCGCCGACCGCCCGTCCAAGGTCGCCACCACCACACCGGAGCCATCATGAGCACCCCTGTTCTCGAGGTGAGGGGACTCACCGCCGGATACGACGGTGCCCCTGTCATCCGTGACGTCGACCTGACCGTGGCGACGGGACAGGTCGTCGCCCTGCTCGGAGCCAACGGAGCCGGGAAAACCACCACGTTGAAGGCCATCTCCGCACTGCTGCGCCCCATGGCCGGCACGGTCACCTTCGCCGGTTCGCCCCTCGACAGAATCCCGGCCGCCACCCGCGCCCGTCTCGGCATAGCCCATGTCCCCGAGGGACGGGGCATCTTCTCCGCTCTCACCGTGGCGGAACATCTGCGCCTCGCCCATCGGGGCGAGCGCCTGGACGAGGCCGCCGCCTACCGTTACTTCCCGGTCCTGTCCCGCCTCAAGGACCGCAGGGCAGGCCTGCTCTCGGGGGGTGAGCAACAGATGCTCGCCATGGGGCGCGCACTGGCCCGGCGCCCGAAACTGCTTCTGCTCGACGAACTCAGCCTCGGCCTGGCACCCATCATCGTGGAGGAGCTGTTGCCCGTCGTACGGCGCTACGCGGACGACTCCGGCTGCGGCGTCCTGCTCGTCGAACAGCACGTCGGTCTGGCCCTGGAGGTCGCGGACCACGGCTACGTCCTCTCCCACGGCGAAATCACCACCCACGCCGCGGCCCGGGAACTTGGCGCCGACCAGGCCAGGATCGTCGCCGGCTATCTCGGCGAACACCCCGCCTGACCCATCCCCCGGGCCTCGAACACTGCCTCTCAGCCGCGGCCGGCCACCCAGGACAGCCGGCCCGGCACTCGAAGCTGCCCGGATCCCCACAACAGGAGTTGCGTTGTTCACTTTCGACAGCCCCGACGGTGTCACGATCCACGTGCACGAATGGCGGCCCGACACACCACCGCGTGCCGTCGTGCAGATCGCCCACGGCATGGGCGAACACGCGGGCCGCTACGCGTCGCTCGCCGCGGCACTGACCGAGCAGGGCTACGCCGTCTATGCCAACGATCACCGCGGACACGGACTCAGCAGACATGCCGCACCCGGCCATCTCGGTGACGACGGCTGGAACCGGCTCGTCGACGACATGGCCGCCCTTTCGGCAGTCGCCCGCGAACGGCACCCGGGTCTCCCGCTGGTACTGATCAGCCACAGCCTCGGGTCCTTCGCCGCCCAGCAGTACATACTGCGGCATGCCGCCCTCATCGACGCTGTCGCGCTGACCGGCACCACAGCGGTCGACCTCATGCTCGCGGGACAGACCGCCGAAGCGGACCCGCTGCGCGCCCTCAACGCGGCCTTCGAGCCCGCCCGGACACCCTTCGACTGGCTCAGCCGCGACGAGCGCGCCGTCGACGCCTACCTCGCGGACCCTCTGTGCGGCTTCAGCCTCGACGCGCAGGGCATGGCGGACCTCGCCGCCGCACTGCCCACGCTCGCCGATCCCCAGGGCGTTCCGGCCCGGCTGCCCATCTGCGTCATGGTCGGAGACAGGGACCCGCTCAACGAACAACTCCAGCTCAGTGACCTGCTGGTGAAGCGCTACCGCACGGCCGGCGTCACGGACATCACGTACCGGACATATCCGGGAGCCCGCCACGAACTGTTCAACGAGACCAACAGCCAGGAGGTCATCAACGACCTGCTGCATTGGCTGCACCAGACCCTGCCCCGCTGACCTCCCTTGCACGAACGGATCCACCGTGCGGTCAATCCCTTTCCTGCTTTCGCCCATCAGTGACGACGCACCCCCAACCACCCGCTTGGTGCGCGACACTTGGAGCGCGTACGGCGTGCCACGCTTCGCCCAGCCCGACGGCGCGAAGCGTGACGTTCTCCTACATGAGGTGCAGTGATCAGTGAAGTCCGGTAAGTCGAGCCTGGCAGCGTGGCTGCACCACCTCGACGTCGAGGTTCTGGAGCAGGTACTCGCAGCACGGCCGGACGCCGTGGCCCCGCCTCAGCCCCGCTCGGTCAGCGAACTGGCTGAACGCTTACAACGCCCGGGCTCGGTGGCGCTCGCGCTGCCCCCGCTCCCGCTGCCCGCCCTGCAGGCGGCCGAGACGCTGGCGGTCCTGAGTTCGCCGGTCTCTCGACATGTCGTTGCGGATCTGCTCGGCGCGACCGAGGGAGAGGCCGCACGCGGACTGGAAGCTGCGCTCCAGACATTGTTCACTCGTGCGCTGGTCTGGCCGGACAGCGAGGGAAATCTGCACATGGCCTCCGCGCTACGGCGCGCGTGGGACGCCCCTCTCGGACTGGACAAGTCGCTGGCGACGCTGTTGAACGATGCGACGTCCGAGGAGTTGCGACGCATCCTCGCGA
The DNA here is from genome assembly GCF_040612015.1 of Streptomyces sp. NPDC006476. Taxonomy (NCBI): domain Bacteria; kingdom Bacillati; phylum Actinomycetota; class Actinomycetes; order Kitasatosporales; family Streptomycetaceae; genus Streptomyces; species Streptomyces sp. NPDC006476. The sequence continues at coordinate 54,786 of NZ_JBEXPK010000018.1, read as the reverse complement.
CCCTGGGTGTGCGGCCTCCGAGCACCAAGTCGCAGCGTCTCGCGACACTCGTGGAGCACCACACTGATCCGGCACGTATCGCCGAGATGGTCGCCCGGGCGCCGGCCGACACCAGGCAACTGCTGGAGCGGCGTGCGGACCCCGCGTACCGACCGGAGGTATTCGGCGCTTTCGGAGTGCGGTCCGTCTCCGAGCCGGGTGCCCGCTGGGCGCTGGAGCGGGGACTGCTGGTCCAGGGGCGTTACGACTACGGCCCCGCGCACATGCCCGCGGAGGTGGCTCTCGCACTGCGCGGGCCGGGCTGGCACGCTCCGTTCGACCCCACACCGCCCGTCCCGCTCCTTGCCCCCGTCACCCCGGCGGAGGTCGACAGCGAGGCGGCCTCCGCGGCCACGGCGTTCGCCGCACACGCCGCCTCGGTGTTGTCGGTGTGCGCGACGGCTCCGCCCGCCCGGTTGAAGTCCGGCGGTGTCGGAGCCCGCGAACTGGCCCGGCTCGGCAAAGCGGCACGCTGCGAGGACACCGTCGTGCGCCTCACCCTGGAAACGGCGTACCAGGCCGGACTCCTGGCCCGTGACGGTGACCGGGTCACGACGACGGACGCCTACGACACCTGGGCCGAGGCGGAACCCGCAGAGCGGCTACCGGTGTTGCTGCACGCTTGGTGGACGCTTGGACTCACTCCTTCGCAGACCCGGGACGAGGACAACAAGACGCTGGCAGCCCTGGCCGGTACTCACTCCTGCGTCGGTTGTCTCCAGGCCCGGCAGGGGCTGCTCACCGCCGCTTCCCATCTGCCGGCCGGGCAGGGCGCGAAGGACGCGGCCGAACTGGGCCCCCTCACCCACTGGTCACGGCCTCTCGCCGAGGTCCTGCCGCAGGACACGACACCGTTCGCCACCGCGATCCGGGAGGCCGAGCTGCTCGGCGTCCTGGCTCGCGGAGCGTTGTCCCCGATCGGCGCCGCCCTGCTGGCCGACAGCACCGAAGAACTGGCCACGGCCTGCGATCGGCTGCTTCCCACCGCCACCACAACGGCCCGCTTCGGCAGCGACCTGACCGCCGTCGTCACCGGCACACCCGCCGCACGTCTGGTCACGCTCCTGGACTCGGTCGCCGAGCGGGAGACCAGTGGTACAGCCTCGACGTGGCGGTTCAGCCCGGCAAGCGTCCGCCGCGCCCTGGACGCCGGCCGCAGCCCGGACGCCATCCAGGCCGACCTCGCCGCCGTAGCCGCCAACGCGCTGCCCCAGCCCCTGGCATACCTGATCACGGACACCGCACGCAGCCATGGACGAATCCGCGTCACCTCGGCCGCCTGCGTCATCCACGGCGAGGAACCCGCCCTTCTCACCGAGATCGCCGCCCATCGCAAACTCGCCAAACTGGGCCTGCGGCACCTCGCCCCCACCGTCCTCGTCAGCCGCACCCCGCTCGAGAAAACCCTCACGGCACTGCGCGCCGAGGGATACGCGCCCGTGGCGGAGGCGGCCGACGGAACCGTGCGCGTCGAACGACCCCGCAGCCACCGGGCCACGTCGTCGGTACCGACCCAGCGCACAGCGATCGGCGGACCCGGTGTCCGGTCCCGCACGACTGCCGCCCCACAGCGGGCCGAACTGACCGCGCTTGCCACCCGGCTGGCGGACGCGCCACTCGCCCAACCCGCCCCGGACCCGCGCAACGACGCCCCCTTCGCCACCGATACCGAAGAGATCATCGCCGGGCACGCGACCCACCTCTCCCACACCGACGTCCGCCAACTCGCCCACGCCGTCGACAACGACACGGCGATCACCATCGATTACGTCGCCGCCTCGGGCAGCCGCACGATCCGCACTGTCAGCCGCCTCGAGCTCGACCTTCCGTATCTGTACGCGTGGTGTCATCTGCGCGACGACGAGCGGGTGTTCACACTGTCCCGCATTCACGGGGTGATGCCCCCGGCGTAGTGCCAGGCGGCGGAAACCGGGCGCGATCGACTGCACCTACTGAAGCCGCCACTTCTGGTTGGCGGCGCCTGTGCAGCTCCAGATCTGCGCTCGGGCGCCGTTCGCCGAGGAGTTGTCGGTGACGTCCAGGCACTTGTTCGCCGCGGTGTTCACGACGTCCCCGGTGGCAGAGTTGTACGACCACTGCTGGGCACCGGTGCCATTGCAGTCGTACAGCTGCACCTTGGCCCCGTCCGAGGTCGACGCGGACGTGACGTCGAGGCACTTGCCCAGGGCGCGGACCGACCCGTCGCCCTGGACAGTCCACTGCTGGGCTGCGGAGCCGTTGCAGTCGTAGAGCTGGATGGCCGTGCCGTTCGCGCTCGAACCGCCCGCCACGTCCAGGCACTTGCCGGCCAGGCCCACGAACGAGCCGCTCGTGCCGCCGCCGCCGGACTGGGTGCCGTTCCAGGTGAAGGTGGCCGAGGTCTTGCCCGGCAGCGAGTAAGTGGCGTGCTGCGAGCCCCAGTTGATGGTCACCGTCTTGGCACTGGAGGCGTCGTTGTAGGCGATCAGCGCCTTGGAGCCGTCGGGGTTGCGCCAGGCCACGTTCGGCACGCTCGTGGACGCCGTGGAGGCGATGCGCTGAGCGCCGGGCCGGACGAACTTCGTCAGCTGGCCCATCGTGTAGTACTCGATGGTGTAGTCGACGGTCCCGCCGGCGCCGTCGCCGTTGTGCACGGTGATCAGTCCGGTGCAGGTGCCGCAGCCGCCGTTGTGCGGGCCCATGTTCTGGTCCACCGCGAGAGACCATTTGGTCACCGACTTCGCCCAGTTGCGGGTGTAGTCGATGATGTTGTTCATGTCCTCGCGCTGCTGGTTGGCGATCCAGGTGCCGCCGGAGTGCTCGGTGCCGAACGCGTCCAGGCTCGGGTACTGGTTGTGCACGGCGCTCTGCTTGGAGACGTCCCCGCCGTAGCCGTGCCAGGCGATGCCGCCGAAGTTGGGGTGGTTGCGGATCGCGGCGTCGTCGACGGACGCGGCCGCGTAGGAGTCGTAGACGTCCCAGTTCCAGTCGTGCGCGAGGACCTTGGTGGGCAGGCCCGCGGACTGCAGCTTCGGCAGCAGTTCGCTCTTGAGGAAGTACTGGATGCCGGAGGCGTTCCAGCTCATCGACGGATAGCCGGAGCAGCAGGTGGGCTCGTTCTGCGGGGTGACGTAGGAGACGTTGACGCCTTGGCTCCTGTACGCCTGGAGGTACTTCACGAAGTAGTTCGCGTAGGCCCCGTAGTCCTCCGCCTTCAGCCAGCCGCCGTTGAGCGAGCCGCTGTCCTTCATCCAGGCCGGAGCCGTCCATGGTGAGGCCATGACAGTCAGAGAGGGGTTGAGCTGGAGAGCCTGCTTGGTCAGCGGGACGACGTCCGCGAGGTCGTGCGCGATGGAGAAGCTGTTCAGGTTCGGGTCGGTCTGCCCGGTCGGGACGTCGTCGTAGGTGTAGCCGTAGCGTGCGAGGTCCGAGGCTCCCATCGGATTGCGCAGGAACGACAGCCCGATGCCGTCCGTCGGCGAGAACAGCTTCTTCATGGTGGCGTCGCGTGTCGCCTGCGAGAGCGCGCCGCTGGAGTTCATCAGCCAGGCCGCGGTGTCCGTGAAGGACGCGCCACCGCCGGTGAAGGTCTGGTACCGGGTGTTCTCGTCGACGGTGATGTTCTCGCCTCCGCCACCCGTTCCGGACTGGAAGGCGAACGGCGCCTGCGGCTGAAGTCCGCGCGTGACATGGCGTCCGGCTGAGTCGTCGGTGGTGGTGAGCCAGGCGGTGACCTGTTCACCGGCCGCGTGCGCGGGGGGAACGAACGCGGTGAAGCCGGCCGCGGAGAGCACGCCGGCCAGCAGCAGCCGCAGTGCGTGTGGGGGTCTTCTCACGGGGGCATCCCTTCCTGACGGTACGTCCTGACGGGTCTGCGGGCAGAGTTAACTCATGACATGAACAAAGTGATGAGTGAACTGCTCGAGCCAGAGTGAACCAGAGCGGCAAGAAAAGGTCCATACCAAGAACCGAGGCCGCAGCCGTGTCCGGGCCCTCCACGATTTTTAGGTCAGGACGGCAACGGCCCCTGGCAGCCAAGCCGTCTCACGGCAGGAGAGGTCGGCGGCGCCGGAGTTGACGTAGGTCGGTCAAGGACAGTCGTAGGTGAAGTGGGCGGTGGCTGCGCGGGCGGCAGGGGCGAGGATGCGAAGATCGGCCTGGGCCGTGCGATGTCCCCGCCCTTGATACGTCCACCGCAGGTGCAGACGCGCGTGTGTCTGCCCGCGGACCATCACCTCATGCAGGACGCCGGACGACGTGCCGTCGCTTCGAACCCAACGGTAGGAGAGTGTGCCGGGACGACCGTTGGTGGTGACGAGGCCGACGACATCCGCGGTGTTGTCGCATCGCAGAACTGTCGGCCGGGCCGTGACCCTCACCCCGGTGACCTCAAGGGAATGCCCGAAGCGCTGCCAGGCCAGGAACGCCAGGACGGCTGCCACCACGAGCGCCGGCAGAACGTGTCGGCGCAGCTTCCGACCGGCGAGAGGGGGAGGCGACGACACAGTGGACGGTGTCTGCCCGGTCCGGTGGGCGACGGCGGCTGTCACACCGGGACCGAAACGCAGCACGCTCCCCTCGACGCGATCCGGCCGTACCGAGGGAACGCTCGCCGACGGCCGGTCGACGAGAGTGTCGCCCGACTCGGGGCGCTGGATCCAGTGGCTGGCAAGCACGGTGGCGCTGTATTCGCCGTCGGAGGAAGAGGAGGAGGATTCGACGACCGGTGCGCTGCCGTCAGCAGGGCCGAGGTGGAGGGTGGCGCTGTGCGCGTCGACGGGCGCGAGCACCCGGGTGGACTCCTCCGCCTCCTCCGGGGACGCGGAACCGGTGTCGTTCTGAGCGGTCATCGGATCTCGCACTGTCTGGTAAGGATCTGCTGGGAAGCACCACCGGACGCGGGCGCCGGACTGGTCGTGGCCTGAACGGTCCAGTAGCAGCCGTCGTTCTGGAAGGTGTGGTCGACGGTGATCGAGTACTGGGTGGCACCGCTGCGCTCGAAGGTCTGGGACGTACCGTCGGCAGAGCCGGGCTGCCCACTGGTGCTGCCCGTGAGCCACGAGACTGTGACGGACAGCGGTCCGGTCCCGTCCGTGGTGACGGTGATGGTCGCGGTGGCGGTCGTGGGACCTGTCTGCTGGAAGGCCGACACCGCGACATCCTTGACGGCGGGGCCGGCCGGCGTGGTGGCGGTGGTGACCGTCGGTGTCGCTGTCGTCGACGTGGTTGCCCCGCCGGGCGTCGTCCCGTCGGTGGGAGGCGTGGTGGCGGAAGTCGGGGGCTCACCGGTCTCGGTGGTCGGCGCGCCCGAGGGCGAGAGGCCGGGGGACGAAAGGCCGGGTGACGGCGACAGGTCGGACGGCATGGTGGGCGTTGCGGGCGCTCCGGTGGGTGCCGCCGAGTCGGTACCGGACTGCGCTGCGGTGGTGGCCAGAGCCTCAGCGGTTCGTTGCGCGGCGCCTGCTTGGGCCTGGTGGATGCCGTACGTGAGCAGGATGCCCAGGAGTACGACGGCGCCCGAGACGAGCATCCCGGCTCGGCCGGGTAGCCACGACCGGGTCCAGTGGTGGCGTGGGGGCTGAGTCAGGACCGTGCGTGCGGTGTCCGTGGTGCTGCGGGGGGCGCGGGCCGAGGGCAACAGCAGTGCCAGCAGGGCCACCAGGGCAGCGAGCCGGGCCCGGCCGCGTTCCTCCCAGTCGGCACCGTAGGCGGCACCTGCGACCGTCTCCAGTTCTCGCACGAAGGTATCGGCGTCCGCCGGCCGCTCCTCCGGTGCCTTCGCCAGACCGCGACGGACCAGTTCACGGACCGCTTCTGGAACCTGTTCGACAGGGACGGGTGCGTCGACGTGCTGCAGGGCGAGTTCGGCGATGTTGTCGCCCGAGTACGGTTTGTGGCCCGTCAGGCACTCGAAGAAGGTCGCAGTGGCCGCGTACACGTCCGCGGCGCGAGACGCGGGGGCGCCTGTCCACTGCTCGGGAGCCATGTAGGACGGGGTCCCGGCCACGCCGGCGCTCGTACCGGCATCCACCGCGATTCCGAAATCGACCAGCTTGGACGATCCGGCCGTTTCGACCAGGACGTTCTCGGGCTTGTAGTCGCGGTGGACGACCCCGACGCGGTGCGCGTCGGCGAGGCCGAGCAGCGACCCCTTGAGAAGAACGAGTGCGGCCTCGGGATCGAGCGGTCCCTGACGGGTCAGCAGCGTTCGCAACGAGACGCCGTCCACCAGTTCCATCACAATGGCGGCACCGTCCGGACTCTCCACGTACTCATAGAGGCCGGTCACGTACGGGCTCTGCAGCCCACCAAGCAGACGCGCCTCCGACCGGAACTCGTACACGAAACCCGGCCGGGTACGCAGAGACTCACTGAGGTACTTCACCGCGACCGGCACGCCGGTCTCCGCGTGCACGGCCAGCACTACGCGACCGCTCGCTCCCGCCCCGAGCTCAAGAGACTCGGTGTATCCGGGCACCACCCACGTGCTCACATCATCCCCCCGGCCGGTGTACCGCGGTACGTGACCGACTCCGCAGCGCTGGAACCTTGGATTGAGAGACACAATTTCAGCCACCGCGGTTGCCGGCACAGGACCTTACTCCTCCCCCGGTCCACGCATCCCGCCTCACGAGCCAAGTACAGAAGGTGGAATCCCGGCGGCGGCAGCGAGGGTGTCGCGGAGGGGCTGCCGTTTCACGAGCTCAGACAGCAGGTTTCCGGGGAGCGGCTCAGTGCTGTGATCCGGATTCCGCCGCGGGCAGCCCCTCCGGCGCCGTGCCGTCCGTGACGCTCAGCTCCTGGGCCCCTACGACGGACAGCAGTTGCAGCTGTTCGGCTCCGCGGCTTCCGGGCGGGGCGGTGAACCACAGCAGCCGTTGCCGTCCGTCCTCGCTGAGGAGGTTGTAGCAGTCGAGTTCGATGACGCCGAGCAGGGGGTGGATGATCTTCTTGCGGTCCATTCGACGCACCGCGACGTCGTAGGTGTCCCAGAGCGTCGAGAACTCCTGGCTGCGGCGGCGAAGGACGGCGATCATCTTCGCGACCTCCGCGTCCCGGCCGCGCCGGCCGGCTGCCGCCCGGAGGTCGGTCACGAACACCCGGGAGTGGTGCGGGTGATCCTCGGGCGGGTGGATCTCGCGTGTCCGCGGGTCGGTGAACCAGCGGTAGACGAAGCTCGCCGTCGGCCCGCGGTGGGCGGGGGACCCGCCGAGCAGGTTCCGGGCCAGGTCGTTTTCCACCAGGGTCTCGTGCAGGTCGGTGATGACGCGTGCCGGTGTGTTGGAAAGGCGGTCCAGCAGGCCCAACAGCGCGGGCTCTACATGGGCCGATGGTCCGTGCGTCGACCGGGGGATCGGCCGTTCGGCGAGGTGGAACAGGTGGTCGCGCTCATCGCCGTTCAGGCGCAGTGCTCTGGCGAGGGCGGCCAGGGTCTGGGCCGAGGGCTGCACGCCATGCCTGCCGCCGCCGCGTTCCAACTCGGTGTAGTAGTCGGCCGACAGCCCTGCGAGCTGGGCGACTTCCTCGCGGCGCAGCCCGGGGACGCGCCGGCGCGGGCCGTGGGGAAGACCGACGTCGGCGGGGCGGATGCGGTCGCGGCGGGTCCTGAGGAAAGCACCGAGTTCGGGAAGGTTCACCCCTCCATGGTCGTAGACGCGCAGGACCGTAGCCAGGGGGTGGCAACCCCTGGGTGGACGCAGCCCTGGTTGAGGGTGAGGAAGGAGGCGATCGTGGAGGACGCAGCAGGGGCGACGGCAAGCACCTCGTCGCCCTCGCGCCTCCACCACCCCTCTCGCATCGATCACAGGAGTCAGCCATGCCCACCCGCACGTCCCTCGACCGGACCGCCAACCCACCCCGTGTCGCGATCGTCACCGGCGGCTCGCGTGGCATCGGCCGCCGGACCGTCGGTCGGCTGGCCGCCGACGGGTACACGGTCGTGGTCGGCCATGCCGGCAACCAGGAGCAGGCCGAAGCCGCCGTGAAAGAGGTCGTCGAGGGCGGCGCCCAGGCGATCGCGGTGCGCGCCGACGTCGCCGACGAACGCGCCGTCGCGGCCCTGTTCGATCTGGCCGAAGCGGAGTTCGGCGGTGTCGACGTCGTCGTGCACGCGGCCGGGCGGGCTCAGATGGCGCCGATCGCCGAGTTGGACCTGGCCGTTCTGGACGACCTGCTTCGCACCAATGTTCGCGGCACCTTCGTCGTCGTTCAGCAAGCCGCCCGCCGGGTGCGCCCCGGTGGCGCGATCGTGATGTTCTCCACGTCCGTGGTGGGGCTTGCGTTCCCGGCCTACGGCGCGTACTCCGCCAGCAAGGGCGCGGTCGAGGCGCTGACGCCGATCCTGGCCCGGGAACTGCGGGGACGGGACGTCACCGCGAACACCGTGGCACCCGGCCCCACGGCCACCGACATGTTCCTGGACGGCAAGGACGAGGAGACCATCGCCCGCCTGGCCGCCCAGCCCCCGCTGGAACGGCTCGGCACCCCGGCCGACATCGCCGAGGTCGTCGCGTTCCTGGCCTCCCCTGCGGGCCACTGGATCAACGGGCAAGTCGTCCGCGCCAACGGCGGAATCATCTGAATCGCCCTCAACGACCCACCCCCATGGGCGATTTGGGCAAGCGCCTCGCCGTGCTCACCCTTGCGGCGCGACGCGACCGAGGTCGCTGAAGCCGTCGTAGCGACTGGTCGCGACGAAGCACGGCACCGGGCCCTGCGCACCCGCATAGACCCCAGCCGAGACGGCAACGAAGTCGTCTCCGCGGTGGCCGACCGCCTCCGCGCGGACTTCTTCCGCCGGCATCGGACTGGACAGCCTGCTCACCGCGGGCAGCTCCCTGCAACACCCAGTTGAGAGAAGGAACGACCAACCATGCCCTTCGCGAACTTCAAGGTCCCCGAAAAGACCCTCACCCCGAAGCAGAAGGAGGAGATCGTCAGCCGGACCACCGAGCTGTATGTCGAGATCTACGGCGAGCGCGCCCGCAACAACACCATGGTTCTGGTCGAAGAGGTCGCCGACGGCGGCTGGGGCATCGCCGGCAACGTGCTGACCCTCGCCCTGCTCGGCGAGGCGGCACCGACCGACACCAGCGGAGCCTGACCGAACCGGCTGGGTCGCTGAGATCAGCGAAGCCCTGATGTGTCCCCGTACCCGATCGGCCGACAGTGTCACCCGGGTACGGGGACGGGGCACGATCGCGGTCAGCCCCAAGTCGAGCCGCTTGTCCCTGCCACGCGAAAGGTTGCCGGTGGCGGCTCCGGGCGCGTGCTGTTGCGCCCGGCAGGAGGGGGAGTCGATGTTCACCGTTCCCTCCTGCCGGGGCACTGCGTCGGTACCTCGACGATTAACCCACTCATTCCAAGAGCTCCCTTGCCGGTTCCTTGCGGGCGGCGTGTGGATCGTGGGGCTGTCGCCTGGGCCGGAGCTCCCTGCCGTATCGGCTGGGTAAACCGCTGTCGGGCAAAAGGATCAAGATGTTAGAACTACCGCCGTGCACAGGACTCTGGAGTTTCCCGTTCTGCTGCGGCTGATCGACTAACGCGCAACCGCCTTCCGCGCCGCGATCGCCGCCGCGCCCATCCTCGACCCGCCGGTGCCGACCTGCCCGGGGTGGACGCTGTCCGACCTGGTGCAGCACATCGGCGAGGGCCGCCGCCGCTGGGCCGCCACGGTCGCCGCTGGGCCGGACGCCACGTCCAGGACCCCGGCCCAGGTGACGCGGTCGCGCCGCAGGAGCGCGAAGCCGTGCCGGCCTGGCTGGCCGCCTCGACCGAGCTGTTGCCGGCGGCCCTGCGGCAGGCCGGTCCGGACCAGGGCTGCTTCACCGGCTGAGGCAACACGCAGACGCCGCACACCGCCGGTGGCGTCGCCCGGCACCAGGTCCAGGAGATCGCGGTGCACACCTACGACGCCCAGCTCACCGTGGGCGAGCCGCTCCCACTGCCGGTCGAGGTGGCCGCTCCTCGCCTGACGGCCGACGGTGACGGTGCGCGGACCACCCGGCTGCCCGCTGCCGCCGAGGACCCCGACGCGGCAGGCGTCTCCGTTCGCGGCACGGCCAGTGACCTGGTGCTCTACCCGTACGACCGCATTTCGGCGGACTCCCTGCACTCGACGGGGACCGGCAGCTGCTGGACCTGCTCCGCGCCTGGGAACCGGAGGACTAGGCGCAACGGCACTCCACCGCGCACAAACCATCCGCTGCATCGCGAACGGTCTCGTACCGAACGGTGGCGGTTTCACCGGATGATCGATCCCAAGGGTCGGCCGCGCGCATGAGACGAGGGAGTCCACAGTCAGGTTGTGACGCCGGACATGGGCTCCCTCGCGACGGCACTCTCCGTCAGGAACGACGACGTCGTGCGGGATTCGCCGCAGCTCGCCTCGCGCGGCGCCCGGAGCTTTACTCCACTTCTGCTACCACACCGTCCGCGTCCATGAACCAGCTTCCGGTCTCAACGCCGTACACCTTCTTGTCGTCGAGCCACTTCCAGGACATCTGCTGCAGCATCTGGTTGGGCCGGCGTTCCCAGACCGGCTGGTGGTCCCAGCCCTCGACCCGGATCATCAGCTTGTCGGCGCCCGGAATCGCCTGGTAGAGGTCCGGAACCGAGAAGTGCAGCACGGGCCCCAACTCCACAGCCGTATTGGCCGTCTTGTCCTGGTCTCCGTAGACGATGCACACCGGCACAGCGGTGCCGAGCGTGGAGCCGTACGGTACGGTGCTCGAGTTCCAGCCCCACCAGTAGGAGTTACGCCACCGCATGACACCTTCCGGTGCCCCCGCGGTGTTGCCGCCCCACTTCTGGCCGACGCTGTCGCAGTCCATGATGGACTGCCACACGTGGCCGGCCAGCTCCTTGTCGCTGATGGTGGCCTGCAGGCTGGCCTTGCTGGTCAGGTTCATCGGGAAACCGAAGACCGCGGCCGGCTTGGACTCGGGCTGCTTGGGCAGGCCCGTGCCGGGAGGTGGATCGAAGGGTGCCTCGGGGTGCGTCGACCAGCGGCCGGCCGGAGGGAAGATGGGCGCGAGAAGGAACATGCTCGCCACGTCCCCGGGGTGCTGCAGCGCGTACGGGCCCATGACGAACGAGGCCGCGGACCAGCCGATGAAGGAGACCTTCTCGTTGTTGCACCGCGCCCTGATGAACTTGACGACCGTGGCCAGTTCGTCCCATTCGCTCTGGGAGTTGCCCAGTTGGTGCGGGTAGGGCGCCGTCGGGGAACAAGTCCCGGTGCCGGGATTGGTCTCCAGCAGGCCCCGCTGGGCGGGGTTGGCGTTGCACGGCTCGTCCATCTTCGGGCGGGGGGAGAGCCCGGAGCCTTGGAGGTCCATGACGTAGACGTCGTAGCCGTTGCCCGCCAGGAACTGGGCCCAGCTGTAGCTGGTGTCCGGGTGCGTGGAGCCGCCCTTGGGAGGGAGCACGAGGTCGAAGCCGGGAAGGGCCGGAACGCTCCTGCCGTGGAGCATGAGGACCGGCTTGGGGGTGCCGGCGGGCCCGGTGGCCTTCTTGTATTCCCGTACGAAGAGCTCGATCTCTACGTCGACGTTCGCCGGGACGGTCGATTTGTGCTTGACCTTGTGGTCAAAGGTATCCAGTTGCACCATGGTCGCCTCCGATGTCTGTTCGACCCGAGGAACGGTTGTTCCCCAGGGGTTGTCAGCATCTCCGCGTCCCGCGGGCCGTACAGGAAGCACGATGGCGTGGCGCACGGATAGTGACTGATCGGGTGGGCGCCGCTCCTCCGATCGGCGGGGCGCACCCAGGGGGTGCACGCCACAGACTGCGCTGCCAGTCCAGTCGGCTCGAAGGCCAAGCCGAACCACCAGGGCCAGGCCGCGGTCGCCTCGCCCACCAGCTCGTGGATCTCCTTCGCGGACAGCGCCATGCACAGCCGGCCTCATCTGTCCGCCCGGCGTGTGCCTTCTCGGCGGGGACGGCCTCCGTCCTCACATCCCGGTCGTACCGCTACCTGTGAGTCCCGGAGCCAGCGCTGGAACCCAAAAGACGGCAACGGCCAGAGCGATCGAGGCGACCCCCACAGCACGGGCCACAAGGCGGCCGGCCGGAGCGAGCTTCTCGGTGGTGATCACGGCGGTCAAGGCCACCATGGCCCACAGGTTCATCACACCGAACGCCGCCAGCAGCACCATGAGCGACCAGCAACAGCCCAGGCAGAAGGCCCCGTGGTGAGCTCCTGCGCGCAGGTCGCGCGAAGGCCCCGGGTACGAGGTGTAGCGCAACATCAGCCCGATCGGTGAGCGACACCTCGCCAGGCAGCGGTCTTTGAGGGGCGTGAGCTGGTAGACGCCGTTGACCGCGAACACGCCCGCGGCCAATGCGGTGCCCGCAGCGGCGGGAAGGCTCACCGCCAGTTCCAGACCGACAGCCAGCCTGTATGCCGGCAGCCCGGCCGCGGCCCAGACCAGCAGGTAGGCGACGGTGAAAACGACCATGCGCGGGGCCCGGTGCACGACGATGGTGCGTGCGTACAGCGCGGCGACGGGCGTGGTGGCGGGCAGCATCATCGCAGCCATCATCAGCGTCCACACGGCCAGGAAGGCGGGTAGGCCCAGGCCCATGGTGCCCGGCATCGCCTCCATGCCGCCCCAGCGCGCCACCACCCAGACCCAGGCTGCAGCCGCCACGACCAGCAGCAATCCGGCGGGGCCCACCCCGTGCCGGACGGTGACCGGCCGACCGGTCACGCCGACCACGTGAAGGGCGCCGCGTGTCCGTTGCCGCCGGAGAAGTCCCAGGACCGGCCGTACACGCCGTCGCCCGTCGCCCGGGTGGAGCGGGCAATGGTCAGCGTGCTGTTCACCGGGTGGAACATGCCGGTCAGGCTCATGACCGGACCGTCCTCGCCGAACTGCGGGGCAACCTGGTCCACGATCTCGACCACTACCTGCTGATGGTCAAGGCCAACCAGCCCGCCCTGCACCGCGCGCTGCGCTCACTGCCCTGGACCCAGGTCACCGCCCGGCACTACCAGCGCGGAAGCGGACACGGCCGCCGCGAGACCCGGGTGACTCGCATGCTGACCGTCACCGACCTGGGGCTGGACTTCCCCTACGCCGTCCAGGCCGCGAAGATCACCCGCTATCGCACCGACCTCAAGAGCGGGAAACGGACCAGGCAGACCGTCTACGCGCTCACCGATCTGTCCCACCTGCAGGCCTCACCGAAGCGCATCGGCAAGCTCGCCCGCTCGCAGTGGGCCATCGAGAACAGGCTCCACTTCGTCCGCGACACCGCCTTCAGGACGCCTCCCGGGTCCGCACTGACCACGGCCCGGAGATCATGGCCACCCTGGGCAACCTGGCAATCAACACCCTCCGCGACCACGGCCACACCAGCATCACCGCCGGCCTCCGCCACATCTCCTACGAGCCCTTCACCCGCCCCCTCGACCTCCTCGACATCCCGTGACCAGGACAGATGCAAGATCATCAGCACTTTGGCCTGGAGCACCTCGATGTCGCCGGCTGCCCGGAGATCGCGTCGGGGGAACGGGCGACGCTCGGTCGCATTACTTGTCGTAGGCGGACGGCGATGACCCTGCGTTGTTTCCAGATGTCGCCAACGACCGCCACCAGTCAGCGCCAGCCATCATCTCCCTGAGCTGGGTGTCGGTGAGGTCAGGATGAGCCTCGGCGGCGTGCGCCTTGATATGTCCGAACAGCTCCTCGTCATCCGCCCCGGTGAAATCGATCCTGCCGTGCGACGGATCTACGCAGTGGAATCCGCGCATTGCTCCTCCTTCACGAAGCGTCATTTGATTTTAGGCCACGATGGCGTTAACGCGCGCGCCCAGGGACATTCCCGCACGCTCGACCATGCATTACGTCTCCCTTCCTCCGTCCCGGGCCCAGTACCCAGGGATTTTCTCCTGATGATCTTGCATCTGTCCTGGTCACGGGATGTCGAGGAGGTCGAGGGGGCGGGTGAAGGGCTCGTAGGAGATGTGGCGGAAAGGCCAGCGGTGATGCTGGTGCGGACCCGAGAGGCGTCCTCGCCGAAGGCGGTGTCGCGGACGAAGTGGAGCCTGTTCTCGATAGTCCACTGCGAGCGGGCGAGCTCAGTCACCCCACCCCGGAGCCTCGGTGCATCGGCAACGGCCCGACGCCACCCCATCACACCACCGTGACCTGGGCGTCCACATGATCACAAAGACTTTGAATCAGCCCTGGCCCACCGGCCTGGCCGGAGAAGACCTTGCCCAGCGCATCCGCCTGGCCGTCGTCAGCCCCACCGTCGAGATACAGCGCCACCTGCCAGCCGCCCTCCGCCATGACCCGGGGCGCGTCGATGAAGACGGCGACGCTGCGGTCGGAGACGTCCACGCCGTCCACGTTCCCGCTGTCGACATGGAACGCGAGGGTCACTTGGCAGCGCTCGTGGTCGGCCGGTGCGGTGAGGCCCGAGGTGGTACACGGGCACACCACGTCGCAGTTGCAGCTTTCCAGATACGTGCCGTTCAGATTCCAGGGCATGGCTCTTCGCCTCCCTCTTTTGCGTCCCCCTCGGTAAGAAGATGCATCGGAAGAGTCCGTCCGTCCCGGTGCCGCTCTTCTCCAGGTTAATCTTCAGCAACCCCGGCGGCAGATCCGCTGCCGACGCAGCTCACCATCCACATACCGGGGAGTAAAAGGCACCCGCACCTTCTCGGGGGCCCCGGACGCCGGTCGGATTCGCGTGTTGCTACCTCCCGTGGGTGGAGGGCGCCGAGGCCGCCGCGCGGCGTCCGCTCCGGCGTCCGCAACAGGCAGCGGTGCTGGGGAGCGTTAGGTGAAGGTGCGCATGACATGCCGGACCTGGGCCACAGTGTCGCCGTTCCCCCCGAAGTGCGCGAGCACGCTGAGGTGTTCACGCAGGTGCAGCAGCGGCATGCGCTCCCGCCAGCCGTCGGCCGGCGGAGAAAGCTCCTCGTACGCACGGAAGAAGCGGTCCGGCGGAGGATCGCAGCAATAGATCATGCTCAGGTCGGACTCGGCCCACATCCAGCACACCGCCGGATCGATGAACACCGGTTCGCCGGCCGCGCTCGCAACGACGTTGCCGCGCCACAGGTCGCCGTGGTTGAGCACGCTCGGGGCCTTGGGGACGAGGTAGGGAAGGCGCTCGCAGATCCGCTCCAGTCCCGCCAGGTCGGACGGTTCGAGGGCACCGCGGACCTTGGGCTCGCGCAGATAGCGGCGGATCCTGCGCTCGGCGAAGAACTCGTGCCCGTCCGCTGTCGGGCCGTTCTCCTGCCGCAGCAGGCCCAGCCATCCGTCGCTGTCCCAGCCGAACCCCTCCCCGCGCACCGCATGGAGTTCGGCAAAAGCCCGGCCTGCCGCCTCCCAGAACTCATCGGTGTCGGGCCGTGGCCGCAGCGCCTCCATGAGGAGGTGCTGCGCGCTCACCTCGAATACCTGGGGTGTCCGCACCCCCGCCCGCTCACGGAGCACTTCCAACCCCTCCGCCTCCCGCCGGAACAAGTCGGCCGGCGCGTCAAGGGCCCCTTTGAGGACGTACGGCGTTCCGTCGGCGAGCGTCAGGCGCCAGACGTCGTTGACCGCGCCGCCCGACAAAGACTCGGCCTCGACCACGCTGGGGACGACCGCGCTGGGCAGGCTCTTCCATCGCGCGTTCACGAATCCAGTTGCCACCGGGCGTCTCAGAGGATGGAAGAGGTGCGGAGCATTACGTACATGGTCCTGTCGTCCGGGACGGTCATGCCGAAACTCTGCCCGAGGCCGACACGATGCTGACTGCGGTGAGCGAGTGAAGGCCATAGTCCACCAGGGGCCGGGTCGCAGTCCAGCGGACCGGGACCCGGAATCGGGCCTCGAACTGGCACGGAGTGGTCACGGCTGGAGCCGTCCTGTGCGAGCAGGGGCAAGCAGGCGGCCGAACCGTGTCTTCCTCAGAGCACGAGATGGCGAGGCGTAGCACGGGATGCGATCCGGCCAGTCTGCCGCCTTCCCGAACCGGTGCGCGAGACAGTCACATGTGCCGGCCGAGCTGTACGCACGTGGCGTCTGAGTCACCATCTGCGGGTCAGTTGCGTCGGCTGTCGCCGACGGAGCCGGTGGACGGGGCGTTCGCGGTGGCCACGATGGCCTGCAGTGCGGCTACGTGGCCTTGGAAGGCGGCTCGACCGTCTGTGGTGAGGCGGGCGCGTACACGGCGTCTGATGGAGCGGTCGACGGTGACGTAGCCGGCCTGCTCCAGCGTCGAGAGCTGTTTGGACAGTGCGGAGTCGGACAGTCCGAGTTGGCCGCGGATGTAGCCGAAGTCGGCCCAGTCGACAGCAGCAAGCAGGGAGACGATGGACAGTCGGGTGCTGGGATGGATCAGCTCGTCGAACCGTGGCGTGGTCATGATGCCGCGCCGGTCCGTACGGCGCGGCGGCGTGCCGCGGCCAGCAGCAGCGGCCCGCCCAGCACGAGCATGACCGCGGCCAGGACGGCCGCCCCGGTGACCGGGTGACGCGCGTCGTCGGCGTTCAGGATGAGAGCTGCGGCGATGGTGACTCCGACCAGCGCGACCAGACTGCCCAGCACCCAGACTGCCAGCCGTGGGCCGGCGATGTCAGCACGCACGCTCATCTGGCTGTTGCGGTGCCGTCCGTTGACCACCCGGGGCGCGATCGAGGAGTGCGCAGCCCCGAAGGCGAGGGTGACCAGTGTGGTCACCAGCGGATGATGTAGGTCGGCGATCACGCCGAGCGCGAGCCAGCCCGTGGCCAGGCCCGCCCAGTACCAGCGCGGCACGTCGATCTCGTCGATCACCCTGCGGCGGGCTCGCTCTACGGTGTCCAGCGCGGCTCGTGCCTGCTCAGGTGTCAGCTCGTCCATGACGCCTCACTTTCCTGCCTGGAAAGCTCAGTTTTGGCTTTCCGGACAGGAAAGTCAATACTGTCGGCCGGGGGCCAGGGACGGGGGTTCACACGGCCAGACATGTGGCACAGCCCCCGGACGGGTCAGCCGACTCGGGCCGGAAACCCTGGAGCGCCGCACGTCCACTCCCGGATGGGCAGAGGCTTTGGACCGTCCCGGAATCCGCAGACCGAGCAGACCTGAGAGGACGAGAAAGCGCGGTCCACCTTGGCGAAGGTACGGCCGTACAGAGCCGCCTTGTACTTCAGCACGCCGACGAACGCGGACGGCACTCTTAGACGTCCGATCAGGACGGCCCGTTACCTGCCGCCCGTTGTGGTTCACCGTCCGCCCTGAAGGGCCCCCGAAAAGTACGGGGCGGCCCACCCTCGAAAAGCACGTGCGGTTGGCGATCGCCGCGTCCCGTCGTCAGCGGTGCTTCGAATGAAGGTCCAGCATTGTCGGGGAGGCGGTGGGATCGATGGCGCGGACAATGCGCCGGCCGATGTTCTCGAGCTGTCTGACCTGCGCCTTGGTCAGCGGGTCGAAAACGAGTCGGCGTACTTCCGCGACGTGGCCGGGAGCAGCACTGACGATCTTCTCGTATCCCGCGTCGGTCAGGGTGGCCAGGGTGTAGCGCCCGTCGGCCGGATCGGGCCGGCGGTGCGCGTATCCCTTGCGTTCGAGGCGGGTCACGACCTGGGAGAGGCGCGAGAGCGAACCCTCGGCGAAAGCTGCGAGGTCACTCATGCGCAGTTCCCGCTCCGGCGACTCCGACAGCGCCGCCATCACCCCGTACTCGAAGTGCGTCAGCCCTTCCTCGCGCAGCTGCGCGTCCAGCGCCTGCTCCAGACGCCGCATGACGCCCACCAGAGCGAGCCAGGCATGACGCTCCTCCTCGTCGAGCCAGCGGGGTACCTCGTCAGCAGGGCTGTTCGTCATGCGCCCCAATGTACCGAGGCTTCACGCTTGAAGTCATCCGCCCAGGCTTTCACTTGAAGTCATTGACGCTACGGTTTCGCTTAAACCTTGAAGTGACTGCCCGGGGTGCCGAGCAGCATCGCAACCTTCAGGAGTCACCGTGAAATTGCTCGTGCTGGGCGCGACCGGACGTCTCGTAGGCAGGCCATGACAGGCGTCGCCGCAGTGATCAGCACACTTGGCTCGACCGGCGGATCGGTCGTCACCGACACCACGCTCGCCGTCATCTCCGGTGCCGCCACCACCGGCGTCACCCGCTTTGTCGAGTTGTCCTCCTTCGCCGTGCTGCGCGAGCGTCTGAGCGCGCCCGCCAAACTCCCCGCCACCGGCGCCGTCAAGCTGCTGCCTGAATCAGCCACCTTGCGCATGGGCGCCACCATCAGCCGCGCCGATGTCGCCGCCCGGCTGCTCACCGCCACCACCGACGGCACTGCCGGACGCCGATCCGTCGTCATCGCCGATTGACCTGGCCCACTCCCCCGTCCCTGCCCCTGCCCCTGCCCCTGCCCGATACCCCTTCCGGAGGACTCCTTGAGCCACCAACTCGCCACCCGTCCGGCCCGCCCCAGCGGCCTTCTCGTCACCGGCGGCCTGATCGGCACCGCGGTCGTCGCCGTCGCCCTCAACGCCGTCGTCGCCACGACGGCCCACGCTGCGGGCGCCTCGCACGATTTCCAGCCCCTCCAGCTGTCCGCCTACGCGCCCCTCACCGTGTTCGGTGTCCTGATCGGCGCTGCCGCCTGGGCGGTCGTTCGAGCCCGTTCGGCGCGCCCCGCACGCCTGCTGCGCACCCTGGTGCCCGTGGTCGTGCTTCTCAGTCTGATCCCGGACGTCATGGTCGGCGTCTCCGACAGCCGGGCCGGCACCAGTTGGGGGGCCGTCGTCGCCTTGATGGTCATGCACGTCGTGGTCGCCGCCGTCGCCGTCCCGGCGTTCCACCGACTTCTTCCGCTTCCTGCCGCGCAGGAATGACCCCCTGCGCCGCGAAAGGGCGCAAACCCTCACCTGGTCGTACGGCAGTCAGCAGAGACCGTACGATCACGGCCTCTCACCTCTCACCCCTGTCCTGGCCGCCGGCCCCGGCCAGGGTTTCGGAGGGCGCTACGCCGAAGCGACGGCGATAGGCGGCGGAGAAACGGCTGAGGTGAGTGAAGCCCCACCGCCCGGCCGCCTCGGTGACACCGGTGGCGCCCGTGAGGAGGTCGGTGTGGACGCGGTCCAGACGGACGTTACGCAGATACGTCATCGGCGTCACGCCGATGTGCTCCCTGAACCCTTCCTGGAGGCGGCGGGCGCTCACGCCCGCCGCCTGGGCCAGCTCCCCGAGGGTGAAGGGTGTCTCGGGGTGGGCGTCGACCAGGTCGACAGCCTTTCGTACGGTCCGTGGGTAGGCGGGAGGCTGGGGACGCAGCAGCTCGTCCGTGTAGTTGTGCGTCTGAGCCAGCAACAGGCCGCTGACGAGGAGGCGCTCCAAGTGGTGCTGAACCGGAGGCCGGCCGATGAGCCCGTCGGCGCTGTCGGACTCGGCCAGCAACAGGTCCAACGTGTTGCGCCAGCTGCGGCCGGGCGCGGACGTGAGGTCGAAGCCGAACGCGAAGTCCAACGGAGCCTGGAAGGGGCGGCCCAGGAGAGCCTGGAGTTCGGCCTCGACGAGTCTCCGGTCGATCTTGATCCCCAGATGACGCGCACCGTCGCCGCAGCTCATCAGCCTGTGCTGGCGCGTCGGCGCGAAAACCATGGCGTCGCCGGCGGTGGCTGCCAACTCCTGGCGTCCCGTGGTTGCTTCGATGGCACCTCGCAGCACGACGTTGACGTGGTAGTGCGAGGGCGTGCGTCCGGGATCGACGCGTGTGCGCTGGCCGAAGGTCATCAGGCCGAGGGTGATGTGCTCGGTGCGCGTGCCACGCAGCTCGCCGCCGGGGCCGTCGGCGCCCGACAGCGGGGTGACGTCCGCCGGGTAGAACAGCTCGTTGAGGCGTTCGCGGAAGTCGGCGAAGCCTGAATCACGGCACAGCACGTGGCTCGCCAAAGGTGCGCGGCCCATGGCGCCATTGTCGTCCCGCCCAACCTCCGCAACAAGGGGTGATCCACGGTGCCCCTCCTGGGCCGTGTCCCCGGTCGGCCGTCACACGTCGCGTGATTCGGCTGCCGGTCGCGCTCCGCGGATATCGCCCCGGCCGACGCCTTCCTAGCGTTTCTTTCTGAACGCCCGAGCCAGCGCTGGAGGTAGGTCATGCCCGGTACCGACGAGGCGGCGAAGGCCATCACGGCCGCCGCCGTGGACAGTTTCCGCGACACCCCGGACCCGCGGCTGCGTGAACTGCTCCAAGGGCTCGTCCGCCATCTGCACGGCTACGTCCGCGAGTTGCGTCCGACGATCCAGGAGTGGGAGTACGCCGTGGACTACCTCACCGCAGTAGGGCAGAAATGTGACCCCACCCGCCAGGAGTTCATCCTGCTCTCCGACGTGCTCGGTGTCTCCATGCTGGTGGAGACCGTGAACGAGCAGGGCGGCGGCACCGAGAGCACGGTCCTGGGGCCCTTCCACATGGTGGAGTCCCCCCAGCGTCGGAGCGGGGACAGCATCGATCTGCTGGGCCGCGGAAGGTCCTGCGTCGTGTCGCTGCGTGTCACATCGGCGGACGGCACCCCTCTGACCGGCGCGAACGTCGACGTGTGGCAATGCACCGAGGACGGTTTCTACGATGTGCAGCAGCCCGACGTGCAGCCACCGGGCAACGGGCGCGGCCTCTTCCGTACCGACGACGAAGGCCGGGTCTGGTTCCGTACCGTGGTGCCGAGCCACTACCCCATTCCGACCGACGGCCCCGTGGGAGTGCTGCTCGACGCCACCGAGCGGCACCCGTACCGGCCGGCCCACATCCACTTCATCGTCGAGGCCGACGGCCACCGGCCGCTGACGACGCACATCTTCGTCGCCGACGGCCCCTATCTGGACTCGGACGCCGTCTTCGCCGTCAAAGAGAGCCTCGTCGTCGACTTCTCGCAGGTCGACGACGCGGAAAAGGCCCGTCAGTACAAGGTCACCGCCCCGTTCCGGCTGGCCGAGATCGACATCACCGTCGAGCCCGACCCGCAGAAGGACGCACGGTGACCACCCCGCCCACCTTCGCCTACCAGGCCCTCCCAATGCGCGTGATGGGCCTCGACGCCCTCGACCGGCTCGCGGACGAGATCGACCACGTCGGACTCGAGCGGGTCATGGTGCTGTGCTCGCCCGGCCGGCGGGAACTCGCCGAAACCGTCGCCGCCCTCCTCGGCAGCCGAGCGGTGGCCCTGCACCCCCACGCCCGGATGCACGTGCCCACGGAGTCGGCGGCCGAGGCCCAACGGCGCGCGAAGGAGGTGAACGCGGACGGCTGCGTCGCCGTCGGCGGTGGCTCGGCGATCGGCCTCGGGAAAATCGTCGCCCTGAAGTACGGCCTACCGGTCATCGCCGTACCGACGACCTACGCCGGGTCCGAGATGACCCCGGTATGGGGTCTGACCGAGAACGGTGTCAAACGCACCGGCCGGGACCCGCGCGTCCTGCCCGTGTCGGTGCTGTACGACCCGGCGCTCACCCTCGCCCTGCCGACGGCCGTCTCGGCGACCAGCGGCATGAACGCGATCGCGCACGCGGTGGAGGCCCTGTACGCCCCGGACGCCTCCCCCGTCATCGACCTGATGGCCGAGGAAGGCGTACGTGCGCTGGCCGCCGCGCTCCCCGACATCGTCGCCGACGGCGCCGACCTCGACGCCCGCGCCCGTGCCCAGTACGGCGCCTGGCTGTGCGGCGCCTGCCTCGGGGCCACCACGATGTCCCTGCACCACAAGCTCTGCCACTCCCTCGGCGGCACCCTCGACCTGCCGCACGCCCCCACCCACACCGTCGTACTCCCCCATGCCCTGGCCTACAACCAGGAAGCGGCGCCCAAAGCGGTGACCGCGCTCGGGCGCGCCCTCGGCACCTCCGCCGACCCCGCCGCGTACCTGTGGGACCTCGCCGGCCGACTGGGCGCACCGCGGTCCCTGCGGGAACTCGGCATGGCCGAGGGCGACATCGACCGCATCGTCCAGGTCACGCTGGCCAACCCCTACGCCAACCCCCGCGAGGTCACCGCGGAAGGGCTCGGCCGGCTCCTGCACGCCGCCTGGTCCGGACGCCCCCCCGCCTCCTGAGGGCACGTCCAGCCAGGCGACGGATGCCGCCGATCGTCGCGAGCACCCGGCCTGGCAGGATTGGCAGCAACGCCGAACTGAAGAACGCGATCGACTACTTACCGGGACTCTTGCAGAAAGCCCCGCCGTTCACGCCGGGGATGAGTGCATATCAAGGCTGCTCTGACGTGCACGTTAGAGCGGACGTTTTTGCTGTTCGATGTACTGGCGGACGACTGCCAAGGGTGCTCCGCTGCTGGAGTACAAGGCGGCCCTGTACGGCCGCACCTTCGCCAGGCCTCGTACGCGTCAATCCCACCCGTCCCGAAACCCCGGCCGACCTCGACGGCCGAGGGCTGCCCGTCCCTGTCGGTGCCGAACACCTGCTCGACGCACTCGCCTTGCCGCACCCGACAGCCGAGCCCACCCAGGCACCTGAGCACGGCGTTGCGCGACACACGACGTGGTACGGGCGGGCTCCTGGACGGCATCGGATCGCATCGGATCGCCGCCGGGTGGGCCGAGCCGTCAGCAGGTCAGGTCTGCCTTGGAGATGCGGCCGTGGACGCCTTTGACGATGTCGACCACCTGGGAGACGTGGAAGTCGGCGGCCGCGCTGAGGTAGGCCAGGCCGACGGGTCCGGGGATGCCGAACCGATCGGTGAGCAGGGTGAGGGCGTCGCGTACGGCGTTGCGCAGGGCCTCGTCGAGGTCGTGGTCGAGGCCGAGGACGATGTGCTCGGTCGCGGTCTCCGCGAAGGGGGCGCGCAGCCGGGCGGCCAGGGAGCGGGTGGCTTCGTCGCGGTGGACGGTGAGGCGGAGGGTTGCGCGCAACGGCGCTTCGAACGCGGTGAGGGAGACTTCGCCGTCGCCTTGGGAGAAGTGGGGGTCGCCGACGTAGAAGAGGGCGTCGGGGACCTGGACGGGCAGGAAGAGCCGGGCGCCGGTGCCGAGGTGGCGGACGTCGATGTTCCCTCCGTGCGGGCCGGGTGGGACGGAGTGGACCGGGGATTCCGTGGCCGGGGCCACCCCCATGATCCCCAGGAACGGCCTTAGTGGAAAGGCGAGTTGGCGGCCGTCGCCGACGGGCAGCCGTCCCCGGCCGTCCTGGCCGACCATCGCGACCAGGCTCGACGGCTCGCCCGGGGGTGTCAGCGGGTACTCACCCGGGAGGGCTCCCTTGCCGTGCCGGTTGCTGATCACTCCGTAGGGCGCGCGACGGTGCAAGGTCAGGACCTCGACCTCCAGGACGTCGCCCGGCCGTGCGTCCTGGACCGCCACCGGTCCGGTGACGACGTGCGGGCCGTGCAGCGCGGGCTCATGCTCGCGTGCGGAGGCGGCCAGTTCCACGGCGTCGTGCAGCAGACCGTCGTTGGGGATGCCGGCCCGGCCGAAGTAGGCGGCCGGGTCGCGGCCCTGGTCCTCCAGGATGCCCTCGTGGCTGATGGTGTCGAAGGTGACGGTCTCGCCCGTGCGGACGGTCAGCGCCGGTTTGGCGGTGGCGTTGGGCAGCAGGCCCCAGTGCACCCGGGAGGGGTCGGCGGGCAGGTAGTGGTCACCGTCGAGGGGGCCGAAGCCGGGCTGGAGGAGGTTCACTTCAGGACCTCCTGGAGGGCGTGCGAGGTGAGGGTGAAGCCGAAGCACTGGCGGACGTTGTAGAGCGTGGCGTCCATGCAGTACGCGGGCGAGGTGGTGGCCACCGCGTCCTCAACCAGGAGGACGTCGTAGCCGAGGCCGGCGGCGTCCATGAGCGTGGCCAGGACGCACTGGTCGGCGTTGACGCCGGCGAAGAGCAGGGTGTCGACCCTCAGGTTGCGCAGCACGCTGTCCAGTTCCGTGTCCTGGAAGCCGCTCATCCGGTACTTGGCGACGTGGAGATCGCCGTCCGCCGGATCGAGCCCTTCGACGATCGCGGCCGAGGGACTGCCCTGCTCCAGGACCCGGCCGCCCGGCAGCGGGGCCCCGATGCCACCCCCGGTGCCGTCGGGGTCGTAGACGTGCAGGACGCCGGGCGGGAGGTTGGCCCGGTCGGGGCGGTTGCCCCAGTTGAGCCAGATCACGGGGACGCCGACGGCGCGCAGGAGCGGCAGCAGGCCGGCGATGACGGGGATCGGGGCGCGAGCCGGGGTCACGTCGACCCCGATGGAGGCGAGCCAGCCGTCGGGCGAGCAGAAGTCGTTCTGCATGTCGACGACGATCAGCGCGGTGGCCGCGAGGTCGGTGGTCACGCTCTGCGGCAGCGCCTCGACGGTGACGGGGTGCGGGGCGCGGTGGGGGCGGGCCAGGGTGACGGCTCCCCCGTCGACCCGCCAGGCGTTGCGGGAGTTGGGCCCGATGAGACGGTGGACCTCAGGCATGCGCGGGGCTCGTCCTTTCGGTGATGAAGTCGAGCAGGGCACGGTCGGTGCCGCGGGCGCCCAGCGCGCACAGCCCCACGGGCAGGGAGCGCACCCGCAGCAGCGGGGCGACGACCGCCGGGAGACCGGCCAGTGATGCGAGGCAGGTCAGGCGGAGGGTGGCGGCGCGCACGGCCTCCACCTCGGCGGGCGGGGCGTCGGCGAGCTGGGCGGGGCCGCTCGTGGCGGGCAGCAACAGGGCGGTGCCGGGCGGGATGACGGCGTCCAGCAGCTTCCCCGCTTCCGTCAACACCTGTTCCGCCTGGGCGAGTTGGGCCGGGGTGACCCGGCGTCCGTTGTCGAAGCGGGCCGCCACGTCCGGGGCAAGTACGTCCGGGTGCGCGGTGATCCAGGCACCGTGGCCCTCCCACGCCTCCGCCGCCTGCACGGTCCGGAAGGCGTCGAACCAGCCCTCCACGTGCTCGGAGATCCCGGTCGACGCGCGGGTCACCGGCAGGGCCGACGCTCGACATGCCGCCTCGAAGGAGGACAGCACCTCGGGTTCGACGAGGGCCACCAGGTCGTTGTCGACGAGGAGTTGCGTCACCGGTGCGGAGGGCTCGTCGGTGGTCAGCAACGCCTGGGCCGCGGTGCGCAGGACGTGCGGATCACGGGCCAGGAGGCCGGCGGTGTCGAAGGAGGGCGCAAGCGCCAGCAGGCCCCCGGTAGGCGTGGCCGCGTGCGTGGGCCGCCAGCCGTACAGGCCGCAGTAGGAGGCGGGGACGCGGATCGAACCGGCGGTGTCGGTGGCCAGCCCCAGGTCGGCCCAGCCACGGGCCACGGCGGCGGCCGGGCCGCTGCTGGAGCCGCCGGTGATCCGACCGGGGGCGGCGGGGTTCACGGGGGTGCCGTAGTGCGCGTTGGCCCCGGCGAGGCTGAAGGCCAGTTCGTCGGTCTGGGCGATGCCGGTGAGTTCGGCGCCCGCGTCGAGCAGGCGTCGTACCGCGTCCGCATGTCGCTCTTCGGTGCGGGCTGCGGCCAGCCAGGCCGGGTTACCCGCGCCGACGCGCTGTCCCGCCACGGCGAACAGGTCCTTCACGGCGGTGCGGACGTGTGCCAGCGGGCCCCGGCCGCTCGACTTGACCAGCGGACCGGCCACGCGCCACACCGCCGGATCGGGGCGCTCGTCCGGCAGGGGTGCGGCTGTGCCGCTGACGTGCGCGGCGGCGATCCGCCACCCGGTGTCGGTGTGCTGCCACACCTGGGTCTGCAGCCCGCGCGTGCCGTCCTGCCGCCGTGTCTCGGCGGTGACGACCGCGACCCGCGGCCCCGGGCATACGACGTGCACCCGCTCCACGACCCGTGCCGGGGCCCCACCCCGACCGCGCCGGAAATCGGCGATCGCGGCGTGGCCCACCAGGACGGTGTCCCCTTCGGCGCGCAGGGTGTCCGGCCCGTGGAGGAACCAGTGGTCCAGGCCCGCCAGGTCGTTGGCCATCAGGGCCCGTTCGTACGCCCAGAAGGCGGCGAGAAGATCATTCGTGGGTGGAGTCACGGTCACGATGTTCCCGCGCGCAGCACGGCGAGGTCCTGCTCATCCAGCGTGGCGGCGGGTCCGCGTTCGATGAGGTCGGCGAAGCCCTCGTCGGGGGACATCACGGTGACCGTGTAGAGGCGTTCGGTGGCGGAGGTGTTGAGGATGCGGTGCTTGGAGCCGGCGGGCAGCACCAGGACGTCGCCCGGAGCGAGGTCGCGCTCGTGCTCGTCACTGGCGGCACGGCCATGGCCGGCGAGGACCAGGAACGTCTCGACCGACTCCGGGTGCCAGTTGAGGGGCTGGGCGCCACCGGGTTCCCACACCTCGAAGACGACCGTGGTGGGCGAGCCGTCCCGGGGGCCGGTGAGGACGGCGAGCTTGACGGTGTCGCCCGCCGTGATGTGGTGGGCGGTGATGTCGCGCAGGGGGGTGTGCAGCGGGGGGTTGGCCATGGCGGGTTTCCCTAGCGGGTGGTCGGGCGGTCGGGGCGGAAGCGCGCGCATTCGCGCAGGGCGGCGGCTGCCGCGGCGACGGAGGAGTCCACGAGTTTGCGGCCGAGTTCGGGCGTGGCCCCGGTGGGGTCGCCGATCACCCCGTCAGGGGTGGCGAAGTCGTCGCTGGTCCAGCCGAAGGAGACCGGCTTGCCGAAGCCGATGTGCTCGTACTCGGTGAGGTGTTCGGGGACACTGCGGCGGGCCCGCGTCATGTCGACCAGGTCGGGGTGGAGGTGGAGCATGGCGGCGGTCTCCTTGAGGCCGCCGTGTACGCCCATGCCGAGTTCGGTGGCCGGGGAGGCGCCGCCCTGGTCGGCGGGAAGCGAGGCGTGCAGCAGGAAGGTGCGCAGGCCGTGCCGGGTGCGCAGTTCGCGCAGGGCGACGCCGAGCAGGGCGCTGTTGCCGCCGTGGGCGTTGAGGAAGGCGAGACGGCGGACGGGGCCCGCGGCCAGCGAGCGGCCGATGTCGTCGAGGACGGACAGCAGGGTGCGGGCGGTGAGCCACAACGTGCCCGCGGACCAGGCGTGTTCGTCGGACTTGGTGTAGGCGAGTCCGGGCAGCAGGGTGATGTCGCAGCTCTCCCCCGCGAGCCGTGCGGCGCCTTCGGCGACGGCCTCGGCCATGTAGTAGTCGGTGGCCACGGGCAGATGGGGGCCGTGCTGTTCGATCGCGCCGACCGGCAGCACCGCGACGGTGTCCTCGCCGAAGCGCGCGATCTCGGGTCCGCTCAGGTCGATGAACCTGGTGAAGGTCATGCGTCCTCCTCCGAACCGGCGGGAATCTTGCCCGGGTTGAGCAGGCCGAGCGGATCGGCGGTACGCGCCGTGTCCCGGACGAGGTCGAGGCGGCGGTCGACGTACCAGTTGTGCGGGCTGTGCACGCCGACGCCCAGTGCCTGCAGGGCGGCGATGCCGTCGTAGACGGTCGTCTCGTCCTGGTAGCGGGCCATGAGCATGCCGACCGTGCCGGATCGCATGCCCTCCAGGTGGAGCACGGTGTCGGGGAAGACCTTTTTGATCTCAGTGGTGTCGCCGAGCAGGACGTCGCCGGCGACCTCCAGGTGGAACCAGCCGTCCTCGGCCTTCATCAGGTGGTAGGTGGGGTGGTTGAAGGACATGGAGCTGATCAGGGCGGGACCGTCCGGTGCGGGCCGGACCTCGCGCACCTGTCCGCTGTACGACGCGACGATCGCCCGTGCCGCGTCGACGGCGTTCTCCTCGATGATCGCGCGCAGGCTCAGGGCCGTGGGGTCGAGGGCGGGGTCGGGCTGGTAGACTCGCACGAGCCGGGCCTCGTCCAGCGACGCCAGGCGCGGCGCCGGTTCGAGGTGGACGAGTGCGGAGAGCGCGGCGGTGGCGGAGTGCCAGTCGGTGAAGGCGGCGAACAACCCCGTCCAGGTGCGGGCCGGTTGAAGGCGCACGGTGGCGGTGGTGATGATGCCGGTGGTGCCGTAGGCGTGGATGTAGGGCAGGGTGTCCGCGTCCCGGACCGTGAAGGGGGTGGCGTCGGCCGTGCAGGGCGCGACGGTCAACTCGGTGACGAAACCGTCGCTGTTGGTCTTGTGCACCAGCGAGCCGGTGCCGCCGCTGCCGCCGGAGAGGAAGCCGCCGAGCGTGGTGCCGAAGGTGGACGGGAACATCCACAGCTCCTGGCCGAGCGTGCGGGCGTGGGCCTCCAGGTCGGACATCTTCGCCCCGGCCTCGGCGCGGATCCAGCCGTCTCCCGCGGCGAGGATGCGTCCGCAGCCGGTGAGGTCGAGCACGGCGCCGTCCGACAGCGGGATCGCCTGGCCGTAGTTGCCGGTGCCCTTGCCGCGTGGGGTGAGGGGGATGCGGTGGCGGTGGGCCAGGGCGAGGAGGTGGGGGATCTGCTCGTGCGCGGTGGGGCGCAGGACGACCTCGGCGTGACCCGCGGGGAGTTTCGCCGAGAGGATGGGCGACATGTGGGCCCAGTCGCAGGAGGCCTTCTCTCGTGCGGCCGGGTCACGGATCACCCCGTCGGCGCCGAGGAGTTCGGCGGCCTCGGCGCAGAACTCCTCGATACCGGGGGTTGCCTGACGCTGCGTCGGATCCGGGGTGGCTGCGGCGCCTTCGTCGGCGACGAGTTCGGTGAGTGCGGTCAGGTTCGCGGTCGTCATCACTTCAGTCCGATCGAGGGGTCGATGAACTCGTCGGTCGCCAGATCACGGGCCGTCAGGCCCGGCTTGACCTTGGCGCCGCTCTGCTGGACGAGGGGCGTGAAGGTCATCAGGGCGGAGGCGACGCGCTTCATGTCGAAGCTGCCGAGGCTGCCGTCGGCCTCGTTTCCGAGGATGCCCAGCTTGACCATCTGCCGGGCGGCGAAGGTGCCGGTGCCCTCGGAGTAGACCCAGCCGGTGTTGTACTGCTGGACCAGGTCGCTGATGAGCTTGACGGTCGCCGAGGGCTTGGCCGCGAAATCGGCCGCCGACTGCTGCAGGACGGGGACGAGCTTCTTCAGGCAGGGGCTGAGCGACGCCAGTTCGCCGCTGCGCACGGACAGGGACTCCGGGTAGACGTTGAAGCCGACGTCGGAGAGCAGCTGGTACTTGATCGGCTTCTTCCAGGCCGCCACTTCGTGCTGGTAGATGTACGGCTCGGCGGTGGCGAAGCCCTGCTGCGCGATGCCGGGGCTGGCGACGAAGCGGGCGGGTGCGCCGTCGTAACTCCCGTCCAGCTGGCTCTTCTTGATCAGGCCTTTGGAGACCAGTAGCGCGGCGTAGGTGCTGCCGTTGACGTAGACGATCTTCTCGTTCGACTTGCCGATGTCGGCGATCGTCTTCCAGTCGGGGTGGGTGGCCGGGTCCCACATCAGGACCTGCGGGCTTTTCTTCATCAGTGCCGCGACGGCCGTGACCGGCTGCTTGGCGGACGCCGAGATGGCCACGTCGGTGGTGACCGTGCCGAGGGTGATGCGCTTGTCGACGTACATCTGCGAGGGGACGCTCTGGTAGCCGATGGCGGAGCCGCCGGCCCGGATCTGGATGTCGACGCCGGTATCCTTGCCGCCGATGACCAGCGGTCCGGTGACCCGCTTCTTGTCGCTGTCGACGCTGTAGCCGGGGCCGACGAGGTTGTAGAGCGGGCCGTGTTCGGCCTCGGGCTCCCAGTCGACCTGGACGACGACCGTCTTCGGGCAGACGCCGGCCAGGCGCTGAGCCGCGGGGGCGGCCTGGAGCTTGGTGGCGGAGCCGGTCGCTGCCGTGGAGCCGCCGCCGCAGGCGGTGGCGGATACCAGGATGATTGCGGAGGAAACGCCCGCGACGGCGACGCGTCTGGTGGATGTGGGCATGGCTGAGCTCCCTGTGGGACGGGGCGGGGAAGGAGAGCGGGGGGTTACGGCCGGTCGGCCGAGGCGTGCCAGGATCCGACGGCGAGCCGGGCGATGAGGGTGAAGAGGGCGAAGACCGCCACGCCGAACAGCGAGGCGAGGATGATCGCGGCGAACAGGTCTTCGGACTGCAGCCGGGAGCGGTAGACGTCGAGCAGGGTGCCGATGCCGGGCTCGCCCTGCTTGAAGAACATGTCCCCGACGATCGCGCCGATCACGGAAAGCCCGGAGGAGGTGCGCAGACCGGTGAAGATCGACGGGAGCGCGGCCGGCAGTTCCAGCTTGCGCAGGCGGGACCAGCGGCTCGCGCGCTGGAGGGTGAACAGGTCGTGGTGGGTGCGGTCGACGGACTGGATGCCGAACAGGGTGTTGGCGATCATCGGGAAGAGGGCGATCAGAACGCAGACGACCACCCGGCTGGTGAAGCCGAAGCCGAACCAGAGGCCGATCAGCGGCACGATCGCAAGGATGGGCACGGTCTGCAGGATCACCGCGTACGGATACAGCGAGCGTTCCAGCCAGCGCGCCCTGCTCATCAGCACCGCCACCGTCACGCCCAGCGCGGAGGCGATGAGCAGTCCGACGAGCGCGACCTGGGCGGTGAGCCACAACGCCTGGAGCATCGGCTGCAGATGGGTCCAGTCGAGGAACGACACGGTGAGGACCTGG
Source organism: Streptomyces sp. NPDC006476 (assembly GCF_040612015.1). NCBI lineage: Bacteria > Bacillati > Actinomycetota > Actinomycetes > Kitasatosporales > Streptomycetaceae > Streptomyces > Streptomyces sp. NPDC006476. The sequence continues at coordinate 24,371 of NZ_JBEXPK010000018.1, read as the reverse complement.
TCGGGCGGCGGGACGAGGAAGCGTCGGGCAGGGCTGAGCAGCAGATAGGTCACGGCGTACCAGATGCCGACGGCCGCAGCGAGGGATCCGAGCGGGGTGAGCAGTGCGGCGGGCCGGATCCGGCGGCGCCGGGCGGTGGTCGCCGACCCGGCCTTCGGCGGCGGGTTCGTCACGGGAACGGCCATGTCGGCACGGGTGGTGATGTCGGCGCTCACTGGGATCCTCCTCGCAGAGCCGCCGAGACCTCGCCGGCGATCCGGCCGAACTCGGGGTCGTAGCGCAGCTCTGCCGGACGGGGGTGGGGGAAGGGGACGTCGAAGGAGGCGGTGACACGGCCGGGCCGCGCCGACATCACCACGACCCGGCTCGCCAGGAAGACGGCCTCGGTCACCGAGTGGGTGATGAACAGGGCGGCGAAGCCGGTCTCGGCGTAGATGCGCTGGAGTTCCTCCTGCATGCGCAGGCGGGTCATCTCGTCGAGGGCGCCGAAGGGCTCGTCGAGCAGGAAGAGGGAGGGTCGGGTCATCAGGGCGCGGGCCAGGGACACGCGCATCCGCATGCCGCCGGACAACTGCCTGGGCAGCTGCTTCTCGAAGCCCTCCAGCCCCACCAGCCGTAGGGCCTCCTGGGCTCGTTCCCGGCGTTCGGCCTTCGGCGTCCCGGTGAGTTCGGCGGGGAGTTCGACGTTGGCCAGGACGCTGCGCCAAGGCAGCAGGGTCGGGTCCTGGAAGACGTAGCCGACGGAGTCGACAGGGGCGTGGACCGTGCCTCCGGTGGCGGCGTCCAGGCCGGAGGCGAGGCGGAGCAGGGTGGACTTGCCGCAGCCCGAGGGGCCGACGACGGCGACGAACTCACCGGGCGCGACGCGCAGTTCGACGCCGGTGAGGGCGGTGGTCCCGTTGGTGAAGTGCTTGTCGACGCCCTCGAATCGCAGCGTCGCGTCGAGCGTCTTCTCGGCGGTGATCGGCACATCAGCTCCCTTCAGTGCCACAGTCAGGAATGTTGATAGCATGAACATTGATTGTTTCCGGCCAGTGTCCTGGCCGTATCTGTTCGCCGTCGTGATCCGGGTTGTTCGTCGCGATACGGGGCGTTCGCCGTAATACGGAGCATTGGTCGTGGTACGGGGCGTTCGTCGCGATCCCGATCAGAAGAACTCGCGGTGCACCGACGTACGGCTGACCAGCCGTCCGCCCGCGAAGACCAGCCGGTCGGGGCAGGACGCGCCGAGAACCTCCGACACCGAGTCCGCCCGCACCGCCAGAAGATCGGCCACAGCGCCCTCGTACGGCCCCGCCGCAGGCAGCCCGAGCACCGCGCGGGCACCCGCCGTGACCGCGTGCAGCGCCTCGTCCGGCGTGAGGTGACCGACCGTGACCAGCAGCGACGCGGTCTCCAGCGGGTCGGCTCGGCCCACGGGGTTGAAGGGGTCCCGGACGTTGTCGCCCCCGGCCGCGACCTGTACGCCCGCGTCCAGCAGTGCCCGGACGGCGGTCAGCCCGCGCGGTGTACCGGACGGGTGTCCGCGGCCCTGGAGGTAGAGGTTCGTCAGCGGCAGGGCGACCACGCCGATCCCCGCCGCCGCGACCTCCTTGGCCGTGCGCATCGCCTCGTCCGGTTCCACCATGCCGAGACTCACGCAGTGGCTCGCGGTGACACCGGCTGCCAGGCCGCGCTCACGCACGCTCCGGGCGAGCAGGCGCAGGTCGCCCGCGTCCGGGTCGAGGGTCTCGTCGGCGTGCAGGTCGACACCGACGTGGTGTTCGGCGGCGATGCGCAGGGTGCGCGCCAGCGACGCGGCGGGGTCGACGGACAGGTGCGGGCAGTCGCCCAGCAGGTCCGCGCCGAGGTCGAGGGCCTCGTGCAGCAACTCCTCCGGGGCGTCCACGTGGAGCACGGCGATCTGCAGCCGTACGCGTCCCCGCAGTTGCTTCCGCAGCCGGAGCAGGGCCCGCAGACCGCGCAGCGGATCGCCGCCCGCGGTCAGGAGGTCCACATGGGACCGCACCGCCGTCACCCCGTTCGCGCACAGATCGTCGACCGTCTTCGCGGCCCGCCGGAAGACGTCCTCCTCAGTGACGCGCAGAGTGTGGGCGCGCCAGGCCTCGACGGCGCCGAGCAGGTCGCCGGCCGGTGCGCCCACGCGGTCCCAGGTCAGGGCCTTGTCCAGATGGGCGTGCGGTTCGGCGCCCGCGGTCATGAGCAGGTAGCCGGTCAGGTCGAGTTCGTCCGGAACGGGCGACAGCAGACCGGCCGGTGCCACGCGGGCCACGAGCCCGCTGTCCGGGTCGAGCAGGACGTCACGGACGTCTCCACCCGGCAGCCGTGCGCCGCGCAACAGCAGTGGTGGCATGTCAGTGGTCCGTCCCGTGCGGCGCGGTGAGCACCGCGAACCCGTCGAAGTCATGCCGTCGTACGGCGGCGCCGAACATGTCGGTCGAGGCGTACGGGCGGGTTGTGCCGTCCCGTACGGCCGCGAAGGCGTCGGCGACCCGGGCCACGAAGTCCGACGACTCCCGGTGGCGCAGGTTGTGGCCGAGCAGGGCGGTGGTGACGGGCAGCTCGGCGAGACGGCGCGTGGAGCCCGCGAAGTCGCGCACGTCGGCGCCGGGCACATGGGCGAAGAAGGTGCCACTGATGAGAGTGTCCCCGGCCAGCAGCAGCCCAGTGGCCGGCTCCCACAGACAGATGCCGTCCGGTGAGTGCCCTGGGGTGTGCAGGACGTTCAGGCTCCGGCCGCCCAGGTCCAGTACGTCCCCCTCGCGCAGCAGCCGGGTGGGGCGTACGGCCTCGATCCGCCACTCGGCCAGGTCGGGCACCGGCCGCACCTCGACGCGGGAGTCGGTCAGGAAGAACCCGCCGACGTCCACGGCGTGAAACTCCTCGTACCGTTTGCGGAGGTCGTGCGCGATGTGCGCGTACGACTCCAGCCACTCGTGCGGGGCCGGAGCCGTGTGCAGCGCGGCTCCGTCGGCGTGTACGGCGATGCCCGCGGCGTGCGCGGCCAAGGAGGCGTTGCCGCCGCGGTGGTCGAAGTGATGGTGGGAGTTGACGACGAGGAGCGGCAGCCGGGTCAGCTGCCGGACCTGCTCACCGATGTCGGCGATGCCCATGCCCGTGTCGTAGAGGAGGGCCAGCTCGTCGCCGAGCAGGAGGTAGCTGTTGACGTGGCCGGGCTCGGCGATGACGAAGGCTCCCGGACCCGTCTCGGCGACCTGGAACCAACCGGGGCGGCTCACGCGGCACCGAGCGCGTGGTACCGGCGGTCGTGGTGCACGAGCGCGGTCGGTCCGCCCGTACCGGTCACCACGTTGTCGACGGCCGCGACGATCAGATGGTGGTCACCGGCCCGAAGGTCGCGTACGACACTGCACAGCACCGTGTACGAGCTGTACGCGAGCAGCATCGGCAGCCCGCTCCCCTCCTCGGCCGACCACTCGATCCCCGCGAACCGGTCCACGGTGCGGTCGGCGAAGCGCCGGGAGACGTGCTCGCCGCCGGAGTGCAGGATGTTCAGGGCGAACCTGCGGCCGTCCAGCAACGCGGGCAGTGAACGGACGCCGCTGCCCACCCCGATGGCGAGCAGTTGCGGTTGCCGGCTCAGACTCATGACGGCGGTGCTCGTGAAGCCGACCGGGCGCCCCTCCCCGGTCAGAGCGGTGACGACACAGACGCCTCCGGCCAGGGCCGCCATGGCGTCGAGGAAGGCGGAGTCGGGCGGGGAGACGACGGAACGGTCGGATCTGGCCGCGGCCATGAGGGCTCCCTGGAAGCGAGGAATGTTCATACCATCAACATTCAGGGTAGGACCCTCGTGTTTCACCGGCGTAAAACCCTCCGCCACCGCCCCTCGCACCCCAGCGGCACACCCACCTCCACCCTTTAGGATTCCTGCCATGCCGGCCCGAACCGCCAACACCACGCCTCCCGCCGCAGGAGAGACGGACGCGCTGCTGCGCGCCGAACTCGGCGGTGCGATCCGGAAACTGCGCAAGGATCGCGGCCTGACCCTCGTCCAGCTCGCCGAGCGCGCCGGGCTCTCCCACCCGTTCCTCAGCCAGTTGGAGCGCGGGTTGACCCGGCCCAGCATGCCCTCCCTGCACCGGATCGCCCGCGCGCTCGGCACCACCCAGCAGGCGCTCATGGCCACGGCGGCTCCGCACACCGACGGCGGGGCCGACACCGTCCACCTGGTGCGCGCGGGCGCGGGCCTGCCCGTGAGCAACACCGGCGGCACCGCACGGATGCTCGGCACGCCCGCCTACTCCTTCCATCCCGTGGAGTACACGGGGGTCGGGGAGGTGTTCGCCGACTTCTACGACCACCCCGGTGACGAGTTCGTCTACGTCATCGCCGGCGAGATCGAGATCGAACTCCGGACGGACGGAGCGTCCGGCCTGCACAGGCTCGGCCCCGGGGACAGCATCTACTACCCCGGCGGCACCTCACACCGCTGGCGCGCCGTCGGCGACGGCTCACAAGTCCGGCTGCTCACCGTCCAGAACGCGACGGGCGAAGCCGATCACCACGGTTGAGCCTCCGCACACCGGACATGCCGACCAGACAGACCTGCAGCGCTGCCCGGCACCAGGGGCGGGGTGCCCGCTGGACGATCAGCAGCGACACTCAGGTCCGGCAGCCCTCGCGCACAGCGAGCACCCACGCCGACTCCTGGCAGGGTTCGACCAGGCCGGCGTCCTCTTCTGCAACCAGAACTTCGCCGACTATCCCTTCGTCGTCCCGGACGGGCCGTTCGATCCATGGACGCCTCCACCCTGGATGCTGCTCTCCTACAAGGCGCAGGCCACCGCCTCGTCCGCCGCCCCCGGCCACACCCCGGCATCCGCTGTCGACGAGGACATCCGCACCTGGTGGGCAGCCGGGAGCCGCGAACCCGGCCAGTCCCTCACCATCGACCTCGGCGTGAGCAAGACGGTGAACGCGGTGCGGGTCAACCTGGCGGATCACGAGCTGGGAGCCGTCGCCCCGCAGGTCCCCGAAGGAGCGGACTGGAACCGTCACATCTGGCGCGGCATCCTTCCCCGTCATCAGCCGGCGGAGACCCTGGTGGAGGTCTCGCAGGACGGCCAGCGATGGACCGTCGTACGCGACAGCCGGGAGACGGACGTCGATGCCCGCACGCATTCATCGCGCTCGACGCACCCCTGCGCGCCCGCTACATCCGGGTCACCGGCGGCCGCATGCCGTTCGACGGCGTTTTCGCGGTCAGCGGAGTACGCGTCTTCGGGACGAGTGACGGCGCGTCCCCGAGCCCGGTCCGTGCCCGGGCCCGCCGCGTCGACGGCCGCACCGCCAGGATCGAATGGGACGCCACCAGCCGGGCCACCGGCTACAACATCCGTTACGGCCGCCATCCCGAGAAGCTCTACCACAGCTGGCTGGTGTACGAGCGGACCTGTCTCGACCTGCGCTCGCTCAATGCTGACGGAGTACTGGGTGGCCGTGGACGCGTTCGGCGTAGGCGGCATCGCACCCGGCGAGACGTTGCAACTCAAGAGGACACCCATCGCAAGATCGTCCTGATCCCCAGACCGGGGCCCGAGACGGCAACCCCCACCTCTGGGAGACCGAGCGGGTGAGCCGGGAACAGACCGTCCCGTCCCAGCGGTTGCATCGGCAGAGAAGACGGCACGGCACGGGCGGGAACCACAGAAACCGCAGGCCCGTGTGCCCCGCCAAGATCCTGGCACCGGCAGCGTGGCACGCGTGCCACGCTGCCGGAAGACGACGTAGCTCTGCAGGAGGACTGCTTCATGACGGACCGGCCTTTGACACTCATGGCTGTGCACGCCCACCCCGATGACGAGGCCACCGGCACCGGAGGAGTCCTGGCGCGATACGCGGCGGAAGGCATCCGCACGGTGCTCGTGACCTGTACCGACGGCGCATGCGGTGACGGACCCGGAGGCGTCAAGCCGGGTGATCCCGGGCACGATCCGGCGGCCGTCGCCGCCATGCGCCGCGAGGAACTCGAGGCGAGCTGCGACATTCTGAAGGTCAGCGATCTCGAGATGCTCGGCTATGCAGACTCCGGGATGATGGGCTGGCCGACCAACGACGCCCCCCATTCCTTCTGGCGGACCCCCGTCCAGGAAGCCGCGGGCCGGCTCGCCCAACTCATGCGGCACTACCGGCCCGATGTGGTCGTCACCTACGACGAGAACGGCTTCTATGGCCACCCCGACCACATCCAGGCCCACCGCATCACCATGGCGGCGTTGCAGCTGACCGAGCTGACTCCGAAGGTGTACTGGACCACGGTGCCCCGCTCGGCGATGCAGCGGTTCGGCGAACTCATGCGCGAGTCCGGTCAGGACATGCCGGAGCCGGATCCCGCCGAGGCCGCTGCCATGGCCGAGATCGGGCTCCCCGACGACGAGATCACCACGTGGGTGGACGCGACCGCGTTCAGCGGCCAGAAGTTCGACGCGCTGGCCGCGCACGCCAGCCAGGGCGAGAACATCTTCTTCCTCAAGATGGGCCAGGAGAGGTTCGGCGAACTGATGGGCACGGAGACCTTCCTGCGCGTCCAGGACCCGACCGGCACGGCCGCACCCGAGGACGACCTCTTCGCCGGACTGCGCTGACCTCCCCGGTCCGACCGGCCCGCGAAGCACATCGAGTCGACCACGACCACACGGGCCGGTCGAACACTGGGCACACAAGCATTGCCGTGGTCCACGGGCGGCCCGGCCATCGCCGTCAGGGTGCGTAACCATCCGTACGGTGCGTCGGGTTCTGTGCCTGGTACTGAGAGGGATACGGGGTGGCGGAGTCGTAGGCCCCGGTCCCGGCGAACGCCCGGTTCGGTTCCTCGTCTCCGACGATCAAGTCGGGGTCGAACATGACGATCACGGCCGCCACCAGGAGGACCACGAGCGGGCCGGCGAGCATCGCCAGGAGGAACGAGATCAGGTCGGTGGACGACTGGGACGTGCCACTGGCCCCGGTGATGTGGACGGAGACCGCGGCCATCCCCGTGTAGTGCATTCCGGTGACGGCCACTCCCATGACCAGGCTGGCGCCCAGGCTGGACCAGAAGGTGTGGATGGAAACGGCTGCCCACAGAGCCGCCGTGGCCGCCGCGATCGCGATCACGACGGACAACGCCACCGTCGTCACGTCGTAGTGCAGGGTCCCGTCCGTGTGGACAGCGTCCATCCCCAGGTAGTGCATGGCCGCGACTCCGAGTCCGGTGATCGTCCCCGCGAGGGCCAGGTTCGCGGGTGAGCCGCCGCGGTAGCCGACGAGGAACACACCGACCGCGACGACCGCGATGGCGACGGCGAGGCTCAACAGGGTCTTCGGTGTGTCGTAACTGAGCGGAGCGCCCTGGACGCTGAATCCGATCATGCCGATGAAATGCATCGTCCAGATGCCGGAGCCGATCGAAATGGCTCCCAGTGCCAGCCAGCCGGCTCTTCGCTGCGGGCGGCGCAGCGAACGCGTCGCGCATCGCAGCCCCAGTGCCGCGCCGAGGCAGGCCATCAGGTAGGCGGCAACGGGAGTTACGGCGCCGTAGTGGAAGTTGGAGACGGTGGCGTTCACGACGGTTCCTTCCTGCGGGACGGCACGCCGCCCAGCAGGCACGACGTCGACTACGACGTTGCAGGGCGAGGACGGTCACAGACCTGCCCAGCGGACAGGAACGGAGCGGACGGGGCCCCGCGAGGCGTGCGAGGCACGGGGAACCGGTCGATCAGATCAAGCCACCTGGCCGAGTTCTGCATGATTCAACCACGTCGTGCACACAGAACCTACACATCAGAGGAAACGGTTCTCCCACTTGATACGTAGGCATGGGCCAGCCTGGGCGACCTAGCGTCCGCCTACTTGCTCTCGGTGCTGAAGGCGTCGGTGCTGTGGCTGATCTGGTCCTGCAGGGCCTGCCAGCTTCGTGCGTCGGCGCTGAGGACGTCGTGCAGGTAGGCGGAGACGGCGTCGGCGACGAGGGCGACGCGGGCGGGGTTTTCGTCGGTGGTGTCGTTGGCGGCCTCGCCGGAGATTCCGCCGAAGAGGTGCTCGGCCTCGGCGATGGTGAGCAGTCGCTTCGGGCCCGGGCTGAGGTGGTAGGCATCGGTGAACCATTCCGGTCCGCGGGTAGTCATCACCGACTGGTCCTTTCCGCCGGCGATGACGAGGGCGGGGGCGGTCATGCCGGAGAAGTCCGGGCGCGCGAACGGGAGATACGTGAGCGCGAAGGGCGTCAGGGCGTCCCCGGCACCGGCCGCCGCGATGAGCGCGCCCGCCTTGACGGCGGGATGGGCGAAGTCCTCGCCCGGGTTGCCCTCGGTGTCGAGGACGCGGGCGCCCAGGAGGGCTCCGGCGGTCTGTGCCCCCCAGGAGTGCCCGACGACAGCGAGGCGATCGCGGTCGACGCGCGCGGCCAGGCCGCTGACCTGGTCGAGGATGTCACCGAGGCCGTCCAGGACACTGTGCAGATCGGCTATGCGCACGCGCCAGATGGTGGCGAAACGGGGATCGTCGAAGCCGATGCCGTGGCGGCGGGAGTCGAGATGGGTGGGCTGCACCACGACGAACCCAGCAGCGGCCCAGCGGTCGACGAGGGGCTCGTAGCCGTCCATCGACCAGGCGTTGCCGTGGGAGAAGACGATGACGGGCAGGTCTCTCCCGTCGACCGGCGCGGTGACCTTGACCTGCAGGTCGATGCCACGGTCGGTGGTGGGAACGGTGATGGGCTTGACGGCGATGACCTGACGGTCGAGCGTGGCCGTGGGGCGGCTCTGGCCGGAGTGAAGTTCCATGGCGTCGACGTTAGGAAGCCGATAGGTACCAATTGGTAACCTTCGGCTCGTGAACATGACCGTAGCCGACCTGGCGAGCGCGGCAAAGGACCTGGAAGCGGGCACGGTGTTCCTCGCCGACTGCCCCGCACGGCTGGCGATCGAGATCATCGCCAACAAGTGGTCCGTCGTTGTCCTGTTCGCTCTCACCGGCGGACCCAAGAGACACAGCGAACTCGTCACGCTGTCCGGCGGGATCTCGCGCAAGGTACTGACGCAGACCCTTCGCCGCCTGCAGAGCAACGGCCTGGTCGACCGGCAGGTGTACGCCGAAGCGCCGCCACGGGTCGAGTACAGCCTGACCGCGCTCGGCCAGACACTCCAGGAGCCGATCGTGATGCTGACCGAGTGGGCACGAACCAACGGCGAAGCCGTCGTCGACTTCCGGGAGTCGGCAGCCGCCAGGTCAATCAACCTGGGTGCCGGATCTCATGGTGCGTGAGTGCGAGCAGCGCAGGATTCCGTCCCGGGGACGGGGCAGGGGTGCAGATCGCCACCGTCTGATGAGGTTCGGCGCTCACGGGACCACCGTCAGCACGATCTTGCCTTGGATGTGGCCCTGCGCAGCGCGCGTGTGTGCGCGGCCCGCCTCGGGCAGCGGGTAGGTGCTGTCCACCCCGACCTGGAGCCCGCCCTCGTCGAACAAGCGCCCGATCTCGGCGAGTTGGGGGCCGTTGGAACGCACCTGAATGTTGGAGACGGTGATGCCCAGACGCGCCGTCACTTCCGGGTCGTACTCGGCGAAGAACACCGGAAGCATGGTGCCGCCGCGCTTGAGCACGGTCAGGAAGCGTGAGCTGTCCGGGCCACCGACGGTGTCGACGACGAGGTCGACGCCGCCGACCACGTCCGCGGCCTGCGTCGTGGTGTAGTCGATGAACTCGTCGGCGCCGAGCTTGCGCAGGAACTGCTCGTGCCGGCCCGAGGCCACCGCGATGACGTGCGCACCCTTCCACTTCGCCAGCTGTACGGCGAAATGGCCCACTCCACCGGCGGCTCCGTTGACCAGCACGGTCATCCCCGGCGTGATCGGCACCGGCCGGTGCACCTTGCCGGTGAAGGGAGACGGCACGTCGTGGCCGAGATCAACGAGGTACTGCCAGGCCGTCAGCACGGCCATCGGCGCCCCGGCCGCCAGCACGTGGTCGATACCGGCCGGCTTGTGCGCCAGGTCCGAAGCCGGCGCGGCCACGTACTCGGCGTACGTCCGGCCGTCGAATCCGGGGAACCGCAGCATGCCGAAGACCTCGTCACCGACGGCGAAACCCGCCACGTCCGCAGCGACCGCCTCGACCACGCCCGACATGTCCGTTCCCGGGATCAGGGGGAATTCAAGCGCCGGCCTCATCTCGGCCGGCATGACCTTCATCCCCTCACGCAGGTACCAGTCCGGCGGGTTGATGCCCACCGCGTGCACCCGGACGAGTACCTCGCCCGAGCCGATCTCGGGAACCGGCACCTCGTCGTACCGCAGAACTTCCGGCCCGCCCGCCTCATGGAACTGGATCGCCTTCATCGCGCCTGTCGCTTTCTCGGGGAAACGTTGCTCCTTCAGTCAATCCTCGGGACGGCACGGCCGTCCAAGACCCGTTCGGCAACCCGGCCATTCCGAAACGGAATGATGCGTACCCTGCAAGGGTGAACGATCTCGGACAGGACCTGGAACTGCGGCTGGTGCGTTACTTCACTGTGGTGGCAGCACACCAGCACTTCGGAAGGGCCGCCGCAGACTTGCACGTGGCCCAACCGGCGCTGAGCCGCCAGATCCAACGGCTCGAGAAGTATCTCGGCACACGCCTGCTGGACCGCACCCCACAGGGCACCCGGCTCACTCAGGCCGGCCAGACGTTCCTCCCCCGGGCCCAGGCCCTGCTGCGCGCCGCACGCGAGGCCGAGCTGGCCGTGCGTGAACAAGCCCGGACCGAACGAATCGCCATCGGCTACGTCGAAGACCTGGTGATCACTGCGGCCGTACGGGAACTGCGCCTGCGGCACCCGGACGCCGAGATCGCCACCCGGCATCTGAGTTGCCGCGAGGTCGGGGCACTGTCGGACAAGCGCGTCGACGCCCTGATCGCGCGGACCCCTCTGCCGCTCGCCGACGACGACGTGGTCACCACCCCCCTGTACGAGGAGCCCCGGATGCTCGTGGTCCCGCGCGGCCATTCCTGGGCCGACCGCGCGTCGGTGACCGCGGAAGAACTGGCCGGCGAAGAGGCGGCACCGTGCGCGTTCGAGACCGCGGGCTGGACTTCCTACCGGATCCTCGGGGCCGGCGTACCGCCGATCGAGAGCTACGAGGACAAGCTCGAACTCGTCGCGAGTGGCGAGGCGATCGCCGTGCTACCGGTCGGCGACCGGCGCAGCTCACTGCGTCCCGACCTCGTCACCGTCCCGGTCGAGGGCGCTCCCCCCAGCCAGGTCGTCCTGGCCAGCCGCAAGGGCGACCCGAATCCGATGATCCGGAATCTCCAGCTGGCTGCCAAGGCCGTCCTCACCGCCCCGGCCGCCTGACCGGACGAAGTCGGGCATGACCATGGGCGGCAGGTTCAGGAAGGCCTCCGAGCAGAGATCGGGTACATCGGCAGCGAGCGCCGCACGGAGACGAAGAATCCGTAGGGCGGAGCTGAACGGCAGGTCAAGTCGGGCGGGTTCCAGGCGGGCTCACCCTCTTGTCGCCAGCAGCCCCTCCACGACCGGACCGGCCAGGGCCTCCGCCCTCGCGAGGCGGTCCGCCTGCTGCATGTGTCTACGCCAAGAACCAGGAACTGCTGGTCCAGGCCCCGGCTACGAAGGCAGCGCCCGCCGTCACCGGCACCTACGACCACCGCCCGGTCAGGCAACACCTACATCGAGATCGCCGACGGCAAGTAGCGGGATGCGTCGATGGCCTCGGCCCCCGTCGGGGGCGGCGAGGCCATCGACAGACAGCGCGGCTGCGCGGGGAAACTACGGGAGCGTGATGCCGCATCGCTCCGCGAGTTCGTCGGCGCCGATGCCGTACGTCTCCCTGATCCGTACGCCTTCGCTGCCGACGTCGAAGACGCCGTGGTCGGTGTAGACGCGGCTGACGCAGCCGACGCCGGTGAGGGGGTAGGTGCACCGCGGTACGAGTTTGGGCTCGCCGGAGCGGGTGAAGAGGGTCATCATCACGTAGACGTCCTTGGCGCCGATGGCGAGGTCCATGGCGCCGCCGACGGCGGGGATGTCGTCGGGCTTGCCGGTGTGCCAGTTGGCGAGGTCGCCGTTGAAGGCGACCTGGTAGGCGCCGAGGACGCAGACGTCGAGGTGTCCGCCGCGCATCATGGCGAAGGAGTCGGCGTGGTGGAAGTAGGCCGCGCCCGGCAGTTCGGTGACCGGGACCTTACCGGCATTGGTGAGGTCGGGGTCGACCGCGTCACCCTCGGCCTTGGGGCCCATGTTGAGCATGCCGTTCTCGGTGTGCAGCACCACCCCGGAGTCGGCCGGCAGATGATCGGCGATCTTGGTGGGCTGCCCGATGCCGAGGTTGACGAAGGAACCGGCCGGGATGTCGCGGGCGATGACGGCGGCCAGTTCGTCCATCGAGAGGCGGTGATCGATGGTCGTGGTGGTCATCGTGCCCCCTGGACGGTGTAGTGACGGGCCGTCACCTGGACGATCCGGTCGACGTAGATGGACGGGGTGACGACGGCCTCGGGGTCGAGCTTCCCGGCCTCGACGACCTGCTCGACCTGGACGATGGTCGTCGTGGCGGCCGTGGCCATGACGGGTCCGAAGTTGCGGGCGGTCTTGCGGTAGACGAGGTTGCCCAGGGTGTCCGCGACATGCGCGCCGATCAGCGCGTAGTCGCCCTTGATCGGGTACTCCAGCAGGTACGTACGGCCGTCGATCTCCCGCACCTCCTTGCCCTCGGCCAGCGGCGTGCCGACCGCGGTCGGGCAGTAGAAGGCACCGATGCCGGCACCGGCCGCGCGCATCCGCTCGGCGAGATTGCCCTGCGGGACGACCTCCAGCTCGATCTTCCCCGCTCGGTAGAGGTCGTCGAAGACCCAGGAGTCGGCCTGGCGCGGAAAGGAGCAGAGCACCTTGCGCACCCGGCCCGCGGCGAGCAGCGCGGCCAGGCCGACGTCGCCGTTGCCGGCGTTGTTGGACACGATGGTGAGGTCCTTGGCGCCCTGGCGGATGAGCGCGTCGATCAGGTCGAACGGCATGCCGGCCAGCCCGAAGCCGCCGACCAGCACGGTGGACCCGTCCTCGATCCCGGCGACCGCCGCGTCGGCGTTGTCGACCAGCTCCGCCCGGCTCACTGGGCCGCCTCCGTGGCAGCGCAGTTCTCCAGGACGACGGCCAGGCCCTGGCCGACTCCGATGCAGATCGCGGCGACGCCGTAGCGCTGCCGCGTCTCGCGCAGCACCTTGGCCAGCGTGGCGAGGATGCGGCCGCCCGAGGCGCCCAGCGGGTGGCCGATCGCGATGGCGCCGCCCTTCTGGTTGACGATGGCGGGGTCGATCTTCCAGGCGTCCAGGCAGGCGAGCGACTGCACGGCGAAGGCCTCGTTCAGCTCGACCGCGCCAACCTGGTCCCAGCCGATCCCGGCGCGGGCCAGCGCACGGTTGGCGGCCTCGACCGGGGCGTAGCCGAAGGACTGCGGCTCCAGCGCCATCACGCCGCGGCCGGCGATACGGGCGAGGGGATCGGTGCCGATCGCGGCGGCGGCCTTCTCACTGCCCAGCAGCACCGCGGACGCGCCGTCGTTGAGCGGGCTGGCGTTGCCCGCGGTGATGGTGCCGCCCTGCTCCGGTGTGCGGAAGACCGGCTTGAGGCCCGCCAGCACCTGCGGTGTGGAGCCGGGCCGGATGCCCTCGTCGCGCGTGAGGTCGACGCCGTCGACCGGCGCCACCAGATCGTCGTAGAAGCCCGACTCCCAAGCGGCGTGAGCGAGTTGGTGGGAGCGGGCGGCGAACTCGTCCTGGCGCTCCCGGGAGATCCCGAACCGTTCGCGGAGTTGCTCGTTGGATTCGCCGAGGCTGACCGTCCACTCCTTGGGCATCCTCGGGTTGATCAGCCGCCAGCCCAGCGTGGTCGAGACAGCGGTGACGTCGCCCGCCGGGAACGGTTTCGCCGACTTGGGCAGCACCCAGGGTGCGCGCGTCATCGATTCCACGCCCCCGGTGAGGACCACCTCGGCATCGCCGGACTCGATGGTGCGGCTGGCGGTCATCGCCGCGTCGAGGCTCGATCCGCACAGCCGGTTGACCGTGGTGCCGGGCACACTGACCGGGAGGCCGGCGAGCAGCGCGGCCATGCGGCCGACGTTGCGGTTCTCCTCACCGGCGCCGTTGGCGTTGCCCCACACCACGTCGCCGATCGCGGCGGGGTCGAGACCCGGGACCCTGGCGAGCGTCGAGGTGATCGCGGCGGCGGCGAGGTCGTCCGGGCGGACGCCGGCCAGCGCGCCGTTGAAGCGGCCGAACGGCGTCCGGGTCGCGGCATAGATGAAAGCGCTCATGTCAGTGACGCTAGTCCTGGGCCGCGATATTCTGAAGTACGCATATCCGAGCCGATTGATATGAGTGAGATATGGATCTGCGTCATCTCCGGTACTTCGTGGCGGTGGCCGAGGAACGGCACTTCGGCCGTGCCGCCGAGCGGCTCCACATGGCGCAGCCCCCGCTGTCCCAGCAGATCCGGCAGCTGGAGGCCGAGCTCGGCGTCGAGTTGCTGCACCGCACCACGCGCCGTGTCGACCTGACCGAGGCCGGCCGGGCCTATCTCCAGCGGGCGCGCGGCATCCTCGCCGATGTCGACGAGGCCGCCCAGCACGCACGGCTCGTCGCCGCCGGTTCGGTCGGGCACCTCGCGATCGGGTGCGTGGGCTCGGCGACGTACAGCCTCCTGCCCGCGCTCTCGCGCCGACTCACGAAGGAACTGCCCGGTGTCGACTTCTCCTTCCGCGGCGAGATGCTCGCACCGGACCAGGTGGAGGCGCTGCGCACCGGCGCGATCGACGTGGCGCTGCTGCGTCCGCCGGCGGCCGACCTCTCCCTGACCGTGCACACCCTGCGCAGGGACCGGCTGGTGGTGGCCGTACCGGTCGAGCACCCCCTCGCGCGCCGGAAACGCCTGCGCGTGACGGATCTCGCCGGCGCCGACCTGATCGTGCACTCCGCCGACCGCCGCTCCGTGATGTACGACGTCGTGCTGGGTCTCCTGCGGGACGCCGGTGTCGAGCCGCACCTGCGTCACGAGGTCGGCGAGACCTCGACGCTGGTCACGCTCGTGGCCGGTGGCCTCGGCGTCGCCGTCGTGCCCGAACCGGTGACGGCGCTGGCGCTCGACGGTGTCGCCTACGTGCCACTGACCGGGGCCGACGCACGCGTGGAGCTGGCCGTCGCCCACCGTGCCGACCGCTCCGAGCCGCACCTGGTGCGCACGGTGGGAGTCATCCGGACGGCGGCCTGAGAACGAGGGGCCCGGGGCGCGCACGGCGTTCGGGCAGGAGCCCTACGCCACGATCTTCGCGACCGCGTCGCCCGCCTGGTTCGCGATCCGGTCGTCCGTGGTGTCGTCCGCGCCGCCCACCCCGATGGCGCCGATGACCTCCCCGTCGGCCGTCACGATCGGCACGCCGCCGGCGACCGGCAGGAGGTTGGAGTCGACCAGGTGGGGAGGCGCCACCCGCATCTGAGGGGACGCGGCGAAGGCCGCGAACTTGGCCGTCGGGACACCGCTGACGGCGGAGGTGTAGGCCTTGCGTCGCGCGGTCTCCACACCGAGAAGGCCGACGCCGTCATCACTGAGCAGGACCTTCGTGACGCCACTGCGGTTGACCACGACGGCGCACACCTTGTACCCCTCGGCTCTTCCCGCTTCCAGAGCGGCAAGCGCGGCACCGTGGGCGATCTCGTAGCTGAGCGGCTCTCGCATGGAGCGGTTCCTTCCCTCGTCGCGGGTCCCGATCCCTCGCTGCTCGTCCAGCCTGCCGGGGCGGTCCGGGACACGCTCGCCCGCGACGGCCGGCTCAAGACCACCGACCTGGACCTGCTGGAGATCAACGAGGCGTTCGCCGGGGTGGCCCTGGCGTCCGTCCGGGAGCTCGACGTTCCGCCGGAGAAGGTGAACGTCAACGGCGGAGCCATCGCCCTGGGCCATCCCGTGGGCATGACCGGCGCCCGGCTGGTGCTGACCCTCGCCATGGAACTGCGGCGACGCGGCGGCGGCACGGGTGCGGCGGCCCTGTGCGGGGGCGGCGGCCAGGGCGACGCACTGCTGCTGCGCGTCCCACCGCAGGTCTGACAGCCCTTCCCACCCATCGAGTACGAGACTGAGCTGACGACCATGACCGACCTCCTGCCCCCGACCAGGCGACCCTCGTCGTGGCGGACCGCACCGACGCCGCCGACGGTGTCGTCTGCCTCACCCTGCGCCGCCCCGACGGCGGGCCGCTGCCCCCGTGGACCCCGGGAGCCCATATCGACCTGTCTCCTGGACAGCACTCTGATCCGTCAGTACTCCCTGTGTGGACGTCCGGCCGACCGTGACGCCTGGCAGATCGCCGTGTTGCGTGAACCGCACGGCCGGGGCGGTTCGGCCTACGTCCACGAGCACCTCAGGAAGGGGACCGAGGTACGGGTGCGCGGCCCACGGAACAACTTTCCGCTGCGGCCGGCGCAACGCCATCTGTTCATCGCGGGCGGCGTCGGCATCACGCCCCTCCTGCCCATGATCGAGGCGGCGGACGCCGAGGGGTGCGACTGGCGTCTGCTCTACGGCGGCCGCACCAGGAGCTCGATGGCGTTCCTCGACCGCCTGGCCCCCTACGGAAAACGCGTCCTCGTCCGCCCGCAGGACGAGTTCGGTCTGCTGGATCTCACGGACTTCCTCGGTGAACCGCGGACGGGCACGTTCGTGCACGCCTGCGGCCCCGAGCCCTGCTGCGTGCCCTGCAGGAGCGGTGCGCCGCCTGCCCTGACCGCCGCCCTCGGCCCGGAACTCGCCGCACGCCGTGCCGGCCTGGTCTCCGCACAGCTCCTCGGCCTCGGACTCACCCGCTACCTCCTGCGGCTCCCCGCAGTGACCACCCTGACGCCGGACGAGATCGAACGCGGCCTCGCCCCGGCCCTCCGGGCCGTCCTCGACCCGGATTAGGCGCAATGCAGGCTGCCAGGACGCCGGAGCCGAGCGGCGCTGTTCCAGTGCCCGCTGCGTCTCAAAGGGCCCGATGGGGCAGGTCGCTCTCTGGAGGGCGGTGTGCCGGCTGCGAGTTGTTCCCGTCCAGAAGTCGTGTCCGCCAGAGGGTGAGGCCGTTGGACAGGTCGGTGTCCGCGGGCGTCAGTCTGGGGAGGCAGCTGTCGATGTAGTGGAGGTAGAGGGGGACAAGGTCGGCATGGAGGAGTTCGGTGAGGTGCTCTGCCGGACCCGGCTGTCCGTGGCGTGCGCGCGTCGCGGCGCGGACGAGTTCGCCGGCGACCGGTGAGGGATGGGCGAGGTGATGGTGGATGGCGTCGTCGGTGGATCCGGGATCCCCGGTGGCGGCGGTGTAGAGGAATCGGAGAGGGAGCAGAACCGCCTTGGTGAACCGTCTGATGTCGCCCGCCAGGCGCGCGGGGTCGTGGAACTCGGCCAGGACGGGGCCTGTGGCGAGCGTCTGCAGCGCGAAGCGGACGCTGTCGGTCACCAGCGCGGCGGTGCCGGGTTGTTCCACCTCCTGACGTATGTCCTCACCCATGAGCAGCAAGCCGCTGTTCTTGAGGTCGAGCCGGTCGACAGCCGGGAACCTGCCGTCGTCCCGGTTCGCGCGCAGGGCCGGCAGCGAGCTCCAGAACACCGACAGGCGTTTGTGGGCGCCGTCCCTCGCCTGGAGCTCGTGGGTGACATGGCGGATGATCCGGTCGTCGTCGTGTCGGCGGTCGGTCAGGACGAGTCCGAGGTCGATGTCGCTGACGGCGGGTGCGAACCCTCCGTGCGCGAGGCTTCCCAGGGCGTAGGCCGCGATGAGGCGGTCGGCAAGGGTTCGCCGGAACTCCTTCGCGCAACTCTCGGCGATCGTGGCGGCAGAGCCGGAGTCAAGGGCCTCCTGGGGAAACATGCTCATACCGGGGCGGTGGTGTCGCGGCGCGCGAGTTCGGCGATCCGGTCGGAGACCATGGTGATGATCTGCCAGGCGTGGTCGAGGAGTTCGGTGACATCACCGAGCTGCCACTCCTGGCGCTCGGCGAGCAGCCGGTAGCCCATCTCGATGTGCTCCTGGTCCGCTTCGTCGTGCAGGGCGAAGTAGGCGTTGCCGGGGAACGCCAGGGAGCCTGCGTTGCTGAAGGTGAGGCTGCCGGCCTCCAGTACGAGGTGGGCGAGGACCACGCGGTGCAACCCGGGCAGGGTGCGGAACTGCTCGACGAACCAGGCGGCTCCGGCTTCGACGACGGGGTCCCATCCGGCCGTCCGGCCGGTGGGGTGGCTGTCGGCCAGGATGTCATCGTGGCCGATCTCCTCTTGTCGGTGTTGTACAGCGAGTTCCTTGAGTTGGGGGTCGGTCTCGAACTCGGCCCGGACACTGATCATGCGCTGGAACGCCTCCGACCACGGTGCCAGGTGTGTCAGCACGGCGTCCTTGGTGGCTGCCGGTGTCGCGGGGTTCTCCAGCAGGAGAATCAGGTCGCTGCAGCGGTATGCGCGGACGTGCTGTTCGTTCCTGTCGGCGACTTCCCGTAGAGGCGCGGGCATGGTGGTCATCGGGAGGCGTCCTCCTGGAGGGTTGTGCGCGGTGGTCGTTGCGACGGGCTGGGCTGTGCGGCCGGCTGAGGGTAGAGCGGAAACCTGAAGTAGACACATACGTCGCCGTCGTGACCGAGCGAGCGGTAGCTGACCAGTTCCTGCAGGCCCCTGCTCTGGCTCAGAGGCCGCGGCGCCACGGCGTGCAGCAGGGCGCGGTGACGTTGCGGGTCAAGGCCTTCGTGCACCATCAGCGCCCCGATCCTGGCCGCGGCTTCCGCGTCGGATCCGGTGAAACTGGACACCCGGAAGTAGGTGGTCGACTCGTCGGCACGGAGGGCGTCGGGCCGGAAGGCCAAGCAG
Source organism: Streptomyces sp. NPDC006476 (assembly GCF_040612015.1). Classification (NCBI taxonomy): domain Bacteria; kingdom Bacillati; phylum Actinomycetota; class Actinomycetes; order Kitasatosporales; family Streptomycetaceae; genus Streptomyces; species Streptomyces sp. NPDC006476. Next base: position 5,493 of record NZ_JBEXPK010000018.1, on the reverse strand, counting down.
GTCAGCGGGGCTTTGCCGGCGGCTTCGGGGTCCGTGCCGAGCAACGTCCGGAAAGCCGAGCGGGCTCTGTGCGGATCATGGGCCCGGGCGAGCGCGGCCATCTGTTCCAAGGCCGCGACGCTGCTGGTGTGGTTGCGGTAGTAGACCTTGGCTCGGGACCGGGCGCTGGAGTCCAGGTCGAGGGCGAAGAACTCCAGTTCGCGCTCGACTCCGTCCATCTGTGTCCCTCGGGCCACCCGTGCACAGGTGTCGGCCCACGCGGTACCCATCGCGAGGCGTTCCATCGCCTCACCCACCAGGGAGTAACGTTCCGGCATCGGCACGGCGTACAGGCCGAAATAAATCTTGAAGGCCGGGGGGTGCCCTGGTCGCCAGGCCAGGGAGTGCCACACGGGCACGGGCACTGCCCCTTGGCCGGTGCCCGGCATGAACACACCGGCCACCTTCCCGTAACGGTCCAGACCAACCGCCGGCTCGGCGGCCAAACGGTCCGTCAGCGCCACCGCGGCGGCCTGGTTGGAAACCGCGGTGATGGGCCTGGAGGCGCCCAGTGTCTCGAACAGGATGCGCAGTTCAGGTCTCCCCCGGGACCACTTCACGGACATCTCGGCGGGGAAGCCGTCCTCGGCGACGTACGAGGGGAAGGGGCTTTCCTGCCCGACGGGCAGGTCAGCCCATGGCCGCAGAAGATCCTGGACCTGGTCCGTCACAGGCCCGCTCGTTGACCGCGGCAGACCAAGCCCGTCGCACATCTCGATCCAGCGTTCGCGAAGGAACCCGCCGATGGAACGGCCCTCACCCAAGAAGATGCTGTCCACTCCCCTGTCCGTTCTCCCAGCGTGCTGTCTCCTCCACACCGGCATGGGCCACCCATCGCAGGCAGCACAAAGGCATCAGCAGTGAGGACATCTACAGGAAACGCACGAAAAGACCGCCGATATCGACAGACCGCACCGCGCCTCTGCCGCGAGCACCACTCTCCAAGCGCTGAAGCGCACGGTCCAACTTTTCGACGAGCATCGAAATGGTGGACCTCGGCAGGGAACGCCAGCTATCGAGTGCGGCGTTGGTCCTGGCGGCGTGCCGGATCGGCGCCGAGGAGTGCGGCCCCACCGGCCCCACTCCGCTCACCGGAACCACTTCAGGAGAAATCTGCTGCGGTGATCCCGTCGGGATGTCCGGACGGCCACTCCACCAGCTCGAGCTGGTAGCCATCCGGGTCCGTGAGCCACGACGTCATCGGGCCGTGAGGGCCGCCCGGGTACTGGACAAGTCCCGGCTGCAGGCCGGCCTCGATGAGCCGCTCCCGGGTGGCCGCGAGACTCTCCACCTGGATCGCGAGGTGCTCGAAACCGCTGCCCACGTCGACCGGTCCGCCGCCGGGGCGGTGGACCAGTTCGAGTGAGGCCACCGGTTCGTCGGGGAACTTGAGGATCACGAGACGAGCCCCGTCGCCGACCTCGACCCTGCCCAACTCGCCGTAGCCCACGGCGGTGTAGAAGTCGAGCGAGCGGTCCAGATCGGTGACACGGTAGGAGACGAAGAGCGTCTTCATGCGTTCTCCCCGGGTCGGCGTACCCGGTAGCGAAGGTGGGTGACGTCGGTGTCCTCGAGTCGTCGGACGAGGTCGAGTTCGATGTGATCACCACCGAGGTGGTCGAAAAGTCGTCGGCCGTCCCCGAGGAGCACCGGAACCAGGTGGATCTCCATCTCATCCATCTGCCCGGCTCGCAGCAGGGCTTGGGCCGCCCCCGCCCCATGGACCATGACCGGCCGGTCTCCCGCAGCCGCGCGAGCCCGGCGGGCGCACTCCTCGACATCGGTGACGAAACGTGCATGCCCAGGCGGTACATCCCCATCATCCACCTGGTGGGTGAGGACGAAGATCGGCACCCCGTCATGATGATCGCCCTGCCAGCGCCCGGCGAGTTCAAAGGTGCGACGACCGGAGATCACCGCACCGGTCGCCTGCGCTTCGCGATAGACCTGACCGCTCGGTCCGTCGGATTCGCGCTCGTCGAGCCAGTTGAAGAGCCGTCCACCGGCACGCCCGAGTTCCTGACCCGGCCGATCATCCGGGCCGGCGATGTAGCCGTCGAGCGACATCGACATGTACAGCCGAATCGGACTGAGCATCCTGGGCTCCATCTCTCCTCCGTGAAAACGACCCTCACCGCTTCCTGTCCGAAGACGGGGCGGCCATGTCACAAGGAAGACTCCAGCCAACCAGCGAACTCATCGGCCTGACGCGCCGACAGGCAGTAAGCAACGAGCTCGTGCAGGGACCATCACCCGGGCCATTGGCGAAGTGCGGCCCCTGTCGCCGAGCGGGGGTTTACGGCAAGACAACACCACTTCGGCAGACGTGACCCTTGCCTGGCGGGACTGCCCGCAGGATCGGCAGACCGAGACCGCCCTGCCGACTCACTGCGCGACGCGTCACACTTGCCAGCCACTTATCGAAAACGTATTGTCGAAAGTGCGTTTTCGATCCGCGGCACGGGCCGGCGACTTGGACGACGGGAATCACTGATGACTAGGCAGGTACCGGCCTCCAACCGGCGCAAACGGCTGACACAGGAGCGCGAGCGCGAGATCCTCGACGTCACCTTCGACCTGGTCGCGGAGGTCGGCTACGAGCAGGCGACCGTGGACGAGGTGGCCAGGCGGACGCAGGCGAGTACGGCCACGCTGTACCGGCAGTGGGAGAACAAGCCCAAGCTGGTGATCACGGCGATGATGGCGCGCAAGTACCCGCCGCTGCCGCACATCGACGCCGGCAGCCTCCGCGATGACCTGGTGGCGCTGGCCCGCATGATGCCTGCACCGCACCCCAAGGGCGCCCCGACGCTGGGAATCTGGCAGGCCATCATGTCCGACCCGGCCCTCGCCCAGGCACTGCGGGACGTCCTGTTCGCCCCCTACCTCGACGCGCTGCGTACCATCCTGGCCCGGCACGTCGAGCGCGGAACGATCCGTCCCGACAATCCGGCTCTGGCGCACTCCGAGATGTTCCTGATGGGCACCGTCTTCGTGGAGAAGCTCTTCACGGGCACCGAGGCCGACGCCGACCAGCTCATCGCGGTCATGGACGCCGTGCTGTTGCCGGCGCTGACCAGTTAGCCGCAGCTGATCCCTTTCCTCATCTGGCCGGCGTCCCCTGGACAGGCCAGTACAAGGACGAGAAGACAAAGGAAGTTGGCCGGCCATGAGCAGCACTTCGACCGATACCGTCCTGGTCACTGGAGGCTCCGGGTTCCTGGGCTCCCGTGTGATCGCCCAGGCACTTGGTGAGGGCTACCAGGTCCGCACCACGGTGCGGACCGCCAGCCGCGAGGCGCAAGTCCGCAGGGACGTGGAGGCCATGGGCGTGGACGCGGGTGAGCGGCTCGTGTTCGTGGTGGCGGACCTGACCGCGGATGAGGGGTGGGCCCGGGCGGTGGCGGGCTGCCGCTACGTGCTGCACACCGCCTCCCCCTTCCCGGGCGGCGAGCCCGACCACGAGGACGATCTGATCGTCCCGGCCCGTCAAGGCACGCTGCGCGTGCTGCGTGCCGCCCGCGACGCGGGGGTCGAACGCGTGGTGGTCACCTCCTCGTTCGCCGCCGTCGGCTACGGCAGGCCGGCCACGAAACGGCCCTTCACCGAGGACGACTGGACCGACCCGGACAGCGACATCCCCGCCTACATCAGGTCCAAGGCGCTGGCCGAGCGAGCCGCCTGGGACTTCGTCGAGCACGAGGGCAACGGGCTCCAGCTCGCCACCATCGCCCCCGTCGGCATCTTCGGCCCCGTCGTCGGCAGCGACCACTCCTCCTCGATCAACATGATCACCGGCCTGTTCAGCGGCACCATGCCCGGCGTACCCCGCCTGTACTTCGCCGTCGTCGATGTCCGGGACGCGGCCGACCTGCACCTCAAGGCCATGACCGACCCCAGGGCAGCCGGCGAACGCTTCATCGCCGCCGCCGGCGACGCCGTCTCGCTGCACCAGATCGCACTCGCCATCCGCGACCGGCTCGGCGACGCCGCCGGTGCGGTCCCGACCACGGAGCTTCCGGACGAGGTGGTACGCAAGGCCGCCGAGGCCAACCCGGCGCTGAAGGGCGTGCTACCCAACCTCGGCAAGGTCCGACATGTGAGCAACGACAAGGCCCGCACCGTCCTCAACTGGAGCCCCCGCACCAGCGACGACACTGTCGCCGCCACCGCCGAAAGCCTCCTGGAACTCGGCCTGCTGCCCGTCGCGCATCCCGCATAGCTCCGTCCCGCCAACGGAATTGCACCAACTCATGAACTTCTCGACGGAGGAAACATGCCAAAAGCGATTATATTGAACGACTTCGGCAGTCCTGACGTGCTGCGATGGGCTGACGTCCCGCTTCCCGAGCCCGGCGAGGGGCAGATCAGGGTGAAGGTGAAAGCCGCGGGCATCGGCCCGACCGACCTCGCCCTGCGGTCGGGCCGGCTCAAAGCCTTTTCGCTACGCCGCAACGCCGTACTCGGCTTCGAGGTGGCCGGCACGGTCGACGCGGTCGGACCCGGAGTCGACGGAACGCAGATCGGCGAAGAAGTGGCGGCACTGCTTTTCGACCTTGGCGGATACGCTGAATACGCGCTTGCCTCGATGTGGGTCCACAAGCCACCTTCCGTCGCGTGGGCGGCCGCAGCCTCCCTGCCGGCCTCAGCGGAGGCCGCAGCGGGGGTTCTGCGGCAGCTGGCGGTGAAGGCGGGCGACACACTGCTCGTGCTCGGTGGGGGCGGGGCCGTCGGCTTGATCGCAACGCAGTTGGCTGTCGCTCAGGGCATTAAGGTGATCAGTGCCGTAGGCGCGCGGGACGATGCACTGGTCACATCCCTGGGTGCCACGCCCGTACGCTACGGCGCGGAGCTGGTGGACACGGTCCGGAGTGTCGGGGCTGTCGACTTCGCGTTCGACGCGTCGGGCAAGGGAGTGCTGGCGGACGCCATCGCGTTGACCGGAACCGCCGACCGCGTCATGACCTTGTCCGACCCCGCTGCGGCGGACTTCGGTGTCACACTGTCACATCCCAGTCCGCAGCGGGCTCCTCACGCGCTGGAGGACACCATGTCCATGCTGGCGCGGGGGCGGCTCCGGCTGCGGGAGTACACAACCATGCGCATGCAGGACGCCAGCGAGGCGCACCGTGTGCTCGAAGGCGGTCAGATGCACGAGCGTGTCGTACTGACCCTCTGATCGCATCCCCTTCCGTGGGAGCAAGGGAGCAAGGGAGCGAGCACGGCTTCCCTGAGGTTGTGTAGGGCTGCCGTGCTCGCCGGGGTGTTCAGAGCGGGACGTTAGCCGTCAGCTCCAGGGGGAGGCGGTGAGCCAGCTGGTGTCCTGGGCCCATGAGGATGCGGAGTCCCAGGCGTTGGAACCGCCGTTGCTGGCGATGTAGACCGTGTAGTTGTAGTGGCGGATGTACTTGGTCGGGTAGTTGACGGACTGGAAGGAGTGGCCGACCCCGCTGT
>NZ_JBEXPK010000017.1:0-193061 GCF_040612015.1 Streptomyces sp. NPDC006476 | reverse complement strand
GGGGGCGCCCCCCCCCCCGGCCGGGCCCACGCCGCGCGTAAAACGACGATGGCGAGGCGGTTCGCGCTTTCCGCGAACATGCCTCGCCATCGACATCGTGCGCCGCCAGGGACTCGAACCCCGGACCCGCTGATGCTGCATTGCCCCGGGGGATAACCCCCGGACCCCCAGCCGTTCCTGCTGCCCGGGTGAGAATCGGGTACTGGCGAGGGCCCGCCTCATTGGCGAAGGCCCCCCGCGTCTGCGAGGGGCCTTCCCTGTCTGTGCGCCGCCAGGGACTCGAACCCCGGACCCGCTGATGCTGCATTGCCGCGGGGGATAACCCCCGGACCCCCAGCCGTTCCTGCTGCCCGGGTGAGAATGGGCTACTGGTGAGGACCCGCCTCATTGGCGAAGGCCCCCCGCGTCTGCGAGGGGCCTTCCCTGTCTGTGCGCCGCCAGGGACTCGAACCCCGGACCCGCTGATTAAGAGTCAGCTGCTCTAACCAACTGAGCTAGCGGCGCCTGCTGACGTCGTAACTCTACCGGACCCCGGAGGGTGCTCCAGACCACCCCGGTCGGGCGCGGGCGGGGCCGTACGTCATTCGGACCGTCAGAATGCGCGTCCGGAAGACAGTTGGGAAACTGATCGATGTGCATGAACGCGGTCATTTCCGTCCCGGGTGTGAGGGGAATCGCATGGAGACTCCGGTATTCGAGGAATTCGATCCCGCGAGCGACTGCGACTGCCCCGGATGCGCCCACCGGCGCGCGGCCCTGCGGCACTCGACGTCGGCGCGGACGGCCCGGCATCCGGCAGCCCGCCCCTTCGTGATCGTCGCCGCCGCCTCCGCCGCCCTCGGCGCCGGGCACGCGGCACCGGCGGTCGCGGCTGAACACGTACCCCCTGGTCCCGGCGTCCCCGCAGGTGACGAACCCCAGACCCCGCAGGGGAGCAAGGCCCCCTTGCACGGCCCGGGGGGCAGGCCCGCGCGCCCGCAGAGCGCCGTAGGGGTGCCCACCACCACCCGTACGGAGATCATCAACCGGGCCAAGACCTGGGTCGCGGCCGAGGTGCCGTACAGCATGGACGACTACTGGACGGACGGTTACCGGCAGGACTGCTCCGGCTTCGTCTCCATGGCCTGGGGACTGCCCGGGAACGAATGGACCGGCAGCCTCGACAAGTACGGGGTGCGCATTTCCAAGGAGGATCTGCAGCCCGGCGACATTCTGCTGTTCCACAATCCCGCCAACCCCGAGAAAGGCTCGCACGTCGTCATTTTCGGCGGCTGGACGGACTACACCCACACCTACTACATCGCCTACGAGGAGACTCCCCCGGGCGCCCGCCGCCAGGCCACGCCGTACGCCTACTGGAGCCACTCGGACCAGTACGTGCCCTACCGGTACAAGGGGCTGGGGGCGGACGCGGCGGGCCCGACGCAGAGCACACCCACTACGCCCAGCACACCGAGCACGCCCAGTACGCCGAGCAGGCCCAGCACCCCGAGTGCGCCGGCCGCCGGGGGAAGTGCCACCGCGTTTCCCGGGGCCGCGTTCTTCGGGCCGGGCTCGGACAACCCCTACGTCACCCGGCTGGGGCAGATGCTCGTGGCGCGCGGCGGCGCCCGGTTCTACGCCACCGGTCCGGGGCCGCGCTGGTCGGAGGCGGATCTGCGGGCCACCGTCGCCTTCCAGCTGGCCCAGGGCTGGACGGGCGCGGACGCCGACGGACTGCCGGGACCGCAGACCTGGGACATGCTGGTGACCGGCAAGGGCAAGGACATCCCGGCGGCCACGGGCGGCATCGCCACGGGTGGCACGGCGACCGGTGGGGTCACGGGCGGCGGGACGGTGACCGGCGGGGCGGCCGGCGCACCCGGCGCGCCCGCCTCCCACGGAGTGCCCGGCTATCCCGGGCGCGGGATGTTCCGGCCCGGGGCGGACAACAAGTACGTCACCCAGCTCGGCCGGCAGCTGGTGAAGAAAGGGTTCAGCAAGTACTACACGACCGGTCCCGGTCCGCGCTGGGGCGAGGCGGACCGCCGTAACGTCGAGGCCTTCCAGCGCGCCCAGGGCTGGCGGGGCGGCGCGGCGGACGGCTATCCGGGGCCGGAGACCTGGCGGCGGCTCTTCTCGTAAGTCCCGTAGGGCAACGGGTTCTTCTCGGGGCGCAGCCGCTTCCCCTCGAGGGCAACCGATCGAACCAACCCACTGTCATGACGCATCTGGCGCGGAGGCTGGAGGCACGCATGAGCACGACGACCACTTCACAGACACCCGAGTCCGAGGGACCGGCCAGACCCGGCCGGCTCATCCAGAACGAGTCGACCATGGAGATCCCCGTCCATCTGCTCTTCCGCGACGACCCCGACCCGGCGCCGGTCCCGGCCCGACCGGCGGTCGTCGGCCGTCGGCAGGGCACCGGCGAGCAGCCGCGCCTGCGACGCCCCCTTCCGACGAAGGCTCGTCCCGCGGTCCAGGTCGACCCCGAACTGGTCGAGCGGCGGGCGAGGGTGCTGCCCGGGGTGGTGGGGCTGCTCGCCGGGGCGTGCGGGGTGGCCGGGTGCGCGGTGACCTCCTGGTGGGCGGGGGTCGTGCCGCCGCTCGCGATGGAGGCGCTGCGGCTTCCGGCGCACGCGGGGGCGGGGCTCGGGCCCGTCGAGTGGGCCGCCTACGCGGGGGCCGGTGCTCTCGGGCTGTTCGGTTTCGGTGGGCTCGCCCGGGGGCGGACCGGGCGGGCCTGGGTGCTCGGTCTGTTCGGGCGGTACCGGGGGACGGTCCGGCGTACCGGGCTGATGTGGGTCAACCCGCTGCTGCTGCGCCGCCGGGTGGATGTACGGCTGCGGCATTGGCGGAGCGAGCCGATCCCGGCGGCCGACGGGAACGGGGTCGCGCTCAGGGTGGCCGTGCTGGTGGTGTGGCGGGTGCGGGACACCGCGCGGGCGGTGCTGGGCGTCGAGGACCACGAGACCTATCTGCGCGAGTGCGTGGAGGCGGGGCTGGCGCGGGTGCCGGTGGAGCTGCCGGGCGGCACGCGGGGCTCGGCCGAGGCGGCCGGGGACACGCTGACCCGGCTGGTCGCGGCGGACGCGGCACCGGTCGGGCTCGAGGTGTTCTCCGTCCGGCCGGTGCGCACCGAGTACGCGCCCGAGGTCGCCGCCGCGATGAACCGCCGCCGGATCGCCGCGCTGGACGCCCAGCAGCGGGCCGGCATGCTCGCGTCGGTCGTCGACTCGGTGGAGGACACGGTGACCCGGCTGACCGTGCGGGGGCTGGTGGAGCTGGACGACTACGAACGCAAGGCCCTGGTGAAGGACCTCACGGTGGCGTTCTGCGCGGGGCGCGGGGACCAGGGGCCGTGACCGGTCCGCCGGACGACGGCAGCCGCTATGGGCCGTAACCCCACCCAGCATTGGTATGGACATGCTCAAGGTACGGCAATAATCTGGGGCTTGGTCTAGACCTGCACGTCTCACGGAACTTCCCCCACGTCTCCAGGAGCGGCAGCATGCGCGGAAAGACCAAGTGGTACGCCGCCGCGCTCGGGCTCACCACGGCCGGGGCCTTCGTGCTCTCGGCCGGCAGCGCGAGCAGCCACGGCTACACCGACCTCCCCATCAGCAGGCAGAAGCTCTGCGCCAACGGCACGGTGACGAACTGCGGCGACATCCAGTACGAGCCGCAGAGCGTCGAGGGTCCCAAGGGCTTCCCGGCCGCGGGGCCCGCCGACGGTTCGATCTGTTCCGGCGGCAACGCCCGCTTCTCCCAGCTCGACAAGCCGAAGACCCCGTCCGGCGGCGCCTGGCCCACCACCAGGGTGACGGGCGGTCAGAGCTACACCTTCCGCTGGCAGTTCACGGCCATGCACGCCACGACCGACTTCAAGTACTACGTCACCCGGCAGGGCTGGAACCAGAACCACAACCTGGCCCGCTCCGACCTCAACACCACCCCCTTCCTCACCGTCCCCTACAACGGTCAGCGCCCCCCGGCCACGCTCTCCCACAGCGGCACCCTGCCGTCCGGGCTCAGCGGTCACCATGTGATCGTCGCCGTCTGGACGATCGCGGACACGGGCAACGCGTTCTACGCCTGCTCGGACGTCACGTTCTGAGGTTCTCTTGAGTCCGTGGCCCGGCCGGCGTGGGTAGGTTCCTCCCACGCCGGCCGAACGGGGTCGGCGTACGACCTCGGGGGATGCCATGGAAGCGTTCTTCTATCTCGTGCCCGGGCTCATGATCGCCTTCGCGCTCACCGCCCTGGTCGCACTGCTCCGCCGCGCCCGGCACATCAGCAGCGCCTGGAACAGCGGGCTCACCGCCGAGGCGCGGTGCCTGAACACCTACACCACGACCAGCGGGGGCGGTGAGACCTCCGTGAGCACGACACTGCACCACGTCTACGAGTTCACGACTCGCGAGGGTCGTCCCGTCCGCTTCGAGGAGAGCAACGGGCCGAGCACGACCGTCACCGGTGACGTCGTCATGGTGCGTTACGCGGCCGAGCGTCCGGAGCGGGCCACGGCGAAGCCGCCGGCGCCCGGGCGGCTCGTGGCGGAACAGGGCTGTCTGCTGGCCTTCTTCGGTGTGTTCATCGGCTTCTGTGTCATGTTCATGGTTTCAGTGCACGCGGGCTTCTCCATCATGGACGGCGTACTGCCCTAGCGAAGTCTTGTCATGACGCTCCACATCTGACGATCCGTCAATTACCGTGCGGCTCCATGGACTCCAGGAGGCGCACGGTCGCGGAGCTGGTGGTCGGGCGGTGGGGCGACCACCGTCCGGGGCTGTGGTTCGAGGATCAGGTGCTCACCCATCACGAGGTGGCCGCCGGTGCCGCCGCCCGGGCGGCCCTGCTGGCCGACCTCCTGCCGCCCGGCGCGGAGCCGCATGTGGGCGTGCTGCTCGACAACACCCCCGAATATCCGCTGTGGTTGAGCGCGGCGGCCCTCGCGGGAGCGGCCGTCGCCGGGATCAACCCCACCCGCCGCGGCGCCGAGCTGGCCCGGGACATCCTGCACACCGAGTGCCGCCTCCTGGTCACGAGCCACACCCACCTGCCGCTCCTCAGGGACCTCGAACTCCCCGGAGTACGCCTGCTGTTGACCGACACCGCGGAGTACGCCGACCTGCTCGCGCCCTATGCGGGTGCCGTGCCGGACGTCTCCCGGGCCACGCCCGACGACCGTCTGCTGCTGTACTTCACCTCGGGTTCGACGGGCGCCCCGAAGGCGGCGATCTGCAGTCAGGGCCGGCTGGCCGCCGCCGGGGCCTCGCTGGTCGGGCAGTTCGGGGTGCGGCGCGAGGACGTGCACTACGTCTGCATGCCGATGTTCCACGGCAACGCGGTGATCGCCGACTGGGCGCCCGCGCTGGCGGCCGGGGCCGGGGTGGCGCTCAGGCGGCGGTTCTCGGCGTCCGGGTTCCTGACGGACGTACGGAGGTTCGGGGCGACGTACTTCACCTATGTGGGCCGGGCCGTGCAGTACATCCTGGCCACCGAGGAGCGTGCCGACGACGCCGACAACCCGCTGCGGCTCGGCTTCGGCACCGAGGCGGGGGCGGTGGACGCGGCGGCTTTCCGGCGGCGGTTCGGGGTGCGGCTGGTGGAGGGGTACGGCTCCTCGGAGGGCGGGGCGGCGATCCAGTGGTCGCCGGGGACGCCGGCCGGGGCGGTGGGGAAGGCGGCGCCCGGTCTCGTCGTACTCGATCCGGAGACGGGGCGGGAACGGGCGCCTGCCGTGTTCGACGGGGCGGGGCGGCTGCTGAACGGGGACGAGGCGATAGGGGAGCTGGTCAACCGGGCGTCGAACCCCTTCGAGGGGTACTGGCGCAACCCGGGCGCGGAGGCCGAGCGGCGGCGGGACGGTGCGTACTGGACCGGTGACCTCTTCTACCGGGACACCGACGGCTATCTCTACTTCGCCGGGCGCGCGGACGACCGGATCCGCGTCGACGGGGAGAACCTGGCCGCCGCGATGATCGAGAACATCCTCGCCCGGTACCCGGGCGCGGACGCCGTCGCCGTGTACGCGGTGCCCGATCCGGTGACCGGGGACCAGGTGATGGCGACGATCGCGGGGTCCTTCGAGCCGGCCGGGTTCGCCGAGTTCCTGGCCGCGCAGCCCGACCTCGGCACGAAGATGGCGCCCCGGTTCGTGCGGGTGGTGCAGCGGATGCCGGTCACGGCCACCAACAAGATCCACCGGGCACGGCTACGGAAGGAGGGGGTCCGCTGCGGCGACCCGGTGTGGTGGCGGTCACCGGGGGAGCGGAGCTACCGCCCACTGACCCCGGAGGACGCGAGAGGGCCCCTCGCTCCCACGAGAGGCCCTTCCTGATGGGGTTGCCATCGAAACCGTGCGCCGCCAGGGACTCGAACCCCGGACCCGCTGATGCTGCATTTCCCGGGGGATAACCCCCGGAACCCCAGCCGCTGCTTTGGTGTCCCCGCCTCAATGGCGAAGGCCCCCCGCGTCTGCGAAGGACCTTCACCCACTGTGCGCCGCCAGGGACTCGAACCCCGGACCCGCTGATGCTGCATTTCCCGGGGGATAACCCCCGGACCCCCAGCCGCTGCTTTGGTGTCCCCGCCTCAATGGCGAAGGCCCCCCGCGTCTGCGAAGGACCTTCACCCACTGTGCGCCGCCAGGGACTCGAACCCCGGACCCGCTGATTAAGAGTCAGCTGCTCTAACCAACTGAGCTAGCGGCGCATGACTCTCGTCACCGGCTCGAAGTGTTTCCCACCGGTGACGACGAAGAAAATACTACCTGGTCCCGAGGGGTGCTTCCGACCACCCTCAGATGGCCAGGGAGAGCAGTACCGGTGCCGCGTTCCGGTTCAGGGCGTCCGCGGCCCGGCGGAGGCGGTGGGCGTCCTGGACGGGCAGCGACAGGGCGAGACAGCCGACCGTGGAGCCGGCGGTGATCGGTACGGCGGCACAGACCGTGCCGATCGCGTACTCCTGGAGGTCCAGGTGGGGCACGCTCGGCGGCTGGGACTCCAGGCGGTGCAGCAGGAGCTTGTCGCTGGTGATGGTGCGCGAGGTCAGCCGCGCCATCCTGTGCCGGGACAGATGGTCGCGGCGGCCGTTGACGTCGAGCTGGCCGAGCAGGCTCTTGCCGATCGCGGTGGCGTGGGCGCAGGAGCGGAAGTCGACCCACTCGTTGACGACGGGGGTCGTGGGCCCGTCCGCATACTGGGAGACCCGCACCTCGCCGTCGACGTAGCGGCTGAGGTACACCGCCGCGCCCACCGAGTCGCGCAGCCGGTCCAAGGTGCGCTGGAGCTTGTCGCGCAGCGCCTGCTCATGGCCCTCGGCGGAGCTCAGACGGGTCAGGGCGTCGCCGGTGATGTAGGCGCCGTCGGCGATCTGCTCGACGTAGCCCTCGCGGCGCAGCATCCTCAGGAGGGTGGTCAGCCGCTCCGGGGCGAGGTCGGTGTGCCGGGCGAGTCGTTCGTCGGTGATTCCGGTGGTGTGCCGCGCCACGGTCTCCAGGACGCGCAGGGCGTCCTGGGCCGAGTGGTACGGCGCGGTCGGCTCGTGCTTCAGCGCCACGGTTCCCCCTGCGCTCGTTCACTACTGGGCCGTAATCCGGTCAGCGAATCATTACCACGATAACGGCCAAGAGGCGTGTTGTGAGCGGTTGTTGACGAGATTACGGGGCCCGTGCACGGCGCTCAGCAGGGGCGCAGGCACTCTGGCATATGCCAGCGACATGACCCGCGCCCCGGACCTCGAAGATTGAACCGTGTTCAACTTCCGACGTCAGAGCACCGCGCTCAGAAATTCCCGCGTCCGGTCCTGTTCCGGCTCGCTGAAGATCTTCTCCGGCGGCCCCGACTCGATGACCCGGCCGGAGTCGAACATCAGCACCTGGTCGGAGATGTCCCGGGCGAAGTTCATCTCGTGGGTCACGCAGAGCATGGTGATGTCGGTGGTGCGGGCGATGTCCCGCAGCACGTCCAGGACGCCGGCCACCAGCTCCGGGTCGAGCGCCGAGGTCACCTCGTCCAGCAGCAGCACCCGCGGCCGCATCGCCAGCGCCCGGGCGATCGCCACCCGCTGCTGCTGGCCGCCGGAGAGCTGGGTGGGGCGGGCGCCGGCCTTGTCGGCGAGGCCCACCAGGTCCAGCAGGTCCAGGGCGCGCTGCTCCGCCTCGTCCTTGGACATGCCGAGCACGGTCACCGGCGCCTCGGTGACATTGCGCAGCACGGTCATGTTCGGGAACAGGTTGAACTGCTGGAACACCATCCCGATCTTCTTGCGGACCTCGCGGACCTGCTTCTCGGGCGCCGGGAAGAGCTGCTGACCGTCGACGGTGATGGTGCCCTCGTCGGGCTTGGTCAGCGTCATCAGCAGCCGCAGGATCGTCGTCTTGCCGGAGCCGGACGGGCCGATCAGGGTGACGTGCTTGCCGGAGTCGACGGAGAAGTCCAGCCGGTCCAGGACCGTGTTGTCGCCGAACCGCTTGGTGACCTGCTCGAGCCGGATCAGCTCGCTGCCGTCCACCGGCGGGTTGGCGTGGGCGTCGGGGTCTTTCATCAGAGGGGCGTCAGTGGACAAGGCGTCGCTCCAGAGCTCGCAGAAGAAGGGAGGCCAGATAGGAAATGACGATGAAGGCCACGCCGATCACCGTGAGGGGCTCGGTGAACTGGAAGTGCTGCTGGGAGAAGAGCCGTGCCTGGCCGAGCATCTCCAGCACGGTGATCGCCATCAGCATCGGCGTGTCCTTGAGCATTGCGATGACGTAGTTGCCGAGGGCCGGCACCACCCGGCGGATCGCCTGCGGCAGGATCACGATCTGCCAGGTCCGCAGCCGCGGCAGGTTCAGCGCCGTCGCGGCCTCCCACTGGCCGGCCGGCACGGCCTCGATACCGGCGCGGTAGACCTGCATGGTGTACGTCGAGTAGTGCAGGCCGATGCCGAGGACGCCGGTGGTCAGTGCGGACATCGTCAGGCCCCACTCGGGCATCACGTAGAAGAGGAAGAACAGCTGCACCAGCAGCGGGGTGTTGCGCACGAACTCGGTGACCACCCCGACCGGCCAGCGCACCCAGCGGCTCGGCGTCCGCATCAGCAGCGCCCACACCAGGCCCAGCGCGAACGCGATCAGCGAACCCAGCGCGAGGGCCTGCAGGGTGACGAGCACACCGTCCCAGAAGTGCGGCATGAACTCGCTCACGGCGTTCCAGTCCCACTTCATGACGCACCCCCTCCGACACCGACGCCCGCGCCCACGGGCTCAGCAGCCGTCACCTTGCGCTCGGGCGCCTTGCCGACCCCCGCCTTCAGCTTCTTCTCCAGGCCCCGCATGACCCGGGTGAGCAGGAACGCGATCACGAAGTAGATGAGCAGGACGTACGTGTAGATCTCCGCGCTCTGCTGCAGCGCGAGCCGCACCAGGTTGGCGCTGAACGTCAGATCGCCCATGCCCATGACCGACACCAGCGCGGTGCCCTTGAGCAGTTCGATCAGCAGGTTGGAGAACGGCGGGATCATCTCCGGCACCGCCTGCGGCAGCAGGATCAGCCGCATCCGCTGCCAGGGCGTGAAGCTGAGCGCGATCCCGCCCTCCTTCTGCGCCGGGTCGACCGCGCCGAGCGCGCCGCGCACGATCTCCGAGCCGTAGGCGCCGTAGGTCAGCCCGAGCGCGAGCGTGCCCGCCCACATCGGCACCAGCTGCCAGCCGAAGGCCGGGGGCAGCACGAAGAAGACCCAGAAGATCATGACGAGGGCCGAGGTGCCGCGGAACACCTCGGTGTAGAAGCCCGCGAGGAAGCGGACGATCCACAGCCGGTGGGTGCGCGCGACGCCGACGACGAAGGAGACGGCTGCCGCCAGCAGGCTGCTGAGGACCAGCAGCTGGACGGTGGTCCAGATGCCCTTGAGTACGAGTTCCCACAGTCCGGTGGTCATCCGCTCTTGCCTCCCCCGCACAGCTCCTTGGCGGTCAGGTCGGTCATCTCGTCCCGGGTGAAGCCGAAGGGCCTGAGGATGCGGAAGAGTTCGCCGCTCTTCTTCAGCTTGCGCAGCTCCACGTTGAAGGCGTCCCGCAGCCGGGTCTCGGTCGGCCGGAACGCGAAGGCGCCGCCGTCGACGTGCGGCTTGCCGTCCACGAGCGGCGCGAAGGCCTTGGTGGCCTCGGCCTTGCTCGACTTCTTCACCACCTCGCGGGTGGTGAGCGCCGTACCGGCGAAGACGTCGACACGTCCGGCCTCGACGGCGTTCAGGCCCGCGACCTGGTCCGGGACGATCAGGATGTCGCTCTGCTTGTAACCGGCGTCGACGGCGTACTGGATCTCCGCATAACCGGTGCCGGTGGCGAACCTGGCCTTCTTCGCGACGACGTCCTTGTAGTTGTGAAGACCTTTTGGATTTCCCTTGCGGACGATGAAGGAATCGAGCATCTGATAGTCGGGATCCGCGAAGATCACCTGCTGGCAGCGTTCGGGATTGACGTACATCCCGGCCGCCACGACATCGAACTGCTGGGAATTCAGACCGGGAATCAGCGAGCCGAACTCGGTGGGCACGGGCTGCACCTTGTCGATGCCCAGCCGCTTGAATATGACTTTGGCCAGCTCCGGTGCCTCACCGGTCAGCTCGCCGTTCTTGTCGATGTATCCGAAGGGGATCTCACCCGCGATTCCCAGCCGCACCACACCGGCGGCGCGGAGCCGTTCGAGCAGGTCACCGCCCTCGACGGTGGACGCGGTGGCCACGCGGCTGCAGCCGGCGGCCCCCAGCGCGCCGAGCGCCGCCACCCCCGCGAGCAGCGACCGGCGCGTGGTCCCGGGGGTTCCTCTGTCGTTTTTGTGATCGTTCTCGTACCCGAAAGGTGGAGCCATGGCGGCGCGGCTACCCGAAGGCATGCGATGTATGCACCATGGATGACATGGCCGACCGTTTCATAGAAGTCTCGCTGGTCAAACGCGGAATCACCTGCACGGCAAAACTGCTGGACGACCGTGCACCTCTCACCTGCGCGGCGGTGTGGGACGCCCTGCCCCTGACGGGTGACGTTTATCACGCGAAATACGCGCGCAACGAGATCTACGCCCTGTTCCCTCCGTTCGCGACATCCGAACCACCCCTGGAAAATCCGACAGTAACCCCCATTCCGGGAGATCTATGCTATTTCTCCTTCGCCGGGACGGAACTCGGCACGAAGGCCTACGGCTACGACCGCGAGGTCCGCGCGGGCACCACGGTCGTCGATCTCGCCCTCTTCTACGAACGCAACAACCTGCTGATCAACGCCGACGTCGGCTGGGTCCCCGGCATCGTCTGGGGCCAGGTCGTTCAGGGCCTGGAGGCGATGGCGGAGGGCTGCAACGACCTGTGGCGGTCGGGGGCGGCAGGGGAGACGCTCAGCTTCCGCCGGGCCTGACCCCGCTCTCCTGCAGCGCGTGGGCGGCCCGCAGCACCAGGTCGTCCCGGTGCCGGGCCGCCACCAGCTGAAGCCCGACCGGGAGGCCGTCCCCGTCCGTGCCGACGGGGACGGTCGCCGCCGACTGCTGGGTCATGTTGAAGGGGTAGGTGAACGGCGTCCAGCCCGTCCAGCGCCGGTGCCCCGAGCCCTTCGGCACCTCGACGCCCGCCTCGAAGGCGGTGATCGGGAGCGTCGGGGTGACCAGCAGGTCGTAGGAGTCGTGGAAGCGGCCCATACGGCGGCCGAGTTCCATGCGGACGTCCACCGCGGCGAGGTAGTCGAGCGCGGAGAAGCGCGCGCCGGCCGCGCGGATCTCTTTCAGCCCCGGGTCGAGCGACTCCCGCTGCCGTGGCGAGAGCTGCTGGGTGACCCGGGCCGCGCCGGAGAACCACAGGGTGTGGAAGGCGTCCACCGGGTCGGCGAAGTCGGGGTCGGCCTCGGTGACGTACGCGCCGAGTTCCGCCAGCCGCTCCACCGCCCGGCGCACCGCGGCGGCCACGGCGGGCTGTACGGCCACCTGCCCGCCCAGGGACGGCGAGTACGCCACCCGCAGCCCCCGCACCCCGCCCGCAAGCCCCGCCGTGAACGACCCGGGCGCCGGTCCCAGTGCCGACCAGTCACGGCTGTCCGGCACGCCGATCACGTCGAGCAGCAGCGCCGCGTCCGCCACGTCCCGGGTCATCGGCCCCACGTGCGCCAGCGTGCCGAAGGCGCTCGCCGGATACAGCGGGACACGGCCGTACGTCGGCTTCAGCGCGAAGATCCCGCAGAACGCGGCCGGGATACGGACACTGCCCCCGCCGTCCGTGCCGAGCGCGAGGGGCCCGGCGCCGAGGGCCACGGCCGCCGCCGCGCCGCCGCTGGAGCCGCCGGCCGTGCGGGACGGGTCGTGCGGGTTGCGGGTCACCCCGGACAGCGGTGAGTCCGTGACGCCCTTCCAGCCGAACTCGGGGGTGGTGGTCTTGCCGATGAACACGGCTCCGTGCTCCCGCAGCCGGGCGACGGACGGAGCGTCCTCGTCCCAACTCCCCTGCTCCAAAATGGTCTTGGACCCCTTGAGGGTGGGTGCGCCCTTCAGCAGGATGATGTCCTTGACGGTCGTCGGGACCCCGTCCACCAGCCCCTTCGGCTCGCCCCGCCGCCATCGCTCCGTCGACTCCCGCGCCTGGGTGAGCGCCTCGTCCCCCAGCAGCCGTACGAAGGCGTTGACCTCCGGCTGGATCCGCTCGGCCCGCTCCAGCGCGGCCCGCGTGGCCTCCTCCGGACTGAACTCGCCCTTGAGGTACCCCTCGACGAGTCGTGCGGCGGTCAGCTCGGTGAGGTCGAGGTCCGTCATCTGCCCTCCATCGCTCGGCGGTTCAGCGTCCGGGTACATACCCCCGTTGCTTGTCGACCACGTTCAGCAGGGGCCGACCGGTCTCCCAGCGCTCGTACAACTCGACGAACTGCGCGCCGAGTTCGTCGCGCCAGCCGACCGTGTCGCCGCTCATGTGCGGGGACACGATCAGGCCCGGGGCCCGCCACAAGGGGCTGTCGGGGGTGAGGGGTTCGTGCTCGAAGACGTCCAGGGCGGCGCCCGCGATCCAGCGCTTGGCGAGGGCGTCCGCCAGGGCCTCCTCGACGACCAGGCCGCCGCGCCCGATGTTGATGAAGCGGGCCGAGGGCTGCATCACGTCGAAGCGGCGGGCGTCGAACATGCCCCGCGTCTGCTCGGTCAGCGGGGCGGCCGCGATCACCCAGTCGGCGCGGGCGATCAGCCGGTCCAGGTCCTCGGGGCCGTGGATGCCGGTGTGCGGGGTGCGCCCGACCAGCGCGGTGGTGATGTCGAGCGCCCTGAGCGTGCGGGCGATCGTCCGGCCGATCGGCCCGGACCCGACCACGCACGCGCGGGTGCCCGCCACCCGCTGGCTCTCCCGGTGCCGCCAGGTCCGCTCCCGCTGCAGCTCCAGCGTCCTCGGCAGGTCCTTGGCCATGGCCAGGACGAGGGCGGCGACGTACTCGGCGATCGGCTGGTCGAAGACGCCCCGCGCGTTGGTGACCACGGTGTCCGAGGCGGCGAGTTCCGGACACATCAGATGATCCACGCCCGCGCTCGCCGTGTGCACCCAGCGCGGCCGCGGCCCCTCGCCCGGCCACGCGGCCCGCACCGCCCGGGACGCGAAGTCCCAGACCAGCAGCACGTCCGCGTGCGGCAGCCGCTCGGCCAGCGTCGAGGAGTCGGCGTGCTCGACACGGGCGCGACCCGTGAGGCGCCCGAGGCGGGGGAGAGGATCGGCGTCCAGGACGAGGACGGTGGGGACGGTCATGCGCGAGGACTCGATTCCGGAGCGGGGCGGCCGTCTGACATGCGAGGTTTGACCACGCTCGCACCCGAACCTACCTTCGTCAACACGGGCGTACGCACGGTCCGTTGCTCACCCCTTTCTCACAGTGAGGGCGGTGCCCGTCATGGACGTGTCCTTCCTGGGTGGTCCCCGGCCGCAGCGCGGTGTCGGAGTCGTCGCCCCGTTCGACTTCGCCCTGGACCGCGAGCTGTGGCGCTGGGTCCCCGACGAGGTGTCGCTGCACCTCACCCGCACCCCGTACGTCCCGGTCGAGGTCAGCCTCGACCTGGCCCGGCTGGTCAGCGAACACCAGACGCTGGACGACGCGGTGCGCACCCTCACCGCGATCACCCCCGAGGTCGTCGCCTACGCCTGCACCTCCGGCAGCTTCGTCGGCGGGATGGCCGGGGAGCGGGCGATGTGCGCGGCGATGACCCGGGCCGGCGCGGTCCCATCGGTCACCACCTCGGGCGCGCTCCTTCAGGCCCTGGCGGCGCTCGGCGCGCGACGGGTCGCGCTGGTCACGCCGTACACCGGGTCCGTCACCCGCGCGCTGGAGGAGTACCTCGCCGAGGCGGGGGCCGAGGTCACCGGGTGCGCGTACATGGGCCTGACCCGGCACATCTGGAAGGTGCCGTACCGGGACGTGGTCGCCATGGCGCACCGGGCGGCCCGGCGCGCCGCCGACGTGCTGTTCATCAGCTGCACCAACCTGCCGACCTACGACGTCATCCCGCAACTGGAGGCCGAACTGCGCATTCCGGTCATCTCGGCCAACCAGGTGACCATGTGGGCCGCGCTGGCCCGAATGGGTACCCGGGCGGTGGGACCGTATCAGGCGCTGATCGATCCGGCGGCGCGCTCCGGTCCCGTGGTGCCGGAACTCCCGGACGGTGAACAGCAGCAGGAAGGCAGGTCATGACCGCACTCGGATTCCTCTACCCGGGGCACTCCGCCGAGGACGACTACCCGCGCATCGAGCAGCTGCTCGGCAGCGACATCCGCCTCGACGTCGTCCACACCGACATCGGTACGGACGCCCACCGGGTGGACGCCCTGCGGGAGATGGGCTCGGCCGAGCGGCTGGCGGCGGGCGTCGACGAACTGCGCATGGTGGGCGCCGAGTCGGTCGTCTGGGCGTGCACCAGCGGCAGCTTCGTATACGGCTGGGAGGGCGCCCACGAGCAGGTGCGCACCCTCGCCGTCACGGCCGGGATGCCGGCCTCCTCCACGTCCTTCGCCTTCGTGCACGCGCTGCGCGAGCTGGGCGTGCACAAGGTGGCGGTCGGCGCGACCTACCCCGAGGACATCGCGGAACTCTTCGCGGACTTCCTGCGCGCCGGGGGCGTCGAGGTCACCTCCGTCCGGGGCGCCGGCATCGTCACCGCCGCCGAGGTCGCCACCTGGGGCGAGGCGGAGATCCATCTGCTGGCCCGCGAGGCCGACGCCCCGGACGCCGAGGCCCTGCTCCTGCCGGACACGGCCCTGCACACGGCGGCCCACATCCCGGCCCTGGAGAAGGAGCTGGGCAAGCCGGTCCTCACCGCCAACCAGGTCACCGTCTGGGAGGGCCTGCGCCTGGCGGACCGCCGGGTGAACGCGCCGATGATGGGGTCGCTGTTCACCAGGGAGCCGCTCGTGCAGGTGTGAGCGACCCTCGCTGATCGTCGGGGTCGCCGGGAATAAACCGGAGACCGCCTCCTGTTGGCCGTGCGGGCATACCGCGTCGCACCAACAGGAGGCACCCACCGTGACGGCAGACGAGATCCGGGGCACCGTACAGGGCACCGCCCCCGTCCCCCTCTCCGTACTGGACCTGGTCACCGTCGGCGCGGGCAGTACCGCCACCGACGCGCTGCGCACCAGCGTCGAGCTGTCCCGGTACGCCGAGTCCCGCGGTTTCCACCGCTACTGGGTCGCCGAGCACCACTCCATGCCGGGTGTGGCCTCCTCCTCCCCGGCGGTGATCCTCGCCCACCTCGCCGCCCACACCGACCGCATCCGCCTCGGCTCCGGCGGCGTGATGCTGCCCAACCACGCGCCCCTGGTGATCGCCGAGCAGTTCGGCACCCTGGAGGCGCTGGCGCCGGGCCGCGTCGACCTGGGCCTCGGCCGCGCCCCCGGCACCGACGGCGCCACGGCCGCCGCCCTGCGCCGCACCGAGCGGCTCAACGAGGGCGCCGACGACTTCCCCGAGCAGCTCGCCGAACTGACCCGCTTCCTGGACGACGACTTCCCGGACGGCCACCCCTACCGCCGCATCCACGCCGTGCCCGGTCCCGTGCAGGCCACCTCCCCCGGCGGTGTCCAGTCCCCGCACCGGCCGCCGATCTGGCTGCTGGGCTCCTCCGGCTTCAGCGCCCGCCTGGCCGGCGTCCTCGGCCTGCCCTTCGCCTTCGCGCACCACTTCTCCGCCCAGAACACCGTCCCGGCCCTGGAGCTGTACCGGGAGTCCTTCCGCCCCTCCGACGTCCTGGACGAGCCCTACGCCCTCATCGGCGTCTCCGTCCTCGCCACGGACGACCCGGGGGAGGCCCGCCGCCAGACCCGCGCGATGGCCCTGAACATGATCCGTCTGCGCACCGGCCGGCCGGGCCTGTTCCCCGACCCGGACGAGGCGGAGAAGCACGAGTTCAGCCCGTACGAGGAGGAGTTCGTCACCTCCTGGACGTCCAACATCGAGCACGGCACGGCCGACGAGGTCGTCGCCGGTCTGGACGCCCTCCACAAGCGCACCGGAGCCGACGAGTTGATGCTCACCTCGCACGCCCACCGCGGCGAGGTGCGGCTGCGCTCCTACGAACTCATCGCGGACGCCTACGGGTTGCCGACCGCCTCGGCCTGAGTCCCCATCAACTCGCCGATCCGCTCGGGCGACACCGGCCGTGAGTACAGCCAGCCCTGGCCGGTGTCGCAGCCGATGCGGCGCAGCCGGGTCGCCTGGGCCGAGGTCTCCACGCACTCCGCGGTCACCGTCAGGCCCAGCCGGTGGGCGAGTTGGATCATCGCCTCGACGACGACCTCGTCGGCCGGGTTGGGCGCGACCGCACCTTCCTTGTCGCCCTCGTACTGGAAGCCGCGGACGAAGGAGCCGTCCAGCTTCAGCACGGACACCGGCAGACGGCTGAGATAGGCCAGGTTGGAGTAGCCGGTGCCGAAGTCGTCGATGGCGATGCGGACGCCCATGGCGCTGAGCGCCTGCAGGGCCTGCAGCGGACGGCCCGCGGAGCCCATCACGGCCGACTCGGTCAGCTCCAGCTGCAGCAGCCCCGGTGCGAGGTCCGTCTCCGCGAGGGTCTGGGCGACGTCCGCAACCAGGTCGGAGTCCCAGACCTGGCGGACGGCCACGTTGACGCTGACGAACAGCGGCGGGTCCTCGGGGTGGTCGAGCTGCCAGCGCCGGGCCTGGCGGCAGGCCGTGCGCAGCACCCACAGGCCGAGCGGCACGATCGAGCCGTCCTCCTCGGCCAGTCCGATGAACCGATTCGGCGTCAGGACACCGAACTGCGGGTGGTTCCAACGGACCAGCGCCTCCACGCCGTTGACCCGCCCGTCCTCCATGCCCACCAGCGGCTGGTACTCCAGCACGAACTCACCGCGCTCGATGGCGGGGCGGAGATGGGAGGCGAGGGCCTGACGGGTCATGCGGTGGGCGTTGCGCTCCGGGTCGAACAGCGTCCAGCGGGCCTTGCCGTCGGCCTTGGCCCAGTAGAGGGTGGTGTCGGCCGCCTGCATCAGGGCGGTCGGGGTGGTGCCGGCCGCGTGCCGCTCCACGACCCCGATCGAGGCCGACACCGACAGCCGCTGACCGGCGAGGTCGAAGGGCGCCTGGACCGCCTTCAGGACGGACTCGGCGAGGTCGGCGAGCTGCTCGGTACCCGTCGAGTCCTCGACCAGCAGGGCGAATTCGTCGCCGCCGAGTCTGGCCACCAGCGGTGCGCTCGCTCTGGCGTACCCGGCCTCGTCGGCGCACCGCGTCAGCCGTTCGGCGACGGCGGCCAGCAGCCGGTCGCCGATGCGGTGGCCGAGGGTGTCGTTGATGGCCTTGAAGCCGTCCAGGTCCAGATAGCACAGGCCGATCCGCCCGGTGCCGCTCTCCTCGTACGACCCCGCCTCCAGCGCGGCCGTCAGCCGCTCGAAGAACAGGGTGCGGTTGGGCAGCCGGGTCACCGGGTCGTGCATCTGCAAGTGCCGCAGCCTGCCCTGGAGTTCACGCTGCGCGCTGATGTCGGTCACGGACAGCAGGACACCGTCCTCGCCGGCCGGCAGCGGGGCGACCGTGACCTGGACCCAGACGGACTGGCCGTCGGGGTGCTTCATGCGCCGGGTGCAGCGCAGCCGGGCCTCGCGGCCGCGCAGCACCTCGCGATAGGCGTGCCAGGTACGGGCGTCGGAGGCCAGGTCCACCAGATCGGCGGCGGCCTTGCCGGTCAGCGCGTCCGGCGGGCTGCCGAGCAGCGCGCCGAACCCGTCGTTGGCGGTGACCACCAGGCCCTCGCGGTCGACGACCGCCATGGCGACGGAGGCGGTCCTGAAGACGGACCGATAGATGCTGTCACTCTCTGTTACGGCGCCCCGGTCGAGGTCTGCCGCAGGCGCCGGCCCTTCGGACGTTCCGCTCACCGCTAGCTCCCGCAGTGCACTCGATCTCTGTCCGTGCAGGAAAGTGTGCCGATCATAGAGGCAGACCCAAGGGCCTTCCAGCCACTGTCCAGTGTCCCGGATCCAGCGGCACTTCTGACAGATCGTTTCTGCCCGCAGCTGGACGGGTTCATGGGTGCTGAGACCACTTGTGACGTTCCGTGAGCGATTCGGGGGTGTCGGATCTGAGGATCCGTCGGCCGGCTCACTCATCTGGGGCAGGCAAACAGGGCGTAGTACGACAAATATGCACAGGCTGGGTGCGGTGTCCCGTGTACCGCTCCCGGAGGTCCCTGTGCCGCGTCAGTTCCCCTTCTTGGCTCCCTCCAAGGGTTTCCGGGGCCCCCGACTGCGCAGCACCGCCGCCGTGTGCACCACCCTGTCCGCGCTCGCCGCGACCTCCCTGATCACCGGGCCGTCGGTCGCCGAGCCCTTCTCGTCGGTGCCGTGCGCCCTGCAGCGCACCGAGGCCCACCACTCCGAGGGCCTCGACACCTGGAACGCCGCCTATCCGCGCCCGACCCGCACGCTGAACGCGGTGATGGTCTTCCTGTCCTTCCCCGGCTCGGCCCCGCGCACCACGCCGGCCCAGCTGACCGCCGACCACTTCCCGGCCACCACCCGTTTCTACGAGCGCGCCTCCTACGGCAGGTTCACCCTGCGCCCGCACCCCCTGAAGCGCTGGATCCGCATGCCGCACCCGGCGACCTCGTACGCCATACAGCGCGACTGGAACCCCGATCGCCGCGCCGCCTATCTGCGCGACGCGCTCGCCGTCGCCGACCCGCGCGTCGACTTCTCCCGCTTCGACGTCGTCTACTTCGTCGCCGACCCGGACGCGCCCGGCGTGGACTCGGACGCCACGAAGGTCGTCAACCTGGACGTCCCGCTGCGGGCGGACGGCCGGGACATCCGCCGTGTCGTCACGGTCTTCGAGAAGCATCCGCCGGACCGGCTGGTCCTCGCCCACGAGACCGGCCACGTCTTCGACCTGCCGGACCTCTACCACCGGCCGGTCGACGGCAAGGGCGACTGGGACACGTACGTCGGCGACTGGGACCTGATGGGCAGCCAGTTCGGACTGTCCCCGGACCTGTTCGGCTGGCACAAGTGGAAGCTGGGGTGGCTGGAGCCGCGTCAGGTGGTGTGCGTACGGGAGTCCGGCACCACCCTGCTGACGCTGGAGCCGCTGGACGCGGCGCCGGGACCGCCGGTCACGGGAGCCGCCGGGCCGCCCGCCTTCGGGCTCGGGCGGGGCACCAAGCTCGCGGTCCTGCGGACCGGTCCCGACAGCGTGCTCGCCTTCGAGGCGCGCGAGCCGGCCGGCAACGACACGACGACCTGCCGCTCCGGCATCCTCGTCTACCGCGTCCGCAGCGGCGCCCCCTCCGGCGACGGCCCCATCCAGGTGATCGACGCCCACCCCCACACCGAGGCCTGCTGGGAGAACTCCGTCTACCCACCCCTGGCCGACGCCCCGGTCGCCCTCGGCGAGGGCTTCACGATCCCGGGTACCAAGGTCCGCGTCCAGGCGGAGGGGCGGACGGTCGCGGGGGAGTGGACGGTGAAGATCACGGACGGGTAGCTCTCGGCGGACTGCCGCTGGGCCGACGCTGCCGGGGGGTGTGGGTGGCGGAGCCCCCACAACGCGCGGCGAAGCCGCGCAGACACGACGATGGCGAGGCCGTTCGCGCTTTCTGCGAACATGCCTCGCCATCGACATCGTGCGCCGCCAGGGACTCGAACCCCGGACCCGCTGATTAAGAGTCAGCTGCTCTAACCAACTGAGCTAGCGGCGCCTGCTGACGTCGTAGACCTTAGCATCCTGATCGGTGGGAGGAAAAATCGATATGCGGACGGCGGCTCGCGCCGCCCTTACCGCAGCCCAGAGCACGATTTCGGGGCCCGGCAGCCAGGGGCGGCGGGTGTCGGGGGCGACCAGCCAGCGGGAGGTCGAGGAGGCGGCGGTGCCCAGCGGGGCCGGTACGGTCACCGCGTCGCCGGGGCCGTGACACAGCAGCGGCGGGATCGCGCCCGTACGGCCGAACTCCTCCCAGCCCAGCAGCGACGGCAGCCGCTGGGCCGTGCCCGGCGCGGCGAACAGCAGCATGCGGCCCCGGAAGGTCGCGACCGGGCCGGAGCCCGGCCCCTCGTCCCACAGCCGGTCGACCATCCGGCGCCCGAAGACCGCGGGCGCGTTGACGACGTCGAAGACGGAGCCGCAGGCGAGGACCACCGGGGCGTGGGGGCGCTCCTCCCAGAGGGCGAGCGTGCTGCGCGGATACGTTCCGGCGGAGGCGAGCCAGGCGGCTCCGTCCGGGGTGACCCCGCAGGCGTCGAGGCCGTCGGAGAACGGGTCGATGCGTTCACTGCTCATGGAGCACATGTCTACCGGCTGTGAACGCGTGGTTTCCGAGGGTTGCCGGAATCCGGGACAGCGGCGGGCGGATGCGGGTATCTTGCCCGCCTGGCATATGCCAATCCGAAGCGATCCGTATTCAGACTGCTCAGACGGGGTCGGCGGACCCGGCGCCCTCGACCCCGCGCATCAGGTCCCGGCCGAACTCGACCATCTTCTTGGCGTAGTCCTCGGTCCACTCGGCCCGCTCCGCGATGTCCGCCGGCGTCAGCCGGTCGAAGCGGCGCGGGTCGGCGAGCTGCGCTGCCGCCATCGCCTGGAACTCCACGGCCCGGTCGGCCGCCGCGCGGAACGCCTGCGCCAGCTCCGTCGAGCGGGCCAGCAGGGCGCGGGGGTCGTCGATGGACTCCAGGTCGAAGAAGTGCTCCGGATCGGCGGCCGCCTCGGCGGGCTCGAAGAGCAGGGGCGCGGGGCGCAGCCGCGGTTCGTTCCGACGCGGCGTCTGCTCCGCCATGTCTTCTCCTCCTCGTACGTCGCGGAAGACCCTCCTGTGCACGGGCCACCGTCCATTGTCCCGCGCCCATGCAAGAGGGCACCGAATCCCCCGGCCGGTATCAAGGCCACCGGACCACCCGATGTTCCCGAGCCGCGCCGTTGGCCGCCCCCGCCGGGTCGGGGTGCTGCGCTGATCGCTTGTCCTGGTGCAGCCGGACGGGTGGTCAGGGCTGCCAGTTCACGCGGTGTTCCGCCAGTCGTGCCAGCACCGCGTGGTTCGCCTCCCAGCCGTCCGGGACTGTTTTCGTTGGCCGCCTCCGGCGGCGGGCCGGACTCCGTCCGGCGGGTGGGGGTGCTGCGCTGATCGCTTGTCCTGGTGCAGCCGGAGGGGTGGTCAGGGCTGCCAGTTCACGCGGTGTTCCGCCAGTCGTGCCAGCACCGCGTGGTTCGCCTCCCAGCCGTCCGGGAACTTCACCAGCGTTCCCAGCTGGACCGGCTCCGTGGACGGGTAGTCGTCCAGCAGGTCGCCGACGCCGGCTCGGCAGACCACGATGCAGGCGTGGCGGTGGCGGGAGGCCAGGACGCACAGGCGGCCCGTCTCCAGGTGGAAGGCGGTGGCGTCGGGGCGGCCGGAGAGCGGGTGCAGGATCACCGTGACGTCGAACTCCATGCCCTGCAGTCGGTTCGCCGTGTCCACGGTGACGTCCGCGACGCCCAGCTCCGCCAGGGCCGCCCGGACGGCCGCCGCCTGGTCGCGGTGGGCCGTGCCGACGGCGATACGGCCGGCGGTGAGAGGGGCGGGGACAGGTGAGCGTTCCGACGTCGCCGCGCCCTCCCGGTCCAGCAGCCGTCGTACCACCGTCGCCACCGCCCGCACCGCCTCCGGGTCCGTGCGCGGGGTGTGCCGCGCGGGCAGCTCCAGCAGGCCCCAGCCCGACTCGGCGGCCGCGTCGATCACCCGGTCGGGGCCGGAGCCGTCCGAGGGAACGGCGAAGGAGAGACGGCGGTCGTCGTGGTCCGTGCCACTGCGGAAGGGCGTGTACGGGTAGAAGGCGTCCGAGACCAGCGGGGCCGCGGAGGCCGGGAGCCGCCAGGAGACCGGCAGGCGGTGCTGGGGAAGTTCGGGGTTGTGGGCCAGGAGAGTGGTCACGGCGGAGGCCGAGGGGTCGTACGACAGCCCCGCCCACTGCTCGCTGCCCACGATCGAGAAGGGATCCAGCTGGCCAGGATCGCCCACGAACAGCGCCCGTTCGAACAGCCCCGCCACCGCGAGCAGCGAGTCCGACCGCATCTGGTACGCCTCATCGACGATCGCGTGCCGCCACGGCTCGTCGGCCTTCACATGCGCCCACTTCGCGGCCGTGGAGATCACCACCGGGAGCCCCGCCAGCTCGGCCGCCTTCGCCGACTTGCGCACCTGCGGCAGCTCGTCCAGCGCCTTGTCGTACGGGTCGGCGTCACTGCTGTGCAACCGGCCGACCGGAAGCTGCGGGCTCTTCTCGGCGAGCCGGACGACGAGGTCGTCGACCTGCGCGTTCGTCTGCGCGACGATCATCAACGGGCGCCCGGCGTCGGCCAGTTCGAGCGCCGCGCGGACGACAAGGGTGGACTTGCCGGCGCCCGGCGGGGAGTCCACGACCACGCCCCGGTGACCGCCGTGCAGGGTGTCGTGGAGGATCGCGTCGGTGGCCTCGGCGGCCGCCGCCCCGGGGTCGAGAACGGTGGTCACAGGAGGTCCTCCGCGGTCAGGGGATCGGCCGCCTCGGCCACGGCCTCACCGGGCGGTCCGCCGTGCGTCCACGGCGTCTGCTCCGGGTCGGGCAGCTTGGGGCCGCCGCGCTGCTCGTGCTCGAAGAGGGTGAAGCAGACCCGGTCGCCCTTCTCCGGAACCGAGCCGGGCTCCGGCTCCTTGCCGCGGCCCATCTTGTCGAGCACGCGCAGCACGACGAGCGTGCCGCCGTCCTCGGACTCCTCGGCGCCGACGAACTCGGCCGACTGCGGCTTGCCGTCCAGCGAGCGGTACGCCTTGGCCCGCTCGCCGAGGTGCGGCCGGTCGTCGGTGCGGATCGTGACCAGCGGGCGCGGGCTCGGCCGCTTGCTCTCGCTGTACGCCATCACGACCTCCGTGACCTCGCCCGCGAACGCCTCCCCGGACAGCCGTCGCCCCGCCATCACCAGCGGATCGTCGAGGGCCTCCTGCGCCTCCAGCCGGGCCTGCTCCCGCTCGCGCGAGGCGAGCTTGTTCGCGGCGGTGACCGCGTCGTCGCGTCGCGGCTGCGGAGGCTCGCCGGCCGTGACGCGGTCGCGGTGGGCGGTGAACGACCAGCGGTCGCGGGTCCACCGCTCCTCGACATGCGCTCCCTCGGGGAGGGCACGCAGCAGGTCGAGGCCGTCCCACACCCGGTCCCAGGTGGGCCGGGTGACGCCCGCGATCAGGTCACGGATCTCCCGCTCCGCGGCGGTGAGTTCACCGAGCCGGTCGTCGGCCTCCAGACCGTCCTCGGCGGCGGCGAGGGCGGTCCGCGCGCGGTCGTAGCGCTCGATGGCCGGGGCGAGGAGCTTGTTGTCGAACGCGGGGTCGGTGGCCGGGCCCGCGGGCGGGCACAGGAGTTGGTCACGGGGGCCGCGGGCGAGCTCGGCCCGCAACGCGGCCTCGGCTCCGGACATGCCCTCGGGCGGGGCGATCCACGCGAGCAGGGCGCCCAGGTGCTGGTCCTCCAGGGTGGACTGGCCGGTCGCCCAGTGCCGGGACAGCACGTCGGTCATGGCCAGCAGCAGGGACGAGCCGGGGACGCGGGCGCGCTCCCCGAAGTGGGTCAGCCAGCGGCCGAGCAGCGGCACGCGCGGGGGCGCCGGGTACGGGGTCTCCGGGTCCTGCTCCGCCGTACGGCGAAAGCGCATGGAGCGGCCGAGCAGCCGTACGAAGTCGATGCCGGCGCGGCTCGGGACGATCAACTGCGGGGCGTCGGCGCACAGTTCGACCTCGACCTTGACCCGCTTGCCGGTCTCCGGGTCGGTCTCGGTCCGCTCGGCCGCCTCCACCTCCTCCGCGTGGGCGTCGATGTACGGCAGCACGACGTCCGCCAGCTCGGCCAGGAACGCGAACCGCAGGTCCCGGTCGCGGGGCTGCGGCACGACGAGCAGCCGGGGCGCGTCCCGCTCGGTGCCGACGAGCGCGCCCAGCGGGGCACCGGCCTCACCGGCGGTGGTCAACGGCACGAAGACGAGCGGCCGTTCGGCCAGATGCCGGTGCCGGACGGTGGCGGCGGGCTGCGCCCGCCCGGTACGGACGGCCTCCAGCCGGCCGAGCGTGGAGATCAGGGACATGGTGACTCTCCAGTCCGCGCCCGCGGCGCCATGCTTTCCAGCGCCTCCGCGCGCAGGTGGGCGGCCCTTCGCAGCGCTGCCACGGCAGGGTCCGTCGGGTCGCCGGCTGTGCCCTGGGCCGCCGCCCAGACCTCCTCGACGGTCGTCAGGCCGCCGAGTTCGGCGCGGACCGAGCGGCCGAGGGCGGTGACCGCGCCCGCCTCGCGGGAGCGGGCGCGGCAGTGGAAGGCCAGTTCGCAGGCGGACAGGCACTCGGGCGCGTAGGTCGCTGGGACCGACTCGACGGCCGCCGAGAGCTCCTCGGCGGGCAGGTCGGGGGAGAAGCACGTGCCTGCGGGGAGCGTGTCGGCGATGTCCTCGACGCGGGTGAGCCGGGCCAGCTGGCGGGCGGTGACCGCACGCTGCTTGCGGACGTCGACGGCGGAGGCGGTGGGGAGGTTGGAGAAGTCCTTCGGGCAGACGAGCAGGACGCGCTGCCGTACCACCGGAGCCGGATCGAGGCGGGCGGCGACCTCCTCCAGGGCCAGGACGTACACCGCCGCCTGCCGGGCGGCCGCGCCGACCTTGGCCGCGTCCGCGGAGCCGTCCAGCATCGGGAAGGACTTGATCTCGACGACCGTCCAGCTGCCGTCGGGGTGGACGACCACCGCGTCCGGCTCCAGGAAGGCGGGGGAGCCGGCGACGTCGAGGGCGAGCATGGGGTGGTCGAGGAGCGTCCAGCCGCCCGGTTCGGCGGAGGCCTCGCGCAGGGCGAGCGCCGTGCGGGCCGTGCGGCCCTCGGGGCCCGCCGCGGTGAGGTCGGGCACCTGCGCCGCGGTGGGCGGCTCGGCGGTGCGGTCCAGCTTCTCGTGCGCCAGCCGCAACAGCTCCGCGCCGCCGTCCGCCTTGACCTTCGCCTCGAAGGCGTTGCCCCGGGTGAAGGCGAACTGGGACTGCCCGAACACCGACGGGGAGCCCAGCGAGCTCGCCAGTGTCGCCTTGTTCACCCCGGCGCCGTCCAGGATGGCGCGCCGCCTGCAGCCCGGGTTGGCGGCGAGGGCCGCCAGGGCACGGGCGTCCAGTGCCTTGGCGGGGACGTCGGGACCGCGCAGCTCAGCGAGCCGCTGCCGCAGCGCCTTCCCCCGCGTCCGAGGGAGAGGCACCAGGCTCGGCTCCACTTCCGAACCGCGACTCGCGCTGCCGTGGAATTCGCTCACCCGCGGAAGTCTGGCATCCACCACTGACAATTGAGGAACCTGCGACGCGAGAGCGCCCTGCGGCGAACGGCAGCCGCGCCTTCAGCGCGTCCACGCCGCGCAGCACGTACGGCGTCAGGAACAGTCCGAGGCCCATCACACAGGCGCCCGCGACCGCGTCCAGGAAGTAGTGGTTCGCGGTGCCCATGACCACGATCGTCGTCAGCAGCGGGTAGGCGACGGCGAGGACCCGTGTCGTACGCGTCCTGCCGTACTTCCACAGCATGACCCCGCACCACAGCGCCCAGCCCACGTGCAGACTCGGCATGGCCGCGTACTGGTTGGTCATGCCGCCGAGTCCCTTCGGGGCGCTCGCGGCACCGCCCCACCAGCCGTACGAGCTGTACTGGGCCATCGTGTCCACGAACCCGTGGCCCGCCGAGAGGAGACGGGGCGGACACGTCGGCAGCAGGGTGAAGCCGACCAGGCCCATGAAGGTGGACGTCATCAGCCAGGTGCGGGCCGCTCGGTAGTGCCCCGAGCGCGAGCGGAACAGCCAGATCAGGATGGCCGGGGTGACCAGGTAGTGCAGCGAGGCGTACCAGAAGTCCGCCGGGACGCCGAGCCACGCCTCGCGGGTGAAGAGCCGGTTGAGCGGGTGCTCGGCGTTGATGTGCAGGAACTTCTCGACGCGCAGGATCGCCAGGCCGTGGTCGACGGCGCCGGAGGTGTCACCGCGGGCGAGGAGCCGGCCGGCCGAGTAGCAGGCGTACACCAGCATGATCAGCGGCAGTTCGGTCCACCAGCGCAGACGGGTGGGCGGGGCTGCAGCCTCGGTGCCAGGTGTCGTCTCGGTCTTCGGCATCCGATCGCCTCCCCCTTCGTTCTCGCGCGGCGTCCCGTGGTCGCGGGTCGTGCCACTTTACGGCGTACGCGCACGCCCCCGTAGGGCGCCCTCGGCCCTCAAAGACGCAGAGATCGACCGTCGGGTTGCCCCAGGACAGCGTGCGCGATGATGGAGGGGTTCCGCCTGCGAATAACTCGGAAGGGTCTCCTCCTCATGGCACCGCGCATCCTGCTGGCCCGGCACGGACAGACCGAGTGGTCGCTGTCCGGCAAGCACACCGGCAGGACCGACGTGCCCCTCCTGGAGGAGGGCCGGCGCGGCGCCAAGCTGCTCGGCGAACGTCTGCACCGCGCGCCCTTCGAGGGCCTGCCCGACGCCGAGGTGCGCACCAGCCCGCTGGCACGCGCGCGTGAGACGTGCGAACTCGCCGGGTTCGGGGAGCGGGCGGCGATCTGGGACGCCCTGCTGGAGTGGGACTACGGGGCATACGAGGGGATGACGCCGGAGGAGATCCAGGACGTCCGCCCGGGCTGGCTGATCTGGCGCGACGGCGTCCCGGAGGGCGAATCCCTTGACCGCGTGACCGCCCGGGCCGACGCGGTGGTGGAGTGGGCGCGCTCGGCGGACCGGGATGTGCTGGTGTTCGCGCACGGCCACATCCTGCGCTCGATCGGTGCGCGGTGGCTGGGCCTGCCGATCGACTTCGCGGCCCGCATCCGCCTGAACCCGACCTCGCTGTCCGTGCTGGGCTGGGCCTACGGCGAACCGGCCATCGAGACCTGGAACGACCTGGGGCACCTGGCCGGGTAACGCAGACGCCGGTCCGACGGCTCGGGCGGTGCTGGGGCGGGCGGGCGGTTGTGTGGTAGCCGGGAGGCCGGGCGGTGACCGGGCGGCGTGGATTGCCGGGCGGCGCCCGGGTGGCGTGGGTGGGCCAGGCGGTGCCCGGGTGACCCCGGGTGGTGCGAGCGGTGGCCGGTTGTTCGGGCGGGGCGCGGGTGGTTGCGTGGTGGCTGGGCGGTCCGGGTGGCACGGGCGAGCATGGGTGGCGTGGGTGATGCCGGCAATGCGCGGGCGGCTCAGGCAGCGCGCGGATGGGTGCGCGGCGCCGGGCGGTGACCGGGTGGTGCGCAGGTGGTTGGGTCGGTGTGCCGGGGGGCCGGCGGTGTCCGGGTGGCTCAGGCGGTGAAGGGGTGGTTCGGAGGCTCCCCAGGTGCTCGGGCGGTGCCCAGGTACTCGGGCGGTGCCCGCTGGCTCAAACTGTCGGGCGGTTTCCGGCTGGCTCAAACTGTGCGTGGCGACGAGGCGTGCCGGTCCAGGAACGCCGACACGCCCGACGCTCGCCGGTGCGGCAGCAGCACGCGCGCGGTGCCCGCCAGCATCGTCTGGATCCGGGACGACTGCACCTGGTCCAGCAGGTCCAGCACCCGCATCCCCGCCGCCGCGGCCTCGTCCGGCCGGCCGCCCCGCGCCAGGTCGTCCGCGAGTTCCGCCGTGTAGAGCGCGATGTTCCGGGTGAAGTGCGGGTCCTGCAGCTGCGCGGCGCGCCGGGCGTGGCGGGACGCGCGCGACCAGTCGCCCAGCGTCGACCAGCACTGCGCCTCCAGCCCCTCCAGCTCGGCCTCCCCGTAGAAGCTCATCCACTCGGGGTCGGCCTCCGAGGGGCCCCGCTGGTAGAGGGCCTGCGCCCGCGCCAGGGACTGCTCGCAGCCGGTGCGGTCGGCGAGCCCCGCCCAGCCGCCCGCCTCGCGCAGCGCCAGCAGCGACATCAGCCGGGCCGAACCCAGCGAACGGCCCACGCGTTGCGCGGCCTGCGCCGCCCGCACCGCCTCGCGCGGCCGGCCGGCGTCCCGCGCGAGGAACGCCGTGTTGCAGAACGCGTG
This sequence comes from Streptomyces sp. NPDC006476, assembly GCF_040612015.1. NCBI lineage: Bacteria > Bacillati > Actinomycetota > Actinomycetes > Kitasatosporales > Streptomycetaceae > Streptomyces > Streptomyces sp. NPDC006476. The sequence goes on along the minus strand of NZ_JBEXPK010000017.1, from coordinate 164,588 downwards.
CACCTCCAGGGCGTCGTCGCCGGTCATCCGGGCGGTCGCGAGCGCCTCCGCGTAGTGCGAGCGGGCGTCGTCGAACCGCCCGGAGTCGTGTGCCAGCCAGCCCACCGAGATGGCGAGTTCACCGGCGCCCGAGTGCAGCCGCTCGGCGGTCGTCTGCCGGGTCGCGCCGGCGTCGAGGAGCGCGTAAGCGGCGCGCAGCGGCTGCGACGCGCGCCGGTAGAGCCCGTCCGCGCCGTGCCGGTCGTCGAGCAGCCGGATTCTGCGTACGGCCTCCTCGAGCGCGTACGCGTCGCTCGCCCCGGGGCGGCGCACGGGGCGCCCCGCGGCCGCGGCGTCGAAGGCGAGCCCGATGGGGCCCAGCGAGGCGGCGGCCACGGTGGCGCCCCCGGTCATGAATGCGCGACGCAGCACGTCGCTCTCCTCGTCATCGTCGTACATCTCGTGGTTCTGCGGGTGCGGTGTCTCATACGGCTCGTACGCCCCCTCGGTCTCACCGGACCCGCGCCCCCCGCCCGTCAGGTGGACGGGGGGCGCGTCCTCGGCGGCGTGCGCCCGGCGTCCGCGGACGGACGAGCGGGGCGCGAAGCCGAGGTCGGTGAGCGTGCGGCCGGGGAACATGTGCAGGAACACCCGTTCGTACGCGTAGTTGGGGCAGCGGATCTCGCCCGCCTCGACCCGGCCCACATAGCGCGCGTCACAGCTGACCCGCTCCCCGATCTCGCGGGCCGCCCGCCGTACCGCGGCGGCGAACTCGGCCGGTGAGCGCCTGCCGCGCAGTCGGCGGAAGGCCAGGTTCGGCCTGGGTGGCCGGGTGGGCTGGGACGAGGTCAGCTCTGACGACGCCATGGCCGGGTCCTCTCGTGCGAACCGTCGAACCATGCCGGGATTGCGGTGAGTTGTTCGAGTGGCTCCCCGTTTCCGGCGGGCAAGAACGTACCTGCTGTGTCGGACCCGCCACGCAGGGTTTGGCTACAAACCGGATATCTCATCCCGGATCTGCCATGAACTGCCATCCTTTGCGGCGGACTTCCGCCGTTTCCGTTGACGCGCGCGTGCGTTGAGCACGGTGGACCGGGAGCCGCCCGTCTCCCGACCCGCTTCGTTCAAGGAGGGGTTCCGTGGTGGACGCCGGGATGCAGACGACGATGCCGCCGACGACGGCGGGGCACGCACCGACTCCGGAGCACAGCGCGCCGCCCCTGCCGGGGGGCGCCTGCGACCTCGTCACCGTGCCGGCCCGGCAGGGGCTGGAGGCCGTGGACATCCTGCGCCGGGGGGCCCGCGAGGCGGTCGGCCCCGTACTGCACAACGGCGGCGCCACCCTCGGCTTCCTGGTCCCGCCCGGCACGGCCGCCGCCTGGGACGTGCCGGGCAGCACCTGCACGGAGACCGACGGCCGCGGACTCACCCTGAACCCCCAGCCGCCCGTCGAGGGCTCCGACTGGCTGCTGCCCCCCGGCGCCTGCGACCTCGCGACCGACCCGACGGTCCTGCGCGCGGCCCTGGGCGAGGCGGCCCGCACGATCGAGGCGGCGGACAGCTGCCGGTGAGGCGGGCAGGGCCGACTTTCGCGCCGTTGACCTGGGCCCGAGCGGGCAGGGCGTTGTGCGGCCGTCGATAATGGGGGCATGGGTAGGTCCAGGAACGGCCGGCGGGGTGGTGGTGCCGAAGCCGTCGTCGAGGCGGTCGACGGTGGGCTCGCCGAGTTGATACCCGACCGGGAGCGGGCGCGTGCCTGGACGCTGTTGATCGACGGGGCGCCGCAGTCGCACGTCGACCTGGACGACCCCGGCCACCTCTCCTTCGAGTACCAGCGCCGCCTCGGCCACGTCATCGACCTCGCCGCACCGCCCGGCCGCCCCGTGCACGCCGTGCACCTCGGCGGGGGCGCCCTCACCCTCGCCCGGTACGTCGCCGCCACCCGCCCCCGCTCCACCCAGCAGGTCGTCGAGCGCGACGCGGCCCTCGTCCAACTGGTGCGCCGGGAGCTGCCGTTGGATCCGAACGCCCGCATCCGGGTGCGCGCCACGGACGCCCGCGAGGGGCTGGCCAAGGTCCTCGACGGCTGGGCCGACCTGGTCATCGCCGACGTCTTCAGCGGCGCCCGCACGCCCGCCCATCTGACGTCCACGGAGTTCCTCGACGAGGTCCGACGGGTCCTCAAGCCGGGCGGTGTCTACGCCGCGAACCTCGCCGACGGACCGCCGCTGGCCCATCTGCGCGGCCAGATCGCCACCGCCGCCGCCCGCTTCACCGAACTCGCCCTGGTCGCCGACCCGGCCGTGCTGCGTGGCAAACGCTTCGGCAACGCCGTCCTGGTCGCCTCCGACACCCCGCTGCCGGTCGCCGAACTGACCCGCCGGGCCGCCTCCGACCCGCACCCCGGCCGCCTCGAACACGGCCGGGCGCTGCGGGACTTCACGGGCGGCGCCAGCCCGGTCACGGACGCCGCGGCGACCGCCTCACCCGCACCGCCGCCGTCGGTCTTCCGCTAGCGCCGGGCGGGCCGCGGTGGCGGCCCTAGTAGTTGCCGACGTCCACGTGCGGCGGCCCGTCGTGCCAGGTGCAGATCACCGAGACCTTGTCGGTGCCCGAGGTGAACTCCACCCGGATCCAGGTGTCCGTCTTCCATGTCTGCATCGACCAGCCGGTGTCCGGGGTCGCCATCACGAGCGTCGCCGAGGTGGCACCGAGGTCGAACACCACCCGCCCGCCGTCGGTGTCGTAACTCCGCACCGTGCCGGACGTCGTCGGGGACGGCTTGGCGACGGGCGTCTTCGAGACGCTCGGCGTCGGCGTCGCGGACGGGCTGCTCTGCCGACTCCTCGAGGGTGAAGACGGCGAAGGAGACGGCCGGGGCGACGACGTGGCCAGCGGTTTCGCCTCCTGCGTGGTCGCGCCGGCCGCCCTGATCGGCAGGGCGCGGGGCGGGTCGTACGCCGTGCCCGCCATGACCGTGTGGACACCCCACCACGACAGCGTGACCGCCGCGCCCGTGGCGAGCGTCCAAGCCAGTACGTGTACGAGTCCTCTGCGCATCGCCGGTCATACTGCCTCACCCGCCCCACTGGCCGCACACGCTCGGAGTTATCCACAGGCCCGAGTGCGGCTCGCCCGCATGGCGTACGGTGCCGCGCATGGCAAGTGTGCTCGTGGTCGAGGACGACCAGTTCGTACGTTCGGCGCTGATCCGGCACCTGACCGATGCCGCGCACACCGTGCGCAGTGTGGGGACGGCGCTGGAGGCGCTGCGCGAGGTCGCCCATTTCCGCTTCGACGTGGTCATCCTCGATCTCGGCCTGCCCGACCTGGACGGGTCCGAGGCCCTGAAGATGCTGCGTGGGATCACCGACGTGCCGGTGATCATCGCCACCGCGCGGGACGACGAGACGGAGATCGTCCGCCTGCTGAACGCGGGCGCGGACGACTACCTGACCAAGCCGTTCTCGGTGGAGCACCTGTCGGCGCGGATGTCCGCGGTCCTACGGCGCTCCCGCACCGCCCCGGGCGACGCGCCGCCCTCCACCGTCATCCGCGTCGGCGGCCTCACCGTCGACCCGCTGCGCCGCCAGGCCGAGTTGGACGGTGCGCGGCTCGACCTCACCCGGCGCGAGTTCGACCTGCTCGCCTTCCTGGCCGGCCGCCCCGGGGTCGTCGTCCCCCGCAAGGAACTGCTCGCCGAGGTGTGGCAGCAGTCGTACGGCGACGACCAGACCATCGACGTCCATCTCTCCTGGCTGCGGCGGAAGTTGGGCGAGACGGCGGCGCGGCCGCGCTATCTGCACACCCTGCGCGGGGTCGGTGTGAAGCTGGAGCCGCCGGGTGGGGAGGCGCCGCGATGAGATGGGCACTGGTCAAGGTCTGTCTGGCGGTCACCGCCATGGTCGTGGTCGCCTTCGCGGTGCCGCTCGGGCTCGTCATCAAGGAGATGGCCCGCGACCGCGCGTTCTCCAACGCCGAGCGGCAGGCGGCCGCCGTCGCCCCGGCGCTGTCCATCACCACCGAGCGCGACCAGTTGGAGCGGGTCGTCGCCTCGGCCGGCTCCGACTCCGGGATGGCCGTGCACATACCGGCGGTGGGCGGTCAGACGGCCGTGGACATCGGCAGGCGGCGCGCGGCCGCCGAGGACATCGCGACCGTGCGCAGACTGGGTCGTGCCTCCACCACCGAGGTGCCGGGCGGCTCCACGCTGCTCCAGCCGGTCGCGCTGAGCTCCGGCGCCATCGCGGTCGTGGAGGTGTACGTCCCCGAGTCCGAGGTCACCAACGGCGTCGGCACGGCCTGGGCGGTGCTCGCCGGCGTCGGCGTCGCGCTGATCGTGGGCTCGGTCGCGGTCGCGGACCGGCTGGGGGTGCGGATGGTGCAGCCCGCCCAGCGGCTGGTCGAGGGCGCGCACGAACTGGGGGAGGGGAAGCTCGGGGCGAGGGTGCCGGAGGAGGGGCCGAACGAACTGCGGCTGGCGGCGGTCGCGTTCAACTCCATGGCCGACCAGGTCGTACAACTACTGGCGAACGAAAGGGAGTTGGCGGCCGATCTGTCCCACCGGCTGCGTACCCCGCTGACCGTGCTGCGGCTGAACGCGGCCTCGCTCGGGGACGGGCCGGCCGCCGAGCAGACCCGGGCCGCGGTCGCCCAGCTGGAGCGGGAGGTCGACACCATCATCCGCACCGCCCGGGACGCCAAGCCGCAGACCGCGGCCGCCGGGCCCGGCGCCGGGTGCGACGCGGCCGAGGTGGTGCGGGAGCGGATGGCGTTCTGGTCGGCGCTGGCCGAGGACGAGGGCCGCAAATGGCGGGTGGCCGGCGCCGACCGGCCGGTGCGGATACCGGTGGCCCGGGCGGACCTCGCGGCGGCGCTGGACGCCCTGCTCGGCAATGTCTTCCGGCACACCGCCGAGGGCACGGCCTTCGCCGTCGACCTGCACAACGGCGAGGACGCGGTGATCGTGCTCGTCTCCGACGCGGGGCCGGGCATATCCGACCCCGAGACGGCGATGGCGCGCGGCCGGGGGTCGGGCAGCGACGGCTCGACCGGGCTCGGGCTGGACATCGTGCGCCGGCTCGCGGAGTCGACCGGCGGCGATGTGCGGATCGGGTCGTCCGTGCTGGGCGGGACCGAGGTGCGGATCTGGATCCAGCTGGACGGACGCGAGCGGACGCCGGGCGGACGGGGGCACCGGTCGGTGCGACGGCGCCGGCAGCGGAAATTGGTCTCTACCTTTAACGGTCCCCGATCCCTTCCTTAAGCGCACCCTAAGATCCTCAACCCCCGTCCGGATCAGGCGCTTTGCCCGTTTCCGGATCGCTAGCGTGCCACGGCATGAGCATGCATCGACGCAAGGTGAGCGGCAGGAACAAGGCCATCGGCGGTGTCGTGGCCGCAGCCGTGGTGGGCGCTGGTGCGGTCCTTCTCACCGGCACCGCTCAGGCGGCCGGAATCGGGGCCGCGTACACCAAGACCAGTGACTGGTCGACCGGTTACACCGCGCAGTACGTGGTGACGAACAACAGCGGTACCCGGGAGAAGGACTGGAAGCTGGAGTTCGACCTCCCGTCGGGCGCCAAGCTCAGTTCGCTCTGGAACGCCGAGTCGAGCGTCAGCGGACAGCACGTCACCGTGACGCCGGCCAAGTGGGACACCGACGGTCTCGCGGCCGGCAAGTCGGTCACCGTCGGCTTCGTGGTCAACGGCAGCGGCGATCCGGGCGGTTGCCGTATCGACGGAGCCTCCTGTTCCACGGACGGCGGCACGACACCCGAGCCGAGCGGCCGCCCGACGCAGTCGCCGACCCCGACCCCCACACCGACGCCCACTCCCACGCAGCCGGCGACCCCCACCCCCACGCCGACCCCCACCCAGAGCACCGGCACCGGCACCACCGCGAGCGCCGGATTCGCCCCCTACGTCGACACCTCCCTCTACCCCGCCTTCGACCTGCTTGCGAGCGCCAACGCGACCGGTGTGAAGAACTACAACCTGGCCTTCGTCACCGACGGCGGCGGCTGCACACCGAAGTGGGGCGGGGTGACGGACCTCGGCAGCGACGGTGTGGCCTCGCAGATCGGGGCATTGCGCGCCAAGGGCGGTGACGTCCGGGTCTCCTTCGGCGGCGCCTCCGGCTCGGAGCTCGCGACGACGTGCTCCTCGGCGGACGCGCTGGCGGCGGCGTACGGCAAGGTCGTCGACGCGTACAAGCTGACCAAGGTCGACTTCGACGTGGAGGGCGGCGCGCTGCCCAACGCGACGGCGAACACCAACCGGGCGAAGGCGATAGCCAAGCTCGAGGCCCAACACCCCGGTCTGGACGTCTCCTTCACCCTCCCGGTCATGCCGGAGGGCCTCACCCAGGACGGCGTGAACCTGCTGTCCAACGCCAAGTCCAACGGGGTGCGGATCGCGGCCGTCAACATCATGGCGATGGACTACGGCGCCTCCTACAACGGCGACATGGGCACCTACGCCGAGCAGGCGGCCACCGCCACACAGGCCCAGGTCAAGAGCGTGCTGGGGCTGTCCGACGCGGCCGCCTGGAAGACGGTCGCCGTCACCCCGATGATCGGCGTCAACGACGTCTCCTCCGAGGTCTTCAAGGTCGACGACGCCACCCAGCTGGTGAACTTCGCCAAGTCCAAGGGTCTGGGCTGGCTGTCCATGTGGTCGGCCACCCGCGACCAGAGTTGCGCCGGCGGCACCAAGCCCACCGCCGACGCCACCTGCAGCTCGATCGCCCAGGACAAGTTCGCTTTCTCGAAGGCGTTCGGCGCCTTCAACTGACCACCGCGGAACGGGGGCCCACGCGCCCCGGCCGGACTTCCCCACCAGCCGGCCGGGGCGCGCACGCCCGCGTCGGCACCAGGGTCGTCCTCCACCACGCTGCACCAGTGCGCGGGACGCGGCACGCCCCCTCGACGTGCCGCGTCCCGTCCCCCGGTGCCCCCGTGGGTCAGTCGGACGTCGCCGGCGGCAGGGTGCCCGTCCGTGCCGCCTGGCCGTACCAGTGGGCGCTCGACTTCGGCGTGCGGGCGAGGGAGGCGTAGTCGACGTACACAGCGCCGAAGCGCTTGTCGTAGCCGTATGCCCACTCGAAGTTGTCCATCAGCGACCACAGGTAGTAGCCGCGTACGTCGGCGCCGTCGGTGATGGCGCGGCGCACCGCCGAGAGGTGGCCGTGGAGGTAGGCGATGCGCTCCGGGTCGTGCACGCGGCCGTCGGGGTCGGGCTTGTCGTCGTAGGCCGCGCCGTTCTCGGTGATGTACAGCGGCAGGCCGGGGGCCTCGCGGGTGTAGCGCATGATCAGCTCGTGCAGGCCGGTCGGGTCGATCGTCCAGCCCATCTCCGTGCGCTCGCCCGGAGTCTGGTGGAAGGCGACGTCGTCCGCCCCCGGCCACGGGGAGTGCTCGCTCGCGCCGTGGCCGTCGGTGCGCGGGCCGTTCACCTTGCCCTCGGCGGCCGAGACCAGCGTCGGCGTGTAGTAGTTGAGGCCCAGCGCGTCCAGCGGCTGGTTGATGGTCTGCAGGTCGCCGTCGAGGAGGTACGACCAGTCGGTGACGGACGAGGTCGCCGCGAACAGCGTCTCCGGGTACGCCCCGTGCAGCATCGGGCCGTGGAAGACCCCGTTGGCCAGGTCGTCGATCTTCCGCACCGCCGCCAGGTCCGCCGGGTTCTGCGGCGAAAGGGGCCTGACGACGGAGGAGTTGAGGCTGATGGCCACCGCGTTGCGGGCGGGCATGGTCGAGCGCAGCGCCAACGTGCCCAGGCCGTGGGCCAGGTTGAGGTGGTGCGCGGCGCGCAGCGTGGCCTCCGGCTCGGTGCGGCCGGGGGCGTGCACGCCGGAGCCGTAGCCCAGGAAGGCGCTGCACCAGGGCTCGTTGAGGGTGATCCACTGCTCCACCCGGTCGCCCAGCGCCTCGCCGACGATCTGCGCGTACTCCGCGAACCTGAGCGCGGTGTCGCGCTCGGGCCAACCGCCCGCGTCCTCCAGCTCCTGCGGCAGGTCCCAGTGGTAGAGGGTGGCGGCCGGCTTGATGCCGTGCTTCAGCAACTCGTCGACCAGCCGGCGGTAGAAGTCCAGGCCCACCTGCACGGCGGGCCCGCGCCCCGTGGGCTGCACCCGCGACCAGGAGATCGAGAAGCGGTAGGCGGACAGGCCGAGGTCGGCCATCATCGCCACGTCCTCGCGGTAGCGGTGGTAGTGGTCGACAGCGATGTCACCGTGCTCACCGCCCACCGTCTTGCCGGGCGTGTGGCTGAAGGTGTCCCAGATCGAGGGCGTACGACCGTCCTCCCGCACCGCCCCCTCGATCTGGTAGGCGGAGGTCGCGGCGCCCCACAGGAAGCCGGGAGGAAAGGTCACCGGGGTCGCCGGGTGTGCGGAGTCAGTCATGGAAGCGCTCCCATAAGTGGTCGTCGAGACCGAAGAGTTGGAAGGAGTGGGGGCCGAGGCGGCGATGACCCGGCCCCGAAGACGCGCGCCGGTGCGAACAGGGTGGCCGGGCGTCAGCCCTTGATCGCGCCCTGCATGATGCCGCCCACGATCTGCTTGCCGAACAGGATGAAGGCGATCAGCAGCGGCAGCGTGCCCAGCAGCGCGCCCGCCATGATCACGGCCTGGTCGGGGACGTAGCCGGTGCCGAGTGAGTTCAGGGCGACCTGCACGGTCGGGTTCTGCTGGTTCAGGGCGATGATCGGCCACAGGAAGTCGTTCCAGGCGAACACGAAGGTCAGCAGGCCGAGCACGGCCATCGCCGGCCGCGCCGCCGGGAACACCACGTGCCACACCACCCTCAGGCTGCTCGCGCCGTCCACTCTCGCCGCCTCGATCAGCTCGGTCGGCAGCGCCTGCACCAGGTACTGGCGCATGAAGAACGTACCGAAGGCGGTCACGAGGGTCGGCAGGATGACGGTCTGCAGCTGGTTCGACCAGCCCAGGTCGCTCATCCACAGGTACAGCGGTACGACGGCCAGCTGCGGCGGGATCATCATGGTGCCGATGGTCAGCAGCAGCAGCACGCTGGAGAACCTGAACCGCAGCTTGGCGAAGGCGAACCCGGCGAGCGTGGAGAACAGCACCGTCGCGACGGTGATCGTCCCGGCGACGACCGTGCTGTTGAACATCGCGGTGCCGAGCCCGGCCTGGTCCCAGGCCGCCTGCATGTTCTTGAACAGGTTCCCGCCGAACCACAGCGGCGGTGGCGTCTCGGCCAGCCTGCGGTCGGTGCGCGAGGCCGCGACGGCCGTCCACACCAGGGGCGCCAGCGAGACCAGGGCGAAGACCGTCAGGACGATGTAGGTGACCGGGCCCGCGTGCAGCTGCTTGCCCGCGCCCATCACCCGGCGCGGGCGGCGCGGCTCCTTACGGACCTGAGGCAGGGTCAGTTCACTGGTGGTCATTGGGACTTCCTCAGGCGTCGGGTGAGCAGCATGTTGACCGCGGCGATGATCACCAGGATGAGGAACATCGACCAGGCGATCGCGGACGCCTTGCCCAGGTTGCCGATGATCCAGCCCTGGTCGTACATGTACAGGCCCAGGGTCTGGTACTGGTGCTCGGAGCCGCCCTTGGACCCGCTGACCCCGCCGAACAGCAGCGGCTCACCGAACAGCTGGGTCGCGCCGATGGTGGACACCACGACGGTGAACAGGATCGTGGGCCGCAACTGCGGGATCGTCACGTGCCGGAACTGCTGCCAGCGGTTGGCGCCGTCCAGCGAGGCCGACTCGTACAGGTCCGTCGGGATGGCCTGCATCGCCGCCAGATAGATCAGCGCGTTGTAGCCGGTCCACCGCCAGATCACGATCGAGGACACCGCGAACTGCGAACCCCAGTCGGACTCACGCCAGTTGATCGGATCGACCCCGACGAAGTGCAGCAGCCAGTTGATCATGCCGCCGTCCCAGGAGTACAGCAGCGTGAAGACCAGCGTCGCCGCCGCCACCGAGGTGGCGTACGGGGTCAGCATCACGACCCGCCAGACGGTCGAGCCGCGCAGCCGGTAGTTGAGCAGATGCGCCAGGCCGATCGCGGCCATCAGCTGCGGCACGGTCGAGATCAGACCGATGGTGAAGGTGTTCTTCAGGGCGTTCCAGAAGAAGTCCGAGGACAACAGGTTCTTGTAGTTGTCCAGACCCGCCCAGGTCTGGGTGTCCAGCGAGGACAACTGCACGTTGTGCAGCGAGTACCAGGCGGTGTACAGCAGCGGGACCAGGGAGAAGGCCCCGAAGATCACGAAGAAGGGGGCGATGAACGCGTACGGGGACGCCTTCATGTCCCAGCGGTACAGCCGGCTGCGCCACGAGTCGGGACCCGCAGGCGGCGTACCGCGACCCTGAGCGCCCCGGGCCGCGCCCGGCGGGGTGCCGGGCGCGGCCTCGGCGCTCGACGCGGGATGCGCGAGAGCCTGCTTGGAGCTGGTCACTGGCCGAGCACGTCCTTGATCTCGTTCTTGGCCGCGCTCCAGCCCTGGTCGGGCGTCTTGCCCTTCTGCTCGACCTGGAGGATGCCGACGTCGGTGATCGCGGTGTTGATCGGCTGGTCCTTGATGCCGAAGTACTGCGACGGGATCGTCTTCGCCGAGTCCGCGAAGATCTGCGTGATCGGCGCGTTGGAGAAGTACGCCGTGGTGTCCGCGGCCGGCTTCAGGCTCGAGTACGCCGACGGGGTCGACGGGAAGCTGGCCTGCTTGGCGAAGACCTTGGCCTGCTGCTCGGGCGCCGTCAGCCACTTGGCCAGGGCGATGGCCTCCTTCTGGTGCTTGCCCGCCGTCGGCACGCCGAGGAAGGAGCCGCCCCAGTTGGACGCGGTCGGGGCCGCCGCCACGTCCCAGTTGCCCTTGCCGGAGTCACCGGACTTCTGCTCGATGTAGCCGATCATCCAGGCCGGGCAGGCCACGGTGGCGAAGGAGGCGTTGGCGTAGCCCTGGTCCCACGGCTTGTCGAACTGCTTCAGCTTCGCCGACATGTTGCTGGTCGCCACCGTCATCGCGACGTTCCAGGCCTTCTTCACGCCGTCGGAGGTGTCCCAGACGACCTTGTCGCTGCCCTTGTCGTAGTAGCGCTCGCTCGCGCCGCCGAGGGCCGCGTTGTAGACGGAGGAGGCCGAGTCCACGAACTTGGTGCCCTTGGGCGCCTTCTTCATGTACTGCTTGCCGACGTCCACGTACTTGGCCCAGTCGCCCTTCCACATGGTGGCGAGCTGGGTGCGGTCGGTGGGCAGACCGGCCTTCTGGAAGAGGTCCTTGCGGTAGCAGATCGCCATCGGGCCGATGTCGGTGCCGAGGCCGATCAGCTTGCCGTCCTTGGTGGTGGCCTGGGCGTTCTTCCAGTCCAGCCACTGGGATTTGTCGGCGTCCTTGCCCAGGTCGACGAACTTCGACGCCTGCGTCTGCACGGCCTCGGTGATGTTGCCGACCTCGATCGCCTGGATGTCGTCGGTGCCGGAGCCGGCCTGGAGGCGGGTGAGGACCTTGGGCCAGTAGACGTCGGTGCGGGTGGTGACGTTCTCCTTGATGTTGATGTCCGGGTGGAGCTTCATGTACTCGTCGTACAGGCCGGCCTGCTTGTAGCCGAACACACCGAAGGTGCCGATGGTCAGCGTGGTCTTGCCCTTGGCTGAGCCGCCGTTGTCGTTCGACGAGCTGTTGTCCGAGTCACTGGAGCAGCCGGCCAGCAGGCCCGTGGCCAGCGCGGCGACGGCCGTGAGGGCCATCAGCCTGCGGGACCGTCGGGTACTCGTGCCCATGTTGCATCCTCCTGTTGCCTGACGTGCCGACCCCCCGGCCAACTGCATTGGTTGGGCCCGTTCGTACTCGCTGCGGCTCGGGCGGGGAACGTGCGGGATGTGTATGTGTCAGGTACTGTGGGAGCGCTCCCACAAGTGATGTGTTGAAGGTTCGCCGGTCGAGGCGGGGGTGTCAAGGGAGCGGACGCGGAGTCATGCGTTCAGTTATCGGGACGTTAACTGGAATCGCGAGGTCCGTGACCTGGGTCCTCCGGCGTCCCGCCGAGGCGCCCGGGGACGGTCGCCACTGCTCACTGGGCTGTTAGATTCCAGGCCGACGTAGGTCCAGGGGAGGCGGAGCCAATGGCAACAGGCCACGGAGCGCGGAGCCGGAGCGGGGGCCGGCCCACCCTCGAGGAGGTCGCCGCGCGCGCCGGTGTCGGCCGCGGCACGGTCTCCCGCGTGATCAACGGCTCGCCCCGGGTCAGCGACGCCACCCGCGCGGCCGTGGAGGCGGCGGTCGCCGAACTCGGTTACGTCCCCAACACCGCGGCCCGCGCCCTCGCCGCCAACCGCACGGACGCGATCGCGCTGGTCGTCCCCGAGCCGGAGACCCGGTTCTTCTCGGAGCCGTACTTCTCCGACATGCTCAAGGGCGTCGGTGCCGAACTCTCCGAGACGGAGATGCAGTTGCTCCTGATCTTCGCGGGCAACGACCGCGAGCGCAGGCGCTTGGCCCAGTACCTCGCCGCCCACCGCGTGGACGGCGTCCTGCTGGTCTCCGTGCACGCCGACGACCCCCTGCCCGACCTGCTGGCCCAACTGGAGATCCCGGCCGTGATCAGCGGCCCCCGCTCGGCCGCGGAGACCCTGACCTCGGTCGACTCCGACAACTACGGCGGCGGCCGCTCGGCCGCCGAGCACCTGCTGGCCGGGGGCCGCAGCAGGATCGCCCACATCACCGGCCGCCTCGACGTCTACGGCGCACAGCGCCGCGTCGACGGCTACCGCGACGCCCTGCGCGACGCCGGCCACGAGGTGGACGAGCGGCTGATCGAGGCCGGCGACTTCACCGAGGAGGGCGGCCACCGGGCGATGACCAAGCTGCTCGCCCGCTGCCCCGACCTGGACGCGGTCTTCGCCGGCTCGGACGTCATGGCGGCGGGCGCCCGCCAGGTGCTGCGCGAGGAGGGCCGCCGCATCCCCGACGACGTGGCCCTCGTCGGCTACGACGACTCCGCCATCGCCCGCCACATGGACCCGCCCCTCACCAGCGTCCGCCAGCCCATCGAGGAGATGGGCCGCCGCATGATCGACCTCCTCCTGGAGGAGATCGCCGACCGCCGCCCGGCGGTGTCACGGGGGCTGGAGCGCCGGCAGGTGGTCCTGGCGACGGAACTGGTGACGCGGGCGTCTTCCTAGACGGCTTGTCTCCTGGTCAACCGCGCAGCTCCCGCCGCCACCTCCGTTCACCCTCCTGCTCCACCTCCGTCGGCTCGAGCCCGGCGGCCCGGGCGACCGCCTCCGACGCCCGGTGTTCGGAATGGACGTGGGCGATCACCGTCCGCACGGAAGGCTTCCGGGCCAGCAGCGTGACGAGCCCACGGGCGGCCTCGGAGGCCAGACCCCGCCCCTGCCACGCGCTCCCGACCACCCAGGCGACCTCCGCGACGGACCCCACGACCGTGGCCTGCACGGTTCCCACCAGCCGGTCCTCCTCCCGCAGCCGCAGCACCCAGTTGCACCAGGACACGGCCGGGTCGGGGCACCCGGCGACCAGGCGTTCGTAGCGGGCGCGGACGGCGTCGGGGGAGGCGGGGGTGCCGCCGATGAAGAAGTGCAGCGCCGGGTCGGACAGGACGGCGGCCATCTCGGCGGCGTGCTCCACCGACAGAGGGACCGCGTCCAGGCGTGCGGTGCGGAAGAACTCGGCCCGTACGCGCGGAGGTTGTTCGGTCATGGTGCGGGTCAGCGGGGGGTTTTGGCGTAGGTGTACGGCGCGGCGACGCCCGCGCTGTGGTGGTCGGCGGCGCGGAGGGCGACGGTGAGGCGCTCGCGTGGTTTCAGCGCGAGTTTGGCGGTGGCGTGGAGGGCACCGAGGGCGAGTTCCTCGCCGCAGCCGACCGCCGCGTACCCGTCGGCGGGCTCGCCGACCTGATAGTCGCTGTCCAGGACGAAGAGCCTGCCGTGCACACCGACGAGGAAGGTGCCGGCCTGTTCCTGCTCGGAGTCCTTGCGCGCCCAGCCGCCGTCCTTGAGGCAACCGCGGACGGCGTTGACGAAGGTGGTGGCCATGAAGCGGTCGAGGTCGCCCTCCGGGTGCGGGGCCTCGAAGGCGTGGTGGAGCAGCTGGCCCATCCGGAAGGAGGTGGTGAAGCCGAACGCGTAGGGGCCGTTGATGAAGACCTTGGGGTCGCGGCGGATGGTGAGCCGGTAGCCGTCGCTGCCGGCGGAGTCCCCGGCGAGATGGACGCGCTTGCGGTGGACCAGGCCGACGATGACGGTCAAGTCAGCACCTCCGAGGGCTGGTTGAGACGTACGACCGAACGAGATCGTTCTGCCCGCAGCCCGGGCGGAGCTACCGCTTCCGCACGTGCACGAGTGCCCCGGGCAGCAGCGCCGATACGGCTGACCCGACCCCGGAGGTCGCGCCTCCCGCCAGCCCGCACAGCCCACAGCGCCTCCAGGCGTACGGCAGCGCCCCCCTCCAGCGGCGACCCGACCGGTGCATCGGTAATGTCCGCACTGATGCACGAGGCCCGCGGCATGGCGGCCCGCCCGGAGGAGGACCAGCATGGCCGACAGCCAGCAGGAGACCGTGTCTGCGCGGCCCCCGGAGGCGCGCGGACAGCTCGCGCACGACTCGGTGCGTCTGGCGGTCGTGGTCGGCGCGCTCGGGGTGGTCTTCGGCGACATCGGGACCAGCCCGATCTACACCCTCCAGACCGTGTTCAATCCGGGCGACCCGCACCCCGTCCCGGTGTCCACGCAGAACGTGTACGGCGTGGTGTCACTGGTGTTCTGGTCGGTGATGATCGTCGTGACGGTGACGTACGTGCTGCTGGCGATGCGTGCCGACAACGAGGGCGAGGGCGGCATCATGGCCCTGATCACCCTGTTGCGGAGGTGGACTTCGCAGCGGGGCAGGCGGGCCGCGGCGATCCTGGCCGCGCTGGGCATCTTCGGGGCGTCGCTGTTCTTCGGCGACAGCATGATCACGCCCGCCATCTCGGTGCTGTCCGCCGTCGAAGGGCTCAAGGTTGTCGAGCCGTCGCTGGACAGCGCGGTCGTGCCGATCACCGCGGTGATCATCGTGATCCTGTTCCTGGTGCAGCGCCGGGGCACCGCGGCGGTGGGCCGGGTGTTCGGGCCCGTCATGATCGCCTGGTTCACGGCGATCGGCGCGTGCGGCGTCAAGGGCATCACCGAGCACCCGGGCATCCTCAGGGCGCTGTCACCGACGTACGCCCTGAGCTTTCTGTTCGGCCACTTCGGCACCGCCTTCTTCGCCCTCGCGGCGGTCGTGCTCGCGGTCACCGGTGCCGAGGCGCTCTACGCCGACATGGGGCACTTCGGCCGCCGGTCCATCACCCGGGCCTGGCTGTTCCTGGTCTTCCCGGCCTGCATCCTGAGCTACCTCGGACAGGGCGCGCTCATCCTCGACGACCCGAAGCACATCAGCAGCCCCTTCTTCCTCCTCGTGCCCGACTGGGGGCGGTGGCCGATGATCCTCCTGGCCACCGCGGCCACGGTGATCGCCTCCCAGGCGGTGATCACCGGCGCGTACTCGGTCACCTCCCAGGCGGCTCAGCTCGGCTACCTGCCGCGGCTGCGGATCGCGCACACCTCCGAGTCGACCGTGGGCCAGATCTACGTGCCCTGGGTCAACTGGCTGCTGATGGTCTCGGTCCTCACCCTGGTCTTCGCCTTCCGCAGCTCCGCGGCGCTGGCCTTCGCGTTCGGCATGGCGGTCACCGGCACCATCACCATCACCACCCTGCTGTTCTTCTACGTCGCCCGCGCCAAGTGGGGCACACCCCGGTGGCTCATCGCCATCGGCGCGACCGTGCTGCTCTCCGTGGACCTGCTGTTCGTGGCGGCCAACCTGACCAAACTGGTGCACGGCGCGTGGCTGCCGCTGCTGATCGGCCTGACCGTGTTCACGGTCATGACGACCTGGCAGCGCGGCCGCAGCATCGTCACGACGGAACGGGCCCGGCACGAGGGTCCGTTGCCCGAGTTCATCGAGGACCTGCGGACCGGGCGGACCTCGACACGTGTGGTCCCCGGCACGGCCGTCTTCCTCAACCGGGGCAAGGAGACCGCGCCGCTGGCGATGCGGGCCAACGTCGAGCACAACCACGTACGGCACGAACAGGTCGTGATCCTGTCCATCGAGACCGAGCCCGTGCCCCGCATCCCGGCCGACGAGCGCCTCGCCGTGGACAGCCTCGGCTTCGGCGACGACGGCATCGTGCATGTCACGGCCCGGTACGGCTACATGGAGACCCCGGACGTGCCCGCCACCCTGGCCATGCTCGAACCGGTCGACACCGAAGGGCCGTTGGACCTGGAGCGGGCGTCCTACTTCCTGTCGAAGATCGAGCTGCGGCGCGGCAAGGCACCAACGATGGCCCCGTGGCGCAAGCGCCTGTTCATCGCGACGTCCTACATCACGGCCGACGCCGCCGAGTACTTCGGCCTGCCCGGCGACCGTACGGTCATCATGGGCTCCCACATCGAAGTCTGACCGTGCCCCCACCCGGCCGGCGTCACCGCCGCCCGGCGGCCCGGGTGATCTCGCTCGTACAGGTGTTTGACCTTGAGGTCCGTGGGCTACCCGCACCGGGAAGTCCGCGCACGGCCGGCAGCCCGCGGTGACCTGTGGGAACGCTCCATGGAGCTTCTCCCGTACCGGGAACCGGAGCGCGGGCTTGGCGAGGCACCGCGCGGGGTGGGATCCGACAGACGGCAAGGGGCTGGTTGTGATGACCGTGACAACGCAGCAGGGCGGCGGCGGAGGTTCCAGTGGCCTCTACGACGTGCTGGAGCTGATTCTCGACCGGGGGCTGGTGATCGACGCGTTTGTGCGGGTCTCCCTGGTCGGCATCGAGATACTCAAGATCGATATACGGGTCGTGGTGGCGAGCGTGGACACGTATCTGCGCTTCGCTGAGGCGTGCAACCGCCTCGACCTGGAGGCGGGCCCCCGCAAGCCGGCCGGCCTGACCGAACTTCCCGGAAAACTCACCGAGTCCGGTGCCCGCGGCAAGACCAAGGGTGCGCTGTCCGGGGCCGCCGAGACGATCTCGCAGGCCTTCCAGCAGGCCCGTGACGAGGGACGCCAGAAGCAGGGAAGCCGCTCCGCGAGCCAGAGGGAGGACGAGCGATGAGCACCTACGTCTACGGGATCACCCACGCCTCACACCCCTCGCTCACTTCGCTCCCCAAGGACGTGGACGGCGTGGGTGACCCACCGCGGCCGGTGCGCGTGCTGCGCCAGGGCGAGCTGGCCGCGGTCGTCAGCGACGCCCCCGAGGAACTCCGGGCCAAGCGGCGTGACCTCCTCGCCCACCAGCGCGTGCTGGACGCGGCCGGGGAGGACGGCGTGGTCCTGCCCATA
The DNA here is from genome assembly GCF_040612015.1 of Streptomyces sp. NPDC006476. Classification (NCBI taxonomy): domain Bacteria; kingdom Bacillati; phylum Actinomycetota; class Actinomycetes; order Kitasatosporales; family Streptomycetaceae; genus Streptomyces; species Streptomyces sp. NPDC006476. Next base: position 147,249 of record NZ_JBEXPK010000017.1, on the reverse strand, counting down.
CGCTTCGCCAGCGTCTCGCCCGACGACGAGACGGTGACCAGCGTGCTGGCCGAACGTGCGGATCACCTGCTGGAGCGGCTGCGGGCGCTGGACGGCACAGCGGAGTACAACCTCAAGGCCAACCACAACGAAGAGGCCGTGCTGCAGCTGGTGGTGGCGGACAACGACGAGATCCGCTCCCTGGCACGAGCGAACCAGCAGGCCGGCGGGGGCTCGCAGGAGGACAGGATCCGGCTCGGGGAAATGATCGCGGCCGCGCGCCAGGCCCGCGAAGCGGCCGACGCCGACATGCTCCAGCGGGAACTGGGCCCTGCCGCTGAGGCGGTCAGCGCCGCACCGTCGAGCACCGGCTGGCTGGCCAACCTCTCCTTCCTCGTCGACCGCGCCTCGGCGGCACGGTTCCTGGACGCGGTCGACCAGGTCCGCCGACAGCACCCACATCTGGAGCTCCGCGTCACCGGTCCGCTGCCGCCCTACAGCTTCGTCGACGACGCCTCCCCGCACGCCGAGGACACCGCCCAGGCACTCGAAGGCGCAGCCGATCAGACGCACGGGTGAGCCGCGCCTCCGGGGGACGCGAAGGGAGCGCACGCGGCCGCCCAGTCGCTGCGTGACCTGTGGGACGCTGACCAGGCCTCGCTGCAGCCGCTGGACCAGACCGGCTGGACCTCCATCGACGCCCAGATGGACAAGATGCTCAAGACCTTCGGCATCGACCACTGCAACCCGCCGATGTCGCCTGCCCAGCAGGAAAAGGAACTGACCGTCCTCCTGACGGACATGGGCTGACGGACCGACGAAAAGGCCCTTGGCCCGCGTTTCCGCGGGCCAAGGGCCTTTCTTGTAAGGGTGAGTGACGGGACTCGAACCCGCGACATCCTGGACCACAACCAGGTGCTCTACCAGCTGAGCTACACCCACCACGACCAGCGGATGAGATCTGTGGTTTCCCCGACCGGCCGAGAAAAAGTGTACAGGGTCCGAAGGGGTGCTCGCGCACGGCTTTCGCAGGGCCCCTTCCAGGACCCCGGCGACGCTACTGAGCAGGCAGGACGTGCTTCGCCGCGATCGTCCTCGCGGTGTCCGAGTCGGGGCCGGGCTGGGGTACGAAGATCGCCTCGCGGTAGTAGCGGAGCTCGGCGATCGACTCGCGGATGTCGGCGAGGGCGCGGTGGTTGCCGTTCTTCTCGGGGCTGTTGAAGTAGGCCCGCGGGTACCAGCGCCGGGCGAGCTCCTTGATGGAGCTGACGTCGACGATGCGGTAGTGGAGGTAGTCCTCGAGGGTGGGCATGTCGCGGAGGAGGAAACCGCGGTCGGTGCCGACCGAGTTGCCGCACAGGGGCGCCTTGCCGGGCTCCTTGACGTGTTCGCGGACATAGGTGAGGACCTGGTCCTCCGCGTCCGCCAGGGTCGTGCCGCCGGGGAGTTCGGCGAGCAGCCCGGACGCGGTGTGCATCTGACGCACCACCTCCGGCATCGTCTCCAGCGCCTGGTCCGGCGGCCGGATGACGATGTCGACTCCTTCGCCGAGTACGTTCAGCTCGGAGTCGGTGACGAGGGCGGCCACCTCGATGAGAGCGTCGTCGGACAGCGAGAGGCCGGTCATCTCGCAGTCGATCCACACCATGCGATCGTTCATGCGACCACCCTAAAGCGGGCGCTCGCTTTTGGGATGACCGGTGCCGGGGTCGGCGTACCGGGGGAGGGGCACAGGGGGAGGCGCACAGGGCCCCCGAACGCCGGGCGGGCTGGAATCCGCCCGGCGTTTCGAGTCAGGCTCCGCTGCGCTGGCCCGGCACGCTCGCCCGGCCGGTGACGTACATCTCGCGGCCGTTGTCCACCGACGCCGTCGCGGCGGTCGAGAGGGTCGCTCCCGAACCCACCGCGCTCGCCGCCGCGCGGCGGCTCTGCAGTGGGACCGGGCCCTCCGGGTGGAGGGTCGGACCCGGGGCCGCGGGACCCGGCGTCGGTTCCACGTCCGTCGGCTTGTCGCCCTGGGGGCGGCGGGCCCGGTACGCGGCGCGGTACGCCGCCGGCGACGAGCCCAGCTGACGGCGGAAGTGGCCGCGCAGGGCCACCGGCGAGCGGAAGCCACAGCGGCCCGCGACCTCGTCGACCGAGTAGTCGGAGGTCTCCAGGAGACGCTGCGCCTGCAGCACCCGCTGGGTGATCAGCCACTGCAGCGGGGCGCTGCCCGTCAGCGAGCGGAAGCGGCGGTCGAAGGTGCGGCGGCTCATGTACGCGCGTGCCGCCAGCGTCTCGACGTCGAACTGCTCGTGCAGGTGCTCCAGCGCCCAGGCGACGACCTCGGCGAGCGGGTCGGCGCCGATCTCCTCTGGTAAAGAGCGGTCCAGGTAGCGCTCCTGGCCTCCCGTCCGGCGTGGCGGGACGACGAGACGGCGGGCCAGGGCGCCGGCCGCCTCGTTGCCGTGGTCGGTGCGCACGATGTGGAGGCAGAGGTCGATTCCGGCCGCCGTACCGGCGGACGTCAGTACGTCTCCGTCGTCGACGAAGAGTTCCCTCGGATCCACGTGCACCGACGGATAGCGCTTGGCCAGCGTCGGTGCGTACATCCAGTGCGTCGTCGCTGGGCGGCCGTCCAGCAGGCCCGCCGCGGCCAGGACGAAGGCGCCGGTGCACAGCCCGACGATGCGGGCGCCTTCCTCGTGCGCCCGGCGCAGTGCGTCGAGCGCCTCCTCCGGCGGCGGGGAGGTGATCGAACGCCAGGCCGGCACGACGACCGTCCCGGCGCGTGAGATCGCCTCCAGGCCATGTGGCGCGGTGAGTTCCAGGCCCCCTGTGGTCCGCAGCGGGCCTTCCTCGCCGGCCGCCACCAACAGGCGGTAGCGCGGCACGCCGGCGTCCTGGCGGTCAATCCCGAACACCGACAGCGGAATGGAACTCTCGAAGATGGGGCCGCCGCTGAACAGCAGCACCGCGACGATCTCCTTGCGGCGTCGCCCGGAAAGCTTCCGGGCCGCGGCTTCCGGCGCGGCAGTGGAGTCGTGGCTCATACTGCTAAGCCCCCCTCGGTGGTCGCGGCTCCTCGGTTGTGTCGCTCCTGCACGTTTCCCCTCGGTCCTGCACGAGTCCCCCGCCGTAAGACGTCAAGATCGAATCTACTGTGTCCCGTGGTGCCGGGGTGACCCAGTTCGGGAACCGGCACATTGTCGACATGGCAACTTGGCGTGAAGCATTCGATCACGAAGCGTTGCACTCGTGGGCCGTGCAGGGAAGTGCGCCTTGTCGCAGTGGCCAATCCACATAGGGTGCGCGGGGGCCCGTACCCCCTGTATGTGCAGGTCGAACGGGGGTTGGGGGGTGGTGCCGGGTGGCGACAAGCGGTCGTGGGAAGTTGGCTGAAAAGCGCCGGGCGCGTGCGCGGAAACCGGTCAGCCGACCGGTGTATTTCCACCAGTGTGACGAGCGCCTCTGTGCGCCCCCGTTCCGGTCCGGTGCCGACGGCCGCGACGGAGCGCCCGCTCGTCGGTGAGCAGGCGTGCCGCGCCCCGTTCCGACTGGCGCAGCAGCAGCCGGCACACGGCGGTGACGGCGGCGAGACCGAGGGCGGTGCCCGCGGCGCCGGCGAGCGAGGTGCCGTACCAGAGGAGGACCACGGGGACCAGGACGCAGGAGAAGACCGCCCAGCGGACGACGTCGGTCGCGGTGTCCTGGGGCGGGTCGGCCGCCCGGGGAGGGTCGGGGGTGCGGTGCGGTGCGGACATGCGTGCTCCCTGGGACATGGGTTACGGGGTTCAACGCGTGTTCGACCGGTCGGTCACTGTGCGCCCACCCCGGTCGGCCGCCGGGTAGGTGAATCCTGTGCGAACCGCCTGTACAGCGCAGCAACCATTGCGTTACGGGCGTCCCCTCGTGCATGCTCCCTGGAACCCCCACGGACCGTGGGCGGGAACTGGGCTAAGGAGGCGTGGCGCCGTACCCTTGGGGGTATGGGGCGGGAAAGATGATTCCCGGACACAGCTCCGCCGCACACTGTCGTCCCTCCCATAAAGGATCAAAACGCCGAGACAGCCATGGCCGGTCACGAATTCTTCGAACCCAGGGACCGCAAGCGGCCCGTCGCCGACCCCACGGCGGCCGAGCCCTTGGCGGCGGAAGAGCCACGCCATTCCTGCGATCCCGCCTTCAAGCACGGCGTGGTCGTCGGTTTCGACGGCTCCACGTCCAGTGAGCGCGCTCTCGCCTACGCCATCGGCATGGCCCATCGCTCCGGCTCGGGCCTGATCATCGTCCATGTCGCCAACCGGCTGCCGACCACGGTGTGGGCGGGCTGTGAGCCGCCGGTCTTCGTGGACGTGCCGGACCACCGCACCGAGGTGCTCGGACTCGAGCTCGCCTGCGCCGACTATCTGGCCGAGGTGCCCTGGATCCTGGTCGAGCGCGGCGGTGACATCTGCCATGAACTCGAAGAGGTCGGGCGGGAGTACGAGGCGGACGCGATCGTCGTCGGATCGACGCACGGCATCGTGGGGCGCATCTTCGGCTCCGTCGCGGGACGGCTCGCCAAGCGGGCGAAGCGACCCGTCATCGTCATTCCCTGAGTGCCGATCCGGTCTCCCGGCCCGCTCACCCGACTCACCGTCAACTCCCTGTGTGCAGCCAGAAACTACTCGTGCGTAGAGGTGTTTGTGCCCTTGTGAAGGGCATATACGGATCACCGCACAACTGCACATGCACGAAGGGAGCCCGCCGTGGACAAAGATGTCTCCGCCGGGAGCGCGACCACCACCGTGGTCGGCCGACTCGCCCTGGGAATCACCCTGTTGGCGTTCGGCCTCGGACACACCGACGTGATCAACGGGGTCTCGGCCGCTGACGCGGTGTCACTGGCCCACTATGTAGGCGGCGTCGCGCTGTTCGTCGCCGGTCTGTTCGCCTTCCGCGACCGTGACGCGGTGACAGGAACGGCCTACTCGGCGCTCGGCGCCCTGTGGTTCACCTGGGCCGTCACGGCCGGCAACGCGATGTCCACCCACGCGGCAGGGCTGTTCCTGCTGCTGTTCGCCCTCGTCACCCTGACCCTGACCCTCGCGGGCGGGGACCAACTCGACCAGGGCACCTACGGGTTGTTCTTCGTCTCCCTCGTGCTGCTCGCCATCGCGCAGTTCGCGACGAGCGGTTCACTCACGAAGGTCGGCGGCTGGTTCGCCGTGGCGGCGGGGGCCGTTGCCTGGTACGCGGCGACCGCCGCGCTCGCGCACTGGCCGACGGTGCTTCCGCGACGCGCTGCGGGCCGGGGTGTGACGGCCACCGGTTAGCTGCGCCGGCCGGGGGGTGGGCGACTTCCCCGGCGATATGGACGAACCCCCCGTGATTGGTGGCATCACGTGGGGGTCCGTTCTGTTGTGTGGCCTCTGCGGGTGGGTGGGGGGTTGCTCGCGCAGTTCCCCGCGCCCCTGAAGGCATCTACTCCACTGTTACCGATTTTGCGAGGTTCCTCGGCTTGTCGATGTCGCGGCCGAGGGCAAGTGCCGTGTGGTAGGCCAGGAGTTGGAGGGGGATGCCCATCAGGATGGGGTCCAGTTCGTCCTCGTTCTTCGGGACGACGATCGTCTCGTCGGCCTTCTCCTGGTGCTGGTGGGCCACCGCCAGGATCCTGCCGCTGCGGGCCTTGATCTCCTCCATCGCGGCGCGGTTCTTCTCCAGGAGGTCGTCGTCGGGGACGATCGCGACCGTGGGGAGGGCCGGCTCGATGAGGGCCAGGGGGCCGTGCTTGAGCTCGGAGGCGGGATAGGCCTCCGCGTGGATGTAGGAGACCTCCTTGAGCTTCAGGGAGGCCTCGCGGGCCACCGGGTAGCCGCGGACCCGGCCGATGAAGAGCATCGAGCGGGCGTCGGCGTACTGCTCGGCCAGCTTCTTGATCTCCGCCTCCTGCTTCAGGACCTCGGTGATCTGCGCGGGCAGCTTGCGCAGGCCCTCGATGATCCGCTTGCCGTCGCGCACCGAGAGGTCGCGGGTGCGGCCCAGGTGGAGGGCGAGGAGGGCGAAGGCGACCGTGGTGTTCGTGAAGCACTTCGTGGAGACGACGCAGACCTCCGGGCCCGCGTGGACGTAGATGCCCGCGTCCGCCTCGCGGGCGATCGCCGAGCCGACCACGTTGACGATGCCGAAGACCCGGGCGCCCTTGCGCTTGAGCTCCTGGACGGCGGCGAGGACGTCGTAGGTCTCGCCGGACTGGGAGACGGCCACGTACAGGGTGTCGGGGTCCACCACGGCGTTGCGGTAGCGGAACTCGGAGGCCGGCTCGGCGTCCGCGGGGATGCGGGCCAGCTCCTCGATCATCTGGGCGCCGATCATGCCGGCGTGGTAGCTGGTGCCGCAGCCGAGGATCTTCACACGGCGGATCTGTCGGGCCTCGCGGGCGTCCAGGTTGAGGCCGCCGAGGTGGACGGTGGAGAAGCGGTCGTCGATCCGGCCACGCAGGACGCGGTCGACCGCCTCGGCCTGCTCGTGGATCTCCTTGTGCATGTACGTGTCGTGGCCGCCCATGTCGTAGGAGGCCGCCTCCCACTCCACGGTGGTCGGCTCGGACGTCGTACGAGTGCCCTCGGTGGTGTAGGTGCGGAAGTCGTCGGCCTTGAGGGTGGCCATCTCGCCGTCGTCGAGGGTCACTATCTGCCGCGTGTGGGTGACGAGGGCGGCGATGTCGGAGGCGACGAACATCTCCTTCTCGCCGACGCCGAGGACGACCGGGGAGCCGTTTCGCGCCACCACGATGCGGTCGGGGAAGTCGGCGTGCAGCACGGCGATGCCGTACGTGCCCTCGATGACCCGGAGGGTCTCGCGGACCTTCTCCTCCAGGGTCTCGGCCTGGGAGCGGGCGATGAGGTGGGTGAGGACCTCGGTGTCGGTCTCGGAGAGGAACTCCACACCGTCCGCCTCCAGCTTGCGGCGCAGCTCGGAGGCGTTGTCGATGATGCCGTTGTGGACGACGGCGACCTTGTTCTCCGCGTCCAGGTGCGGGTGGGCGTTGACGTCGGAGGGGGCGCCGTGGGTGGCCCAGCGGGTGTGGGCGATGCCGGTGGTGCCCTTGAAGCGGGCCGGGACCTTCGCCTCCAGGTCGCGCACGCGGCCCTTGGCCTTGACCATCCTCAGACCGGCGGCCTTCGGGGAGGTCACCACGATGCCCGCCGAGTCGTAGCCGCGGTATTCGAGGCGCTGCAGGCCCTCCAGCAGGAGGGGAGCCACATCACGCTTCCCGATGTATCCGACGATTCCGCACATACAGATGAGTCCCTCAGCCGTAGACGATGCGGCGCAACTGCCTGAGCGTAAGCTCCGGCGGCGCGACCGCCCGGTATTTCAGGTCCGCCTCGATCCGTTCGAAGATCTCCGCGTTCACCAGGCCCTGGGCCTGCAGCTCGCGGTGGCGGCGACGGACGTACTCGGTGGTCGTCTCGTCGAAGTAGGCGAGCACGTCCTGGATCACCCGCAGTGCCTCGCCCCGGCTCAGGGGCGTGGACCGCGTCAGATGATCGACAAGTTCGTCGTGCACCCGGTAGATCCTGAGGTACCGGAGAGGGTTTCGCAAGAATCCTGCCCGATATCGGGCAGGTCACTGCTGACGTTCTTTGGTGTTCTTATGAACCTCTGTTTGCGATCTGTCCATCCTGGGTCTTGTGGGGCGTTGCCCATGTGGACGAGTTTCAGTCGTCATGGACATACCTCGTATGGGAGTACCGGAGCAGCTGGCCGAGCGCATGAGCATGGCCGAGCAGCACGAGTACCTGCGCGCGAGATTCTCGCGGCGCAACCTGATGAGAGGCGGGGCCGTCACGATCGGCGCCGTCGCCGGTGGCGCGTTCGTGCCGGGTGCGGTCGCCCAGGCCGCCACGCCGACGCAGAGCCACACCTCGACCGAATACGTCGACGGCTCGCTCGTCGCCCCGTTCGGCCGGCACCTCGCGTTCGGCAAGGACGCGAGCACCGAGATCACCGTCTCCTGGCAGGTCCCGGTCGCGGTGAAGAAGCCCTTCATCCGCATCGGCGCCCACCCGTGGGACCTCTCCCGCAAGATCGAAGCCGAGATCCGCACGCTCTACACCCCGGCCGGCGTCGGCGCGAGCGCGGACCACACGCAGTACTACGTGCACGCCAAGCTGACCCACCTGCGCCCGGGCCGGACCTACTACTACGGCGTCGGCCACCAGGGCTTCGACCCGGCCGAGCCGCACCTGCTCGGCACCCTGGGCACCTTCACCACCGCCCCCGACCGCAGCAAGCCGTTCACCTTCACGGCCTTCGGCGACCAGGGCGTCAGCTACCACGGCCTGGCCAACGACAGCCTGATCCTCGGCCAGAACCCGTCCTTCCACCTGCACGCCGGCGACATCGCCTACGCCGACCCGGCGGGTGCGGGCAAGACCGCCGACACCGGCTTCGACTCCCGCGTCTGGGACCAGTTCCTCGCGCAGACCGAGTCGGTCGCCAAGTCCGTGCCGTGGATGGTGAGTTACGGCAACCACGACATGGAGGCCTGGTACTCGCCCAACGGTTACGGCGGCGAGGAGGCCCGCTTCTCGCTCCCGGACAACGGGCCGGACAAGAAGAACCTGCCGGGCGTCTACTCCTTCGTCTACGGCAACACCGCGGTCATCTCGCTGGACCCGAACGACGTCTCCTTCGAGATCCCGGCCAACCTCGGCATCTCCGGCGGCACGCAGACCACATGGTTCGAGGCGCAGCTGAAGAAGTACCGGGCGTCGAAGGACATCGACTTCATCGTCGTGTTCTTCCACCACTGCGCCTACTGCACCTCCACGGCGCACGCCTCGGAGGGGGGCGTGCGACAGGAGTGGGTGCCGCTGTTCGAGAAGTACACGGTGGACCTGGTCATCAACGGCCACAACCACCAGTACGAGCGCACCGACGTGATCAAGGGCAACAAGGTCACCAAGAAGCTCCCGATCGGCGAGACCGCGTACCCCGAGACCGAGGGCGTCGTCTACGTGACGGCGGGCGCCGCGGGCCGCAGCCTGTACGCGTTCACCGCGCCGGACTCCTACGAGGGCCACCTGAACGAGGTCGACTCGGTCGCCTCCTTCATCAACACCAAGGACGGCAAGGTCAACGAGACCGTCGCCTGGTCCCGGGTGCGCTACCTCAACTACTCCTTCCTGCGCGTGGACGTCGAGCCCGCGCAGAAGGGGCGTTACGCGAAGCTGAAGGTGTCGGGCATCGCCGAGACCGGCGACCGCATCGACCACTTCACGGTGGCGCGCCGGGCCAAGTAGCGCCCGACGCACGGCAGTCCGTGTGCCCGGAAGGCGGGGCGCACACCCGGCAGGCGGTCCTCGTGGCGCTACATGCGCTTGAGGATCGCCTGTTTGGCCATCTGGAACTCCTCGTCGGTGAGCACCCCGGTGCGGCGCAGTTCGCCGAGTTCCCGCAGCCGCCGCAGCAGCGCGTCGTGGTCGTGCTCGCGCTCCTCGGCGGGCCCGAGCCGCTTGGGCTCAGCGGGCGGTGCGTCCGGCACGGCCGCCGCCGACGGATGCGGCAGCCGGGCCTGCACGGCCGCGGCGACCAGCGCCATCAGCGGGTCCTTCTTGAAGCCCCACAGCTCCACCGAGTTGGGGTCGTACTTGGCCGGCGCCTTGGTCTCACCGCCGCGCACGGTGAACCGCAGATGCCCGTTCTCCAGGCCCACCGCGGGCTGCCACTCCACCGCGAGGACGTCCGCGAGGGCCAGGACGCGGTTGCCGGCGGCGGCCTTGGCGTCCTCCGTCTTCCAGTTCCACTCCAGCCGTACGCGCTCGCCGTCGAAGCTCGCCGTGCCGTCCCCGGCGGACACCGACAGCGGCACGGACGGACCCGGCAGCAGATACTCGTTCACCGGGTCGGAGGGGACCTCGTCCAGCAGCAGGGCGCTCCTGACCTCGTCCGTGAAGTACTCGGCGACGCCGTAGCGGTCGGACTCGACGAGGAGTTGGTAGGGATCGTTGGGCTCGGTGAGACGGCCGCCGGAGGCCTGCAGCAGTGGGTCGGCCCCGTCGCGCAGCCGGAGTCTCAGCCGCCCCGACTTCTTGCCCTGCTCGAACGAGATCCCGGCCAACGCGCCGAGCGGGACGACGAGTTCACCCAGCGTGCGGCGCAGCAGACTGATGTTGCGGTCCCGTCCGGGGGTCAGCCGCAGGGCATCGCCGTCGAAGGCCCAGGTGCCGTCCTTCTGGATGATTTCCGCCATGGGGTGATTGTTTCACCGGTTCTGCGGGAGAGTGGTCTCTACCAATCCTGGCCCCTGTCGAAGGGAGCTCACGTGAGACGGCACCACAGAAGGGCACCGCGCATGGCCCGAGTTCTCGGATCCCTGCTGCTCGTCGCGGCCGCGGGCGCCTTCACCGCCGGCGCCGCGCCCGCACCCCCGGCGAAGGCGGGCCCGCTCGGCCGGGTGGTTCCGGCGCCCGCGTCGGTCACCCCGGGCGGATCGGCGTACCGCGTCACCCGGGACACCGCGATCCGCGTCCCCGACTCCGGCGCGGGCCGCCGTATCGGGACCTATCTCGCGGACATCCTGCGCCCGTCCACCGGCTACGCGCTGCCGGTGACGTCGCACGGAGACCGCTCGGGCATCCAACTGCGGCTGGAGTCCGGCCCGTTCGGCACCGAGGGCTACCGGCTCGTCAGCGGGCGCGGCGGCGTCACCATCACCGCGGCCCGCCCCGCGGGCCTCTTCCACGGCGTGCAGACCCTGCGCCAACTGCTCCCGGCCGCGGTGGAGAAGGACTCGGTGCAGCCGGGGCCCTGGTTGGTCGCGGGCGGCACGATTGTGGACACCCCGCGCTACGCCTACCGGGGCGCGATGCTCGACGTCTCCCGCCACTTCTTCACGGTGGAGCAGGTCAAGCGCTACATCGACCAGCTCGCCCTCTACAAGATCAACGAACTGCACCTGCACCTCAGCGACGACCAGGGCTGGCGCATCGCCGTCGACTCCTGGCCGCGTCTGGCCACGTACGGCGGCTCGACCGAGGTCGGCGGCGGCAAGGGCGGGTACTACACCAAGGCCGACTACCAGGAGATCGTCCGCTACGCGGCCTCCCGTTATCTGGAGGTCGTCCCCGAGATCGACATGCCCGGCCACACCAACGCGGCCCTCGCCTCCTACGCCGACCTGAACTGCGACGGAGTGGCACCCCCGCTCTACACCGGCACCGACGTCGGCTTCAGCTCGCTGTGCGTCGGCAAGGAGATCACGTACCACTTCGTGGACGACGTGATCCGCGAGCTGGCCGCGATCACCCCGGGCCGCTATCTGCACATCGGCGGCGACGAGGCGCAGTCCACCAGCCACGCGGACTACGTGAAGTTCATGGACCGGGTGCAGCCGATCGTCGCCAAGTACGGCAAGACGGTGGTCGGCTGGCACCAGCTGACCGGCGCGCATCCGGCCAAGGGGGCCATCGCCCAGTACTGGGGCCTCGACGACACCGACGCGGCGGAGAAGGCACAGGTCGTCAAGGCGGCCCAGAACGGCACCGGGCTGATCCTCTCGCCCGCCGACCGGATCTACCTCGACATGAAGTACACCGAGGACACTCCGCTCGGACAGGACTGGGCCGGACTGGTGGACGTGAAGCGGGCGTACGACTGGGACCCGGGCAGCTACCTCCCCGGGGCGCCGGCCTCGGCGATCAGGGGTGTCGAGGCGCCGCTGTGGACCGAGACCATCGTGACGGACGCCGACATCGACTACATGGCCTTCCCGAGGCTGGCGGGCGCCGCCGAGCTCGGCTGGTCACCGGCCGCCACGCACGACTGGGACGCCTACACGGTGCGGCTCGCGGCGCAGGGCCCCCGGTGGGAGGCGCTCGGCATCGACTACTACCGCTCGCCGCAGGTCCCGTGGCCGACGAAGTAGGGCCCCTCACCAGGGCCATGGGCTGAACGGGCACCCCGGAGGACCGTACTCCGGGGTGCCCGTCCGTTCCCGGTCAGAACCCGGCGATCGGGTTCTTCAGGTTGCCGACGAGCTGGAGCGCGCCGGAGGGGTCGGCCAGGTCCACCATCTGCCGGTTGTCACGCAGCTGGAGCCGGTTGAGGCAGGACAGGGCGAACTCGGGGGCGAACAGGTCGTACCGCTCGAACTTCTCGGCGAGTTCCGGCACCGACTCCTGGTACTCGCGGGTGACCTCCGCGACCGTCCGCCAGAAGTCGTCCTCCTCCAGGATCCCCTCGGTGGCCAGGCCGGCCGCGAGGAAGCGGAAGAAGCAGTCGAAGACGTCCGTGAAGACGGACAGGAGTTTCTTGTCCTCGGGGACGTCGACCCGCAGCCGCTCGACCGTCGGCGGCAGCACCGCGTCCGGGTCCATCACGGCGATCTCCTCGGCTATGTCCTTGTAGACCGCGCGCTGCACGACACCGTCCTTCAGGACGAGGATCACGTTCTCGCCGTGCGGCATGTAGACCAGGTCGTAGGCGAAGAAGCTGTGCAGCAGCGGGGTGTAGTACGCCCGCAGATAGCGCCGCAGCCACTCCGTCGGCGCGAGACCCGAGCGCTCGATCAGCGCGCCCGCGAAAGAGGCGCCCTCGTGGTCGACGTGGACGAGGGCGGCCATGGTCGCGAGTGACTCGCCGTCCCGGAGGGAGGTCACCGGGCTCTCCCGCCACAGCGCCGCGAGCATCTTGCGGTACGGCGAGTAGCGGTCGGTCGCCTTCTCGTACTCCAGATGCCGGTAGCCCACGGCGGCCCGCTCGCGGATGACGCTCAGTCCGGTCGCCTTGAGCACCGGGTCGCCCTCGATCAGCTGGGCCAGCCAGTCGTTGATGGCCGGGGTCGCCTCCATGTACGCGGCCGAAAGACCGCGCATGAAGCCCATGTTGAGGACCGACAGGGCGGTCTTCACATAGTGCTTGTCGGGGTGGGAGGTGTTGAAGAAGGTCCGGATGGACTGCTGGGCCAGGTACTCGTCCTCGCCCTCGCCGAGGCACACCAGGTGGCGGCGGGCGACCTCGGCGGCGAAGGTGACGGTGAGCTTGTTCCACCACTGCCAGGGGTGCACGGGGATGAGCAGATAGTCCGCCGGGTCGAGGCCCTGGTCACGCAGGACGCCCTCGAAGCGCTCGACGGTCGCCGCGCCCAGCTCGTCCCGCACGAAGGACTCGTACTCGATCCCGACGCCCGCCGTGAAGGCGGCACGCGACCGGTGGGCCGCCAGCCAGACGAGCCGGACGGGGCTCGACGTCTCGGGCGCGTACGACAGGTACTCGTGGACGCCGAAGCCGAGCCGGCCGTTGTTGGCGACGAAGCAGGGGTGGCCCTCGGTCATCCCGGTCTCGATCGCCTGGAAGCCGGACCGGGCCAGCTCGGCGACCGGGATCTGCGGTTTGCTGAGCTTGTAGCAGGTGCCGGAGAGGGTGGAGGAGATCTCCTCGAGGTAGACCGGCAGGATCTCGTCGCTCAGGCCGAGGGAGTCCTTCAGCTCGATGAAGAAGTCCAGTGCGGCGAGCGGGAGTTCACTGCCCTCGCGGTGCCGGGTGATGGAGCCGGCGTCGACCTGCCAGTGGTCGAGGGCGCGGCGGGTGGCGGTGAAGCGGTAGCGGGTGAGGCCGTCGTCGCTGCGGACGACGTACGCGTCCCCGTCCCGCTCCGGCGTGATCAGCCGCTCGTGCGCGAACTCGGCGAGCGCCTTGCGCAGCAGGAGACGGTTGGCCTTGTCCCAGCGCTCGGGGGTGAGATGGGCGACGGCGTCGGCGAGGGTCATACGAGTACCGCCTTCTCGAACTGCTCCCGGGTGCAGAAGCTCAGCAGTGCCTTCTTCTCCGGCTTCTGTATCTCCCGCTCCGGCACGAACCCGACGGCCGCGTTGAGCGCGTGGACGGCGGTGTTGGAGACGTCGGGCTCGACGACGACACGGTCCACCGCCGGGTCCTCGAAGAGGTGCGCCATGACGGCGGTGATGACGGCACGGGTGAAGCCGTGCACGGGCGTGTCGGTCGGCGGGGTGAGGAAGTGCATGCCGATGTCCCCGGGCAACGGCTCGTACAGTCCGACGAGCTCGCGGTGGGCGGGGTCGTACTTCTCCATCAGGAAGGCCGGCTCACCGTCCCGGTCCAGGCCGAGCAGCGCGTGGTGGTGCTCGTCGGCCGCGATGTCCATGTAGGCGCGCTCGACGTCGACCAGGGTCGCCTCCTGCATCATCCAGAAGGCCGCCTTGGGGTGGGTGACCCAGGAGTGGAGGAGTTCGGCGTCCTTCAGGGGGTCGAGGGGGCGGAAGGTGAAGGCGGCTGTGTCGGTGGTCATGCGGCGAACTCCTGGAACGCGATCGTCTTCTCCACCGGGTAGTACTCGGTGCCGAGCAGCTCACGGATGATGTAGCTGTTGCGGTAGGCGCCCATGCCCAGGTCGGGGCTGGTGATGCTGTGGGTGTGGACGGCGGCGTTCTGCAGGAAGACACCGCGGCCCGTGACGTCGATGGCGTAGTTGCGGGCGACGTCGAAGTTGCCGTGGGAGTCGTAGCGCAGGCGGTCCCTGACCGGGGCCAGGAACTCCGGCTCGATGTAGCGGTAACCGGTCGCCAGGACCAGGCCCTGGGACTCGATCTCGAAGTCCTTCTCCTGCTCCTGCTGACGGAAGGCGAGGGTGTAGGTGCCGTCGTCCCAACGGGCGCCGGTCAGAGCGGAGTTGGTGAGCAGGCGGGTGGGGACCGGGCCGGCGAGGTTCTTCTGGTACAGCAGGTCGAAGATCTCGTTGATCAGGTCGCCGTCGATGCCCTTGAACAGGCCTTTCTGCTGGTCGGTGAGTCGGTAGCGGGTGGCCTCCGGCAGTCGGCGGTAGTAGTCGACGTACTCCGGGGAGGTCATCTCCAGCGTGAGCTTGGTGTATTCGAGGGGGAAGAAGCGCGGGGAGCGCGTCACCCAGTTCAGCCGGTAGCCGTGGACGTCGATCTCGCTCAGCAGGTCCTGGTAGATCTCGGCGGCGGACTGCCCGGAGCCCACGATGGTGATGGACTCCTTCTTCACCAGCTCGCTTCTGTGCTGGACGTAGCGGGAGTTGTGGATGAAGTCGCCGCCCAGACCGTGCACGGCCTCCGGGTGGTGCGGTGAGGTGCCGGTCCCCAGAACCAGATGGCGGGCCCGGAACGTGTCGCCGGCCTCCGTGCGCACGAGGTAGTGGCCGTCCTCGTACGTCACCTCGCTCACCGTCGTGTCGAAGCGGACGCTGCTCAGCTTGCTCGCCGCCCAGCGGCAGTAGTCGTCGTACTCGACGCGCAGCGGGTAGAAGTTCTCGCGGATGTAGAACGAGTACAGCCGCCCCTTCTCCTTGAGGTAGTTGAGGAAGGAGTACGGGGAGGTCGGGTCGGCGAGGGTGACCAGGTCCGACATGAACGGGGTCTGCAGGTGGGCGCCGTCCAGGAACATGCCCGCGTGCCACTCGAAGTCGGGCTTCGACTCCAGGAAGACGCCGTCGAGTTCGGCGATGGGCTCGGTCAGACAGGCCAGGCCCAGGTTGAAGGGGCCGAGCCCGATGCCCACGAAGTCGTGGGTGCGCGGGGCGGGTTCAGCAAGCGCGGTCAAGGGACTCTCCCAGGTACTGCTCGGCGTGGCCGGCGATCAGGTCGAGGACGGCGGCGATGTCGGACGCCTGTGTCTCGGGGTTGAGCAGGGTGAACTTCAGGTAGTGGCGGCCGCCCACCTTGGTGCCCGCGACCACCGCCTCCCCGGAGGCGAACAGGGCCTTGCGGGCGTGGAGGTTGGCCCGGTCGATCTCGGCGGGGTCGGTGACGGCGGCGGGGATGTAGCGGAAGACCAGCGTGGACAGGCTCGGGCGGACGACCACGTCGAAGCGGGGGTCGGCCGCGAGGCGCCGCCAGCCCTCCTCCGCCAGGTCGCACACCTCGTCGAAGAGTTCGCCGATGCCGTCGGCGCCCATGACCCTCAGGGTCATCCACAGCTTGAGCGCGTCGAAGCGGCGGGTGGTCTGCAGGGACTTGTCGACCTGGTTGGGGATGCGTTCCTGCACCATCCGGCGGGGGTTGAGGTACTCCGCGTGGTAGGTGGCGTGGCGCAGGGTCGAGGCGTCCCGGACCAGCACGGCGGAGGAACTCACCGGCTGGAAGAAGGACTTGTGGTAGTCGACGGTGACCGAGTCGGCGCGCTCGATGCCGGCGAGGCGGTCCCGGTACTTCAGGGAGGCGAGCAGTCCGCAGCCGTAGGCCGCGTCGACGTGGAGCCAGGTGCCGTACTGGGCGCACAGCTCGGCGATCTCGGGCAGCGGGTCGATGGAGCCGAAGTCGGTGGTGCCGGCGGTGGCGACGACGGCCATGGGGACGAGGCCGTCGCGGCGGCAGCGCTCCAGTTCGTGGGCGAGGGCGACGGTCTGCATGCGCTTGTCGTGGTCGACGGGGACCGAGACCACGGACTCCTGGCCGAGGCCGAGCAGTTTCGCGGACTTCTTCACGCTGAAGTGGCTGACCTCGGAGGCGAAGATACGCAACTTGGCGAGGCTGTCGCTCTTGGCCTCCTCCCGGGCGAGCAGCAGCGCCTGGAGGTTGGACTGGGTGCCGCCGGAGGTGAACACTCCGTCGGCTGCCGTGCCGAGGCCGATGCGTTCGGCCGTCCAGTCGATGAGCCTGCGTTCGATGAGGGTGCCGCCGGCCGACTGGTCCCAGGTGTCGAGGGAGGAGTTGACGGCCGACAGGACGGCCTCGCCGAGCACGGCCGGGATCACGACCGGGCAGTTGAGGTGGGCGAGGTAGCGGGGGTGGTGGAAGTACACCGCGTCGCGGAGGTAGACGTCCTCCAGTTCGTCCAGGACCAGGCCGGCGTCACCCAGCGGCCGGTCCAGGTCGATGGCGTCGATCCGGGGGGCGAGGGCGTCGACGGTGACACCGGTGAACGGACGGTCGGTGGTGGCGAGTTTGGCCGCCACCCGCTCGACTCCTTCGGTCACGGAGCGGCGGTAGTGCTCCGCGGTCAGGTCATTGAGCAGGTGCGAGCGCATGTGGGGGTCCTCCGGTGCGGACGGTCCGTGCGGGGGTGGGTGAGGGGCGAAGTCAGCGGCTTCAAGGTCGAACTTAGGTTAGCCTAACCTAAGTTCACTCCGCCTAATCCTGCCCCTCTCGTGACCGCCGTCACTCCTGCTCGCGCAGCTGCTCCTCGCTCAGGCCCTGGCGCCAGTAACCGACGAAGGTGACGCGCCGCCGGTCGATCCCGCGCTCCCCGACGAAGTGCCGGCGCAGCCGCTTCACGCAGCCCGACTCGCCCGCGATCCAGACGTACGGCCTTTCGGCAGCGGGGAGTCGGGCGGCGCGCAGGGCGTCGAGGGCCATGGGGGACCCCTCGACGCCGTCCGTGTCCTGGACCAGCCAGGTGATCTCCGCGTCCGCCTCGGTCGCCAGGTCCTGGATGTTCCCGGCGTCGCGCACCTCCAGCCAGACGCGGGCGCGGGCGCCGGCCGGCAGGGACTCGAGGATCGCCGACACGGCGGGCAGGGCGGTCTCGTCGCCCCAGATCAGCGTCAGGTCGGTGTCCTCGGGCGGGCGGAAGCGGATCGCGCGGTTGTCCGCGACCGCCGGGCCGAGCAGCACGACCCGGTCACCGGCGGCGGCGCGCGCGGCCCAGGCGGACGCGGGGCCGGCCGGGGTGTGCAGCACGAAGTCGACGTCGATCTCGTCGGGGTCGCGGCGCAGGCTCCGCAGGGTGTACGAGCGCATCACCGCCCGTACGTCGTCGGGGAGTTCACGCCACGCCGGCCACCAGCCTTCGCCCAGCTCGTAGGGCACGGAGGGCTCGCTCTGCCCGGGGTGGGGGAGGAAGAGGGACAGCGACTGGTCGCGTCCCTCGGAGAGGAAGTGCCGTAGGTCGTCCCCGGCGAAGGTGACCCGGACCAGGGACGGGCCGAGCCGCCTCGTCCGTACGACCTGCAGCGGGAAGAAACGGAACGGGGCGGCCACGGCCGTAGTCATGTCAGCTGACCTTCTTCGCCTTCTCGATGGCCTCGGCGAGGCTCGTGAGCAACGGCACGCACTTGTCGTAGGACAGGATCGGCTCGGGGTTGCGGGCGATGACCTGGCCGGCCTTCACGGCGGGGAGCTTCTTCCAGGTCGCCTCGGTGATGTCGGCGGGCTGGATGGCGGAGGTCCGGTTGTCCATCATGATGATGTCCGCCGGGTACTTGTCGACGTTCTCCCAGCTCAGCGACTCGTACCAGCCGCCGCCCTTCGCCTTGGCCTTCTCCGAGGGCTCGACGAAGTCCACGCCGAGGGCCTTGAAGTACTCCAGGTCGATGGAGAGGTTGGAGCCGGAGACGTAGAAGAGGTCCTGGCTCGCGGAACCGGCCATCACCTTGATGCCGGGCTTGGCCTTGGCGGCCGCGCGCAGCCGGGCCGCCGCGTCCTCGAACCGCTTCTTCGCCCCGGTCACCTTGCTGGACGTGGTGTCCGCGCCGAGGGACTTGGCGAGCGCGAGCATCCGCTGGAGCGGCTCGGTCAGCTGGCGGTCGTAGACGGAGATGCCGACGCTGGGCGCGCCGAGGGCGAGGATCTTCTTCTTGGACTCGTCCGGGACGTACCAGAGCGTGCCGGCGTCGTCGAACATCGTGGAGATCAGGACGTCGGGCTGGAGGGCCGCGTACTTCTCGATGTTGAACTGGCCCCACTCGTTGCCCAGCACGGTGACCTTGCTGACGTCCATGTCGCCGGCCTGGACGTCGGCCTTGCCGTCCTTGGTCGTCGTCGGGCCGAAGACGCCCTTGGCCTGGATGCCGTAGTCGTGCAGCGCGGCGGCGACGCCGACGAACGCCACGATGGCCGAGGGGACCTTGTCGGCCTTCGCGGTCTCGCCGCGGTCGTCCTTGAAGGACCAGGGGCCGGTCTCGGCGGCGGCCGTCCCGTCGCCGGAGCCACTGCTTTTCGCCTTGTCGTCCCCGCAGGCGGCGAGCGCGGCCCCGAGGCCGAGGGCGCCGCCCGCGGCCAGGATGCCGCGTCGGGTCGGATGGGTGGCACGGGCAAAAGGCATGGGTATGGCTGCTTTCGAACGGGGCGGAGCGCCCGCCGGACACGTCTAAGTGAGGTTAGCCTAACCTCAGCTGATGTCCAGAGGGCGGTCGGCCCCGTCTCCCGGCCCGCCGCTACCCCGCGAGCCCCAACTCCCGTGCGATCAGCATCCGCTGGACCTCGCTGGTGCCCTCGCCGATCTCGAGGATCTTGGAGTCGCGCCACATACGGGCCACCGGGTACTCGTTCATGAAGCCGTAGCCGCCGTGGATCTGGGTCGCGTCACGGGCGTTGTCCACGGCGACCGTGGAGGAGTACAGCTTCGCCAGCGCCGCCTCCTTCTTGAAGGGCGCGCCGGAGACCAGACGGGCGGCCGCGTCACGCCAGGCGAGGCGGGCCGTGTGGGCCTTCATCTCCATGTCGGCGATCTTGAACTGGATCGCCTGATTGGCGCCGATCGGCCGCCCGAACGCATGCCGTTCCTTGGCGTACTTCACCGACTCGTCCACGCACCCCTGCGCGAGCCCGGTGCCGAGGGCCGCGATCGCGATCCGGCCCTCGTCCAGGATGCGCAGGAACTGGGCGTAACCGCGGCCCTGTTCGCCCAGCAGGTTGGCAGCGGGCACCCGGACGTCCTGGAAGGACAGCTCACGGGTGTCGGACGCGTTCCAGCCGACCTTCGAGTACGGCGCCGCGACCGTGAAGCCCGGGGTGCCGGAGGGGACGATGATCGAGGAGATGAGCGGCTTGCCGTCCGGCTTGCGGCCGGTGACCGCGGTGACAGTGACCAACCCGGTGATGTCCGTGCCGGAGTTGGTGATGAAGCACTTGGTGCCGTTGATCACCCACTCGTCCGTCTCCGCGTCCAGCCGGGCCGTCGTGCGCGTCGCCCCCGCGTCCGAGCCGCCGTCCGGCTCGGTCAGGCCGAAGGCGCCCAGGATCTCGCCGGAGCACAGCCGGGGCAGCCAGATCCGCTTCTGCTCCTCGGTGCCGAACAGATGCAGCGGCATCGCGCCCAGGGAGACACCGGCCTCCAGCGTGATGGCGACGGAGGAGTCGACACGGGCCAGCTCCTCCAGCGCCACGCCCAGCGCCAGATAGTCACCGCCCATGCCGCCGTACTCCTCCGGGAACGGCAGCCCGAACAGGCCCATGCGGCCCATCTCACGGACGATCTCGTACGGGAACTCGTGCCGCTCGTAGAAGTCGCCGATCTTGGGCGCCACCACCTCGTGCGCGAACTCCTCGACAGTGCGCCGGAGTTCCTCCAGCTCGGGGGAGAGTCGGTAGTCCATGGCTGTGATCACTGCTCCTGGTGGGAGAGGGCTCGGACGGTGCGGGACGGGCTGGGTCGGCCCAGGTGGTCGGCCATCCACACGCTGGTGGCGACGAGGCGGCCGAGGTCGACTCCGGTGTCGATGCCGAGACCTTGAAGCATCCACACGAGGTCTTCGGTGGCGAGGTTGCCGGTGGCGGACTTGGCGAACGGGCAGCCGCCGAGCCCGCCGGCGGAGGCGTCGACGGTGGTGACGCCGTGCCGCAGCGCGGCCAGGGTGTTGGCGAGGGCCTGGCCGTAGGTGTCGTGGAAGTGCACGCCGAGGGAGGCGCTGGGCACGCCGGCCTCGTTCAGCTCGGTCAGCAGGGCCGACACATGCCCCGGGGTCGCCACGCCGATCGTGTCGCCGAGGCTCAGCTCGTCGCACCCCATGTCGACCAGTGCCCGGCACACCCGTACGACCTGGGCGACCGGCACCGCCCCCTCCCACGGGTCGCCGAAGCACATGGAGAGATAGCCGCGGACGTGCCCGCCCTCGGCCTTCGCCCGCCCCACCACCGGCTCGAACATCGCCAGCGCCTCGTCCACCGTGCGGTTGAGGTTGGCCTTGGCGAAGGACTCGGTGGCGCTGGCGAAGACGGCGACCCGGCGGGCGCCGAGCGCGAGGGCGCGGTCCAGGCCGCGCTCGTTCGGCACGAGCACCGGCAGATCCACGGGCAGGTCCGAGATCCGCGGGAACAGCTGCTCCGCGTCCGCGAGTTGGGGCACCCACTTGGGGTGCACGAAGCTGGTCGCCTCGATCGTCGTCAGCCCCGCGTCGGCCAGGCGGCGCACGAACTCCGCCTTCACCTCGGTCGGCACCGTCGACTTCTCGTTCTGCAGCCCGTCCCGCGCGCCGACCTCGTGGATCCGCACCCGCGGGGGCAGGTCCTGGGCCGGTACGACCATGGGGAGCGTCACTTCGCCTCCTCTGCCGAGTTCTCCAGCGGGGTGATGACCGCGAGCACCTGGTCCATGGCGACCGTCGTGCCCGGCGTGACGTCCAGTTCGGCGACCGTGCCGGCGTGCGGGGCGGAGATGACGTGCTCCATCTTCATCGCCTCCACCACCAGCAGGCTCTGACCGGCGCTCACCTCGTCCCCGACGGCCACCTTCACGACCGTGACCGTCCCCGGCATCGGCGCGGTCAGCGAGTCGGCGCCCGCGTGCGCCGCGTGTGTGAGGGACGCGGCCACGGGGTCGTGGTCCCGCACCTGCCACGCGTCGCCGTCCCGGCCGATCCACTCGCCGGCCCGGTGGAAGGTGTGCCGGACGCCGTCGAGGGTCACGGAGACGGTGTCGTCGGTGACGGTGTGGGCGCCGCGCGGCACGTACGCGACGGGGTCCTGGACCCGCAGGTGGAAGGCGAGCGGCTTGGGCACACCGCCCAGCCGCCAGCCGCTCGGCACCGAGAAGGGGTCCGTCCAGCCCTCACCGCGCGGCCTCAGCGCCTGAAGACGTACGGCTGCCGCGGCCTCGTACACCTCCTCCGGCACCTCCGTGGAGACCAGGTCGTCCACCACGCGCTCCACCAGCCCGGTGTCCAGCTCGCCCGCCACCACCGCCGGATGCGCGAGCAGCCGCCGCACGAACCCCGCGTTGGTCTGCACGCCCAGCGTGACCGTCCCGGCGAGGGCGGCCCGCAGCTTGCGCAAGGCGGTCGCGCGGTCCGGGCCGTACGCGATCACCTTGGAGAGCATCGGGTCGTACAGCGAGCCGACCTCCGTGCCCTCGCTGAGCCCGGAGTCGGTACGGACCCCGTCACCCTTCGGCTCGGCCAGCTTCAACACCGTGCCGCCGGTGGGGAGGAAGCTGCGCGCCGGGTCCTCGGCACACACGCGGGCCTCGATCGCGTGCCCGGTCAGCGTGATGTCGTCCTGCCCGAAGGCCAGTCGCTCACCCGCCGCCACCCGCAGCTGCCACTCCACCAGATCCAGGCCCGTGACCAGCTCGGTGACCGGGTGCTCCACCTGGAGCCGGGTGTTCATCTCCATGAAGTAGTACGAGGAGGGGTCGCCGCCCGGCACGATGAACTCCACCGTGCCCGCGCCCCGGTAACCGCAGGAGCGGGCCGCCTGCACGGCCGCCTCACCCATCGCGGCCCGGGTCTCCTCGTCGAGCAGCACACTCGGCGCCTCCTCGACGACCTTCTGGTGGCGGCGCTGCAGCGAACACTCGCGCTCGCCGAGGTGGACGACGTTCCCGTGGCCGTCCGCCAGCACCTGGATCTCGATGTGCCGGGGCCGGTCCACCCACCGCTCCACGAGCAGCGTGTCGTCGCCGAAGGAGGTACGGGCCTCCCGGCGGGCGGCGGCGATCTCCTCGTCCAGGACGGCGAGGTCCCGCACCAGCCGCATGCCCTTGCCGCCACCGCCGGCCGACGGCTTGAGCAGCACGGGCGCACCCAACGCGCGGGCCGCCTCGGCCAGTTCGGGGTCGCGTCCGCCGGGGACGACCGGCACCCCGGCCGCCCGCACGGTCTCCTTGGCGCGGATCTTGTCGCCCATGAGGGCGATGGCCTCGGCGGGCGGTCCGATGAAGACCAGCCCCGCGTCGGCGCACGCGCGCGCGAAGGCCGCGTTCTCCGCGAGGAAGCCGTATCCCGGGTGGACCGCCTGGGCGCCGCTGCGGGCGGCGGCCTCAAGGAGCCTCTCGATGGACAGATAGCTCTCGGCGGCCGGTGCCGGGCCGAGCCGTACCGCCGTGTCGGCCTCCCGGACGTGCCGTGCGTCGGCGTCCGCGTCGGAGAAGACGGCCACCGAGCGCACGCCCAGCGAGCGGAGCGTCCGGATCACCCGGACGGCGATCTCGCCCCGGTTGGCCACCAGCACTGTGTCGAACATGGGTTCCCTCCCCGTCACATCCGGAAGACGCCGAACTGGGGGTCACCCAGGGGCGCGTTGGCACAGGCGGTCAGCGCAAGGCCCAGCACCTGCCGGGTCTCCAGCGGGTCGATCACGCCGTCGTCCCAGAGGCGGGCGGTGGCGTAGTAGGCGTTGCCCTGGCGCTCGTACTGCTGGCGGATCGGCGCCCTGAACGCCTCTTCCTCCTCCGCGGGCCATTCCTCGCCGCGCGCCTCCAACTGGTCCCGCTTGACCGTTGCGAGGACGGAGGAGGCCTGCTCGCCGCCCATGACGGAGATCTTGGCGCCGGGCCACATCCACAGGAAGCGGGGGGAGTAGGCCCGGCCGCACATCGAGTAGTTGCCCGCGCCGTACGAGCCGCCGACGACGACCGTCAGCTTGGGCACGCGCGTGCAGGCCACCGCCGTCACCATCTTGGCGCCGTGCTTGGCGATGCCGCCCGCCTCGTAGTCCTTGCCGACCATGAAGCCGGAGATGTTCTGCAGGAACAGCAGCGGGATGCCGCGCTGGTCGCACAGCTCGATGAAGTGGGCGCCCTTCTGGGCGGACTCGGAGAACAGGATGCCGTTGTTGGCGACGATGCCGACCGGGTGACCGTGGATGCGGGCGAAGCCGGTCACCAGGGTCTGCCCGAACTCCGCCTTGAACTCCGCGAACCGCGAGCCGTCGACCACGCGCGCGATGATCTCGCGGACGTCGTAGGGGGTGCGGGGGTCGACGGGCACGGCGCCGTAGAGGCCGTAGGGGTCGACCTTGGGCTCGACGGACGGCACGACCTCCCAGGGCAGGGGTCCGCGCGCGGGGAGCGTCGAGACGATGTTCCGGACGATGCGCAGCGCGTGCGCGTCGTCCTCGGCCAGGTGGTCCGTCACACCGGAGACCCGGGAGTGGACCTCGCCGCCGCCCAGCTCCTCGGCCGTGACGACCTCGCCGGTGGCCGCCTTCACCAGAGGCGGGCCGCCCAGGAAGATGGTGCCCTGGTTGCGCACGATCACGGCCTCGTCGCTCATCGCCGGGACGTACGCCCCGCCCGCCGTGCACGAGCCGAGGACCGCGGCGATCTGCGGGATCCCGGCGCCGGACATCCGCGCCTGGTTGTAGAAGATCCGTCCGAAGTGCTCACGGTCCGGGAACACCTCGTCCTGCATCGGCAGGAAGGCACCCCCCGAGTCGACCAGGTAGAGGCACGGCAGCCGGTTCTCCAGGGCCACCTCCTGGGCACGCAGGTGCTTCTTCACCGTCATCGGGTAGTACGTGCCGCCCTTGACGGTGGCGTCATTGGCGACGATCACGCACTCGCGCCCGCTCACCCGCCCGATCCCCGCGATCACACCGGCCGCCGGGGCCGCCCCCTCGTACATCCCGTCGGCGGCCAGGGGAGCCAGCTCCAGGAACGGCGACCCCGGGTCGAGGAGCGTGTCCACCCGGTCGCGCGGCAGCAGCTTGCCGCGCGCGGTGTGCCGCGCCCGCGCCTTCTCGCCGCCGCCGAGCCGGGCCGCGGCCAGCTTGCCGCGCAGCTCCTCGGCGAGCGCCCGGTGCGCCTCCTCGTTGGCCCGCCAGGCCTCCGACGCGGGGTCGGCCGCGCTGTGGAGCTCCGGTGCCTCGTGCATCCTTGCGGTCCCCTCACCCAGTGATCGCCTGTTAATGAGCGTTAACCATCTCCTCCAGGTTAACGACCGCTAACCTCCCTGTCTAGAATTGCCTCCATGGCCACCAGAACCGACGCCCCCACCCGCCGCGAGCAGATCCTCAAGGAGGCCGCGCGGCTGTTCGCCGAGCGTGGTTTCCACGGGGTCGGGGTCGACGAGATAGGCGCCGCCGTCGGCATCAGCGGCCCCGGTCTCTACCGTCACTTCGCGGGCAAGGACGCGATGCTCGCCGAGTTGCTGGTCGGCATCAGCGGGCAGCTCCTGACGGGGGCGAAACGGCGGCTGCAGGAGGCCGACGGGGTGGCCTCGGAGGCGGTCCTCGACTCGCTCATCGAGGGGCACATCGACTTCGCGCTCGACGACCGCCCCCTGATCACCCTGCACGACCGCGAGCTGGACCGCCTCCGGGACAGCGACCGCAAGCTGGTGCGCCAGCTCCAGCGGCAGTACGTGGAGCTGTGGGTGGAGGTGCTGCGCGAGGTCTACCCGGGGCTCGCGGAACCGGCCGCCCGCTCGGCCGTGCACTCGGTCTTCGGGCTGCTCAACTCCACCCCGCACCTGGGCCGCCCGGGTTCACTGCCGGGCCGGGGCGCGACCGCGCAGCTGCTGCACCGGATGGCGAGGGGGGCGTTCGCGGCGGCCGGTACGCAGTGACGGGTGCGTCCGTGTCCCCAGGGGCGGATGAGTCGTCGTACTCATGCCGGGCGGGCCGTCGGCGGGTGATCGTGAAGGCGTCGCCTCACCGACCCTGACTGCGAAGGGCTCTTCCATGGACCTGCTCCGCCCCTCCCTGGACAACTGGATCTCGCGGACCTACCTGGCCGTCGTGGCCGTCACGCTGGTCTTCGTCGGCGTCGACACCCTGTTCGTGTCCCACGCGGACGCCTCGATGTCCGCCGTCGTGCCCGTGCTCCTGACCGCGCCGGAGAGCCTGGTACTCCTGCTGACCCCGGACGGTGTGGACGGCTGGGCCTTCGGTGTGGCCTACGTGGCGGTGATCGCCGTCTCCGCCCTCGCGAACGCCGCCTTCCTCGGCGCCCTGCTCCGCCGCCTCCGTTCCTCTGCGACAGCGTGACGAGCGTTACGGTCCGACTCCTCTGGACGGGTGAACGTACTCGCCGGTACCGTAATCTTCTGAGCAAGCGCTTAGCCATCGGACCGCAACCATCAAGGGAGCAACCCCGACGGCGAGCAACCAGGTACGCGAGAGCGGCGCCGGTTCAGGCGCGGAGAAGGGCGGTGGCGGCGGTGCGCCGTACGGTGTTCAACGAGGATCACGAGGCGTTCCGGGAGACCCTCCGGGCCTTCATCGAGGCCGAGGTCGTCCCGGTCTACGACGAGTGGTTCGCGGCCGGCCAGGCGCCGCGCGACTTCTACTACAAGCTCGCCGAGCTCGGCGTCTTCGGCATCCGCGTCGACGAGGAGTACGGCGGCGCCGGCATCGACTCGTACAAGTTCGAGGCCGTGATGTACGAGGAGACCGCGCGCGCGGGCGTCCAGTTCGGTGGCTCCGGCGTGCACGTGCTGCTCGGCCTGCCGTACATCAAGATGCTCGCCACCGACGAGCAGAAGAAGCGCTACCTGCCGAAGTTCGTCACCGGCGAGGAGATGTGGGCGCTGGCGATGACCGAGCCGGGCACCGGCTCCGACCTCGCGGGCATGAAGACCACCGCCAAGCTGTCCGAGGACGGCACGCACTACGTCCTCAACGGCGCCAAGACCTTCATCACCGGTGGCGTGCACGCCGACCGCGTCATCGTCTGCGCCCGCACCTCGGCGCCCACCGCCGAGGACCGCCGCTTCGGCATCTCCCTGTTCGCCGTCGACACCAAGTCCGAGGGCTACTCCGTCGGCCGCAAGCTCGACAAGCTCGGCCTGAAGACCTCCGACACCGCCGAGCTGGCCTTCGTCGACGTCAAGGTCCCCGTCGAGGACCTGCTCGGCGAGGAGAACAAGGGCTTCTACTACCTCGGCCACAACCTCGCCTCCGAGCGCTGGGGCATCGCCTTCGGCGCCTACGCGCAGGCCAAGGCCGCCGTCCGGTTCGCCAAGCAGTACGTCCAGGAGCGCACCGTCTTCGGCAAGCCGGTCGCCTCCTTCCAGAACACCAAGTTCGAACTGGCCGCCTGCCAGGCCGAGGTGGACGCCGCCGAGGCGGTCGCCGACCGCGCGCTCGAGGCCCTCGACGCCGGTGAGCTCACCCCGGCCGAGGCCGCCAGCGCCAAGCTGTTCTGCACCGAGGTCGCGCACCGCGTCATCGACCGCTGCCTCCAGCTGCACGGCGGCTACGGCTTCATGAACGAGTACCCGATCGCCCGCCTGTACGCGGACAACCGCGTCAACCGCATCTACGGCGGTACCAGCGAGATCATGAAGACGATCATCGCGAAGGACATGGGCCTGTAAGGCCCCCGCAATTACCGGCCCGTAGAAAAGGTGCCATGAACGAGGCACTCCAGGACCTCCTCGATCTGCTCGACCTCGAGCAGATCGAGGAGGACATCTTCCGCGGCCAGTCCCGGTCCGCCGTCGTCCCGCGCGTCTTCGGCGGACAGGTCGCCGCCCAGGCGCTGGTCGCGTGCGGCCGCACGGTCCCCACGGACCGGCACGCCCACTCCCTGCACGCGTACTTCCTGCGGCCCGGCGACCCGGGCGCGCCCATCGTCTACACCGTGGAGCGCATCCGCGACGGCCGCTCCTTCACCACCCGCCGGGTGGTCGCGGTCCAGCACGGCCGGCCGATCTTCTCCCTGTCGGCGTCCTTCCAGACCTACGAGGACGGCCTCGACCACCAGGCCCCGATGCCGCCCGCGCCCGACCCGGTCACCCTGCCCACCTCGCAGGAGCGGCTGCGCGGCTACGACCACCTCGACCCGGGCGTCGTGGAGAAGTTCCTGCAGGCCCGGCAGGCCATCGACCTGCGCTACGTCGAGGAGCCGCCGTACGGGAAGTACGGCGAGCCGCGTGAGCCGCACTCCCAGGTCTGGTTCCGCACCAACGGCAAGCTCGACGACGACCCGCTCCTCCATGTCGTCCTCGCCACCTACGTCTCCGACATGACCCTGCTCGACTCGGTCCTGCTCGCGCACGGCCGCGGCGGCTGGGCGGTGGGTGACGTGGTGGGCGCCTCCCTGGACCACGCCATGTGGTTCCACCGCCCGTTCCGCGCCGACGAGTGGCTTCTGTACGACCAGGAGTCGTCCTCGTCGTACGGCGGCCGTGGCCTCGGGCAGGCCCGCATCTACACGCAGGACGGGCGGCTGGCGATCTCGGTGATCCAGGAGGGCGTGGTCCGGGTCCCCCGCTGACGGCGGACCGTCAGGCCAGGCCCGCCTCCGCCAGCAGGAACGCGGTCATCGGGTCGTAGTGCCGGGGGCTGACCACGTGGTCGTCGAGGGGGACCGTGACCTGCAGGGTTCCCTCCGACTCGCCGAGGAAGAGGGCGGGGTCGTTGCAGTCGGCGTAGCCGACCGAGTCGACCCCGTGCTGTCCGGCGTACCCCGCCCAGCCGTGGTCGGCGACCACCAGGTCGGGCAGCGGGCGGCCCTCCCGCTCCAGCGCCGTGAGGATCGCCTTCATCGGCTCCGGCGAGTGCGTGTGCCACAGCGAGGCGCCGTGCTCCAGCATCGCCACGTCCGCGAACTGCATGACGTACCCCTCGTCCGTCTGCAGTCCCTCCGGGATGACGACGATCTCGCAGCCGGCGCTGCGCAGGGCGTCCGCCGTGGCGCGGTGCACATCGAGCAGGCCGCCCGGGTGGCCGGTGGCGAACAGCACCCGCTGCTGCCCCTCGGCCGCCTTGCGCAGCCGACCCGCCAGCCGCTCCAGCGCGGCCACCGTCAGCTCGGGATCGATGGTGTCCTGGCCGTACCGGTACTCGGGGTCGTCGTTCACGCCGACCCGCTCCGCCATCACCGCGAGCACGTCCTGCTCGTCGCTCCAGCGGTCGCCGAGTTCCAGACCGAGCCAGTAGTGGCGGTCGCCGTTCGCCAGCCTGCGGTAGTGGCTGAGATTGTTCTCGCGGGGCGTCGCGACGTCGCCCGCGATACGGGTCCGGACGAGGTGGTCGACGAGCTCGGCGCGGCTGGGAGTCCCGGGTATCGGCATGTGTCCCATTGTGAGGCAGCCGCCCGCGCCGGTCCCTGGTGTCCCGCACGCTGGGACGTGGGTCACGTACTCATCCGCCTGGTAGGTCCTGCCTATTGCCGCCGCAGCGCGAACCACAGCTCCATGCGTACGTCGGGGTCGTCCAGGTCCGTGCCGAGCAGCGCCGCGCACCGGGCGATCCGCTGCCGCACGGTGTTGCGGTGCACGGACAGGGCGACCGCCGTACGGTCCCAACTGCCGTGCAGGGACAGCCAGGTGCGCAGCGTCTCGGTGAGCGCGGGCGGCTCGGCGATCGGCGCGAGCAGCACACGCGCGTGTACGGCGGCCTCGTCCGCCGGCACCAGGTCCGCGAGCCCCGCCCGCGCACCGTGCCGGACCAACGGAACCCGCCTCGCCCGCGCCCGCGCCAGCGCCCGAGCCGCCTGCGCGTCGGCCACCCCCCACGCCTCCGGCCCCACGACCCCACTGACCCCCAGCACCCACCCGTCCTGAGCCACGACCTCCCGCCCCCCGGGGACGAGAACCCGCACGACCCCCTCCCCGAGATCGACCAGGGACGACCCGAGAGCGGCCCCCAGGGCGGAGGCGGCCATGGGGTCCGGGGCGATCGCGGAGCCCGCAGGCGGGGAGGGCCGATCCAGCGGCGACGGCCGGGAGGGGGCCCGCTCGTCGGAGGGGGGCTTGGGCTGGGGGTTGGTCCGCTGGCCGGAGGGGGTCGTGGGGCGGGCGCCGGGCCGTTCGGCGGAGGGGAGCCTCGTACCGGGGGCGTTCTGCCGGTCGGAGGAGACCGCCGGGCGCGGGCCTGCCGCCCGGTCGGAGGAGACTGTCGGGCGGGGATCTGCCGCCCGGTCCGAGGAGACTGCCGGGCGGGGGCCCGCTGTCTCGCCCCCGAGGGCCGTCGCGCCGGGTGCGTGTGTGGTGGGTGTGGCGTGGACGATCAGCCAGCGTGACGTCCCGCGGTCGTCGCCGAGCAGAGGGGCCACCTCCTCGGGCGCGGCTCCCAGGAGCAGGCGTACGAGGGCCGAGGAGCGGGCCGTTCCGGAGCCGCTCTGGTGTTCGTCGGTGAGGAGGGAGAGCAGGACGGCCGCGACCGAGGCGATCGTGTGGTCGCCGGGTTCGCGGGTGGGGGAGGCGACCCCGAGCGCGAAGCCCCGGCCGGCGCCGAGGGCGTACGCGGCGAGGTGGGTGCCGGCGGAGGAGTCGGTGGCGGAGGTCGGGGTCCCCGGGCCGGTGGGGTGGACGACCTGGGTGAGTTCCGTCAGGGCATCCAGGACGACGTCCGGCAGCGGGCGCCCCGCCGCCGCGACCTCCGCGCCCTCCGGCCCGTACAGCACCGCCCGGCCCCCCACCCGCTGGGCCAGCTGACGCAGGACCGACCGCACCGGATCCGGGCGGGACGCGGCCGCGGCCAGGCTCTGCTGGGCCTCCGTGACCCGGCGGAGTTCGGCGAGCCGCGCCTGCGCCATGAGCTGCCAGACCGCGCGGGCGATCCCGGAGAACGTGGTCCGCGGCGGCACCTCGACGAGCGGCAGCCCGTACGCCTCACAGGCCGCCACCAGCGCCCGCGGCACGGTGTCGTGCACGGGAGCCAGGCCGAACCCGAGGGCCGCGCCGCCCGCCGCGACGATCCGCGACACGTAGTCGTCGAAGTACGTGCCGGTACCGGCGGCCTCCGGCACATGGACCCCGGCTGTCAGCAGCAGCTCCCCGCCCAGCAGATACGGATACGGGTCCGCCATCTCCGAGGTGTGCGCCCAGTGGATCACGATGTCCGGATCGGACGGCCCCGCGATCTGCCGCAGGGCCAGGTCCTCACGGGCCAGCAGGGACGCGAGGGGCACCGGGGGAGTCGGGGGAACCACGGGATCCGGCATGGTGTGCGTACCCTCCACCTCGTACCGCCCAAGTGGATGAAACGTACACTTCGCAGTCGCTTTCCGGCCACCTACTGTCGAGGAAACCCCGCGAAGGAGGCTGCCGTGGCCGTCGACTACACCGTGATCGTCGTCTACCTGGCCGGCATGCTGGCCATGGGCTGGTGGGGCATGCGCCGCGCCCGCTCCAAGAGTGACTTCCTGGTCGCCGGACGCCGTCTGGGCCCGGCGATGTACTCCGGCACCATGGCCGCGATCGTCCTCGGCGGCGCGTCCACCATCGGCGGCGTCGGCCTCGGCTACCAGTACGGCCTCTCCGGCGCCTGGATGGTCTTCACCATCGGCCTCGGCCTGCTCGCCCTCTCCGTCTTCTTCTCCGCCCGCATCGCCCGGCTGAAGGTCTACACCGTCTCCGAGATGCTGGACCTCAGGTACGGCGGCCGTGCGGGCGTGATCTCCGGCGTCGTCATGTGGGCGTACACCCTCATGCTCGCCGTCACCTCGACCATCGCCTACGCCACCATCTTCGACGTCCTGTTCGACATGAACCGCACCCTCGCGATCGTCCTCGGCGGCTCGATCGTCGTCGCGTACTCGACGCTCGGCGGCATGTGGTCGATCACCCTGACGGACATGGTGCAGTTCGTGGTGAAGACCATCGGCGTGCTGCTCCTGCTGCTGCCGATCGCGGTCGTCAAGGCGGGCGGCTTCGGCGAGATGAAGGCCAAGCTGCCGACCTCGTACTTCGACCCGCTGGGCATCGGCGGCGAGACGATCTTCACGTACGTGCTGATCTACACCTTCGGCATGCTCATCGGCCAGGACATCTGGCAGCGCGTCTTCACCGCCCGCGGCGACCGCACGGCCAAGTGGGGCGGCACGGTCGCCGGCACGTACTGCCTCGCCTACGCCCTCGCCGGCGCGGTCATCGGTACGGCGGCCAAGGTGCTGTACCCGAACCTCGGCAGCCCGGACGACGCCTTCGCGACCATCGTCAAGGACGAACTCCCCGTCGGCGTACGGGGACTGGTGCTGGCCGCCGCGCTCGCCGCCGTGATGTCCACCTCCTCCGGCGCCCTGATCGCCTGCGCGACCGTGGCCAACAACGACATCTGGTCGCGGATCCGCGGGAAGGCCAGGTCGGGCGACCACGACGAGGTGCGGGGCAACCGGGCGTTCATCCTGATCATGGGCCTCGGGGTGATCGGCACGGCGATCGCCCTGAACAACGTCGTCGAGGCGCTGACGGTCGCGTACAACCTGCTCGTCGGTGGACTCCTCGTCCCCATCCTCGGTGGGCTGCTGTGGAAGCGCGGCACCGTGCACGGCGCCCTCGCCTCCGTGATCGTCGGAGGTCTCGCGGTCATCGGCCTGATGGCCGGCTACGGCATCCTCGCCAACGAACCCGTCTACTACGGCCTGCTGTCCTCCCTGGTGGCCTACGTCGTCGTGTCCCTGGCGACCAGGCCCACCGACGAGACCGTGCTGGCCACCTGGCGCGAGCGGCTGGCCGGCCGCGGCGCCCCCGAACTCGCGTCCGAGCGGGTTCCGGCCGCCCAGTAGAGTCGTACACCGAAGCAGTACATACGCGATGAAGCGTAGGAAAGAAGGCAATACCCCATGAGCAGCAACGAGACGCCCCGCGGCCCCGTCGACTCCTCCCGGATCCCGCGGTACGCCGGGCCCGCCACCTTCGCCCGGCTGCCCCGCCTCGACGAGGTCGGCCGTACCGATGTCGCCGTCGTCGGGGTGCCGTTCGACTCGGGTGTCTCCTACCGGCCGGGCGCCCGCTTCGGCGGCAACGCGATCCGTGAGGCGTCCCGGCTGCTGCGGCCCTACAACCCGGCGCAGGACGCGTCCCCGTTCGCCCTGGCGCAGGTCGCGGACGGCGGGGACATCGCGGTGAACCCCTTCAACATCAACGAGGCCGTCGAGACGATCGAGGCCGCCGCCGACGAACTCCTCGGCACCGGCGCCCGGTTGATGACCCTCGGCGGCGACCACACCATCGCCCTGCCGCTGCTGCGGTCGGTCGCGAAGAAGCACGGCCCGGTCGCGCTGCTGCACTTCGACGCCCATCTCGACACCTGGGACACGTACTTCGGCGCCGAGTACACGCACGGCACGCCGTTCCGCCGGGCGGTGGAGGAGGGCATCCTCGACACCTCGGCGCTCTCCCACGTCGGCATCCGCGGCCCCCTCTACGGCAAGCAGGACCTCACCGACGACGAGAAGATGGGCTTCGGCATCGTCACCTCGGCGGACGTCTACCGCCGGGGCGCCGACGAGGTGGCCGACCAGCTGCGGCAGCGCATCGGCGACCGTCCCCTCTACATCTCCATCGACATCGACTGCCTGGACCCGGCCCACGCGCCCGGCACCGGCACCCCCGAGGCGGGCGGCATGACCTCCCGCGAGCTGTTGGAGATCCTGCGCGGTCTGGCCTCCTGCCACCTGGTCTCCGCCGACGTCGTCGAGGTGGCCCCGGCGTACGATCACGCGGAGATCACGTCGGTGGCCGCGTCCCACACGGCGTACGAACTGACCACGATCATGACCCGCCAGATTGCCGAGGCCCGCGCGAAGTGACCCACGACCACGACCTGGAACTCCGCCCGACGCCGGCCCAGACGGAGGCCGCGCTGAACCCTCCCCCCGGCCGCAACGGCGGGGACCTGGTCGTGGAGACGCTGGCGGGGCTCGGCGCGACGACCGTCTTCGGGCTGCCCGGCCAGCACGCGCTCGGCATGTTCGACGCGCTGCGCCGCTCCGACCTGCGGTACATCGGACTGCGGGTGGAGAACAACGCGGGGTTCGCGGCGGACGCGTACGGCCGGATCACCGGCGAGGCGGCCCCGCTGCTGCTGTCGACGGGCCCGGGCGCGTTGACCTCGCTCGCCGCGCTCCAGGAGGCGGCCGCGGCCTCGGCGCCCGTGCTGGCGATCAGCAGTCAGATCCCCAGCGCCGGTCTGGGCGGCGGCCGGCACGGCTATCTGCACGAACTCCCGGACCAGGCTGCCTCGTTCCGGGGCGTGGTCAAGTCCGTCCACACCGTGCGCACCCAGTCCCAGATCCCGTCCGCGATCGCGGCGGCCTGGAAGTCGGCGCTGACGGCCCCGCACGGCCCGGTGTGGGTGGAGATCCCGCAGGACGTGCTGCTGGCCCAGACGCCCGTCCCGGTGGTCACGGCGGTGGACGCGACCCCGGACGACCTTCCCCCGCGGCCCGAACTCACCGCCGTGGCGGCCGACTTGCTGTCCCGGGCCGGCCGCCCGGCGATCATCGCGGGCGGAGGAGTGGTCCGCGCGGACGCATCCGGCAAGCTCAGGCAGCTTGCGGAGACGCTTCAGGCGCCCGTCGTCACCACTCCCGGCGGCAAGGGCGCCTTCCCGTGGAAGCACCCCCTGTCCCTCCAGTCCTGGATCGAGGACCGGCACACCACGGACTTCCTCGAGGACGCGGACGTCGTGCTGGTGGTCGGCTCCGGCCTCGGTGAACTCTCCTCCAACTACCACACGTTCAAGCCCCGCGGCCGGCTGATCCAGATCGAGGCGGACCTCGGCAAGCTCGAGTCCAACCACCCGGCGCTGGGCATCCACGCGGACGCGCGCCTCGCGTTGCAGGCGTTGCTGGAGACGGTGTCCCCGAGGGAGGACGCCGGGGCGCCCGAGCGGGTGCGCACGGTCCTGGCCAAGGTCGCCGACCGTATCGCCTCCCAGGAACTCACCCTGGAGCAGGACGTGTTGGCGTCGGTCCGCGAGGCGCTCCCCGCCGACTCCCCGTCCTTCTGGGACATGACGATCCTGGCGTACTGGGCCTGGTCGGCGTTCGACGCCAAGGGCCCCAACCGCATGCACACCGCCCAGGGTGCCGGCGGCCTCGGCTACGGCTTCCCGGCGGCCCTGGGCGCGGCGGCCGCGGACCCGACGACCCCGGTCCTCGCGGTCTCCGGTGACGGCGGAGCCCTGTACTCCGTCGCCGAGTTGGCGACCGCCCGCCAGTACGACCTGAACGTCACCTGGCTGATCGTCGACGACGGCGGCTACGGCATCCTCCGCGAGTACATGACGGACGCCTTCGGCGAGGCCACGGCGACGGAACTGACCCGCCCGGACTACGTGGCCCTCGCCGAGTCCTTCGGCGTCCCGGGGATCCGCACGACCCCCGAGACCCTCGAATCCGACCTGACGAAGGCCCTCAGGTCACCGGGCCCGTCGGTGGTCGTACTCCCGGCGGTGCTGCGGATGTTCGCGCCGACGCATCTGTAAGTCTCTTGAAACGGTAAAGAAAGTCCCATAGGTTTCCCCCTGTCCCTGCTGCACAGCATGGGCACATCAATTTCATAGCGGGCTCTGGGGAGAGCCCGGGGGGAGACAAGGGCATGACCAACCCTTGGTTCCGGCGGCTTCGTGCTGCCCGGACGCTCGGTGTGCTGCTCGGCGGCGCCGTCGTCCTGGGCGCGTTGCCCGCCGTCACCAGTCCGGCCGACGCGGTCGGCAGTACACCGGCCTCGGCCGAGGCGGCCGCCTTCCAGCTGGCCGCCGACACCGGGAAACCGGTGGAGATCGTTCAGCGCCGTACCGAGGACGAGCTCGTCTTCGCCAACCCGGACGGCAGTTTCACCAGCGAGACCAGTGTCCAGCCGCAGCGGGTACGGCGCGCCGACGGCGGCTGGGAGAAGGCCGACGTCACGCTGGAGCGGCGGGCCGACGGCACCGTGGGCCCGAAGGCGGCCGTCGTCGACCTGGCCTTCGCGGGCGGCGGTTCGACCGACTTGATCACCCTCGGCGACGACGGCAGGTCCTTCACCCTGCGCTGGCCCAGGCCGCTGCCCGAGCCGGTCCTGGACGGCGACACCGCCGAGTACCGCGAGGTGCTGCCGGGCGTCGACCTGCTGGCGAGCGCGACGGTCACCGGGTACTCGTACGTGCTGAAGGTGAAGACCCGCGAGGCCGCGCACAATCCTGAGCTGGCCCGACTGCGGCTGCCCGTACGGTCGCAGGGCCTGGACCTGACCACCGGTCCGGCCGGTGGACTGCAGGCGGTGGACGCCTCCGGCGAGCGGCTCTTCGGTGGCCAGGCGCCCAAGATGTGGGACTCCGCCACCGCCGCCGAGGAGCTCCCGGCGGACGCCGTACCGGCCTCCGGCTCCGGCGCCCCCGTCGAGGCCGCGCCCGACGCCGCCGCGAAGATCGCCGACATGGACCTGGACGTGACCGCGTCCGCCGTCACCGTCGAGCCGGACGCTTCCGTGCTGGCCGCCTCCGACACCGACTTCCCGGTCTATCTCGACCCGGAGGCCGGCATGTCCAAGAGCGAGTGGCTGTACGTCTCCAGCGCCCACCCGAGCACCGAGTTCCACAAGTTCAAGAAGGACGAGGGCGTCGGGCGCTGCTCGTACGAGTCCATCGGCGGCACGTACTACGTGTGCAGTTCCTCGCCGTACACCAACCGCATGTACTTCCAGTTCGACACCTCCGGCTGGAAGGACCGCACCATCTCCAAGGCGGTCTTCGAGGTCTACGAGACCTTCTCCTTCTCCTGCCAGAAGAGCACCGTCAACCTGCACGCGGTCGCCGAGGGCGGTGTCGACTCCGCCACCAACTGGAACAACAAACCCAAGGACGGCGACCTGATGGTCGACCGCACGGTGGCCTACGGCCGCGGCGACAGCTGCAGCCCCGACGCGCCGCCCAGCTGGGTCGACTTCCAGGACAACCCCGACGAGAGCAACGAGAACCTCACCGCCACCGTCCGCAAGAAGGCCAAGGCCGAGGATCCCGTCGCCTTCTCGCTGCGCGCCGCCGACGAGGACGACGCCAACTCCTGGAAGCGGTTCCGCGGCGACAACGCCAAACTCGTCGTCACGTACAACACCACCCCGGGCAAGCCGTACAACGAGCGGCTGACCAACCCGGAGGAGAAGACCTGCACGACGGACAACACCAAGCGCCCCTGGATCCGTGACGACACCCCGACCATGGCGGTCAACGGCACCGACGCCGACTCCTACAGCGACGGCACCGGCCAGAACCTCACCGCCACCTTCCGCGTCTGGGACCAGGTCGACGGCCGGCCCATCGTCTACGAGGGCAGGGACGGCCCGCAGAACGAGGGCGTCTTCGAGGAGAACATCCCCGTCAGGGAACTCACCCACGGCCACGGCTACAAGTGGCACGCCCAGCTCTACGACGGATCCACCGGCAAGCTGCAGGACTCCGGCTACTCGGACTGGTCCGACTGGTGCGAGTTCGTGGTCGACGTGAAGCCGCCCACCACCAAGCCGCTCGTGACGGCGGCGGACGGCGAGGCCGACCTCCCGGTGGGCGCCAGGCGGCACTTCACCCTCTCCGCGAACGGCAACGCCGACCCGGTCTTCAAGAACGACGTGGAGTACTACGAGTGGGACCTCGGCAGCGACACCCCCGGCCGCCGGGCCACCCCCGCGAGCCTCGGCGGTGACGCCGCCATCGAGGTGCCGACCTCCACCTTCGGACCGAACGTCCTCTACGTCCGCAGCGTCGACCAGGCCGGCAACCGCGGCCCGTTGGAGAAGTACGTCTTCACCGCGGACCGGGCCTGCCCCGACGCCCTGGCCGACACCTGCGCCGCCGCCGTCTACGGCCTCGACCAGTCCTCCGGCTCCACCGCCCCCGACACCTCCGGTCACGACCGCGACCTCACCGTCAAGGGCGCCGACTGGGTCGCGGGCAACCACTCCGCCACCGAGGCCGGCGACAAGGCCCTGCGCTTCAACGGCAGCAGCGACTACGCCACCGCCGCCTCCGCCGTCCACACCGGGCAGGCGTTCACCGTCTCGGCGTGGGTGCGGCCGACCTCGCTGAGCGAGAACATCTCGGTGATCAGCCAGGCCGGCACCAGCGGCAACGGCCTCAACCTCTACTACTCGACGGCCTACAAGCGCTGGATCTTCGGCCGTCACCTCGCCGACAAGGACGGCTCCGACCTCGTCCGCGCCATGGCGACGAGCGAGCGCCCGCCGACCGTCGGCAAGTGGACCCACCTCGCCGGAACCTACGATCCGGCGGCCCGGAGGTTCACCCTCTACGTCGACGGCGAGGAACAGGGCAGCGCCACCGTCACCGGCGTCTGGAACGCCACCAAGGGCCTGAACATCGGCCGCGCCCAGTACGACGGCACCTGGCGCGACTACTTCGCCGGCGACATCGACGACGTACGCCTGGTGCCCGGCCTGCTCTCCGGCGCGGAGATCCACCGGCTGGCGAACGACTAGCCGCCGCTGACCACGGCTGCTTCGCCCGGGCGTCGGGCATCCACCCGCGCCCGGGCACCCCACATCACACGGGAGGGGAGCGCGCATGCGCTCAACACGCAGACATTACGCCCATAAGTGGGCGAAACATCTGGCCGCGGCGGTGTCCGCGGCCCTGACCCTGACCCTGCTCCAGGCGGCCCCCGCCCTCGGCGACGACGACGCCCGGGAGCAGCGCCGCCCCAAGACCCAGGACGTGCCCTCCACCCCCGTGGTGGAGGAGGGCGGCCAGGTCACCCCGCTCAAGCACCTTGCCGGATACGGCAGTTCACGTACTCCGAAGGCGTCCTGGCCGAAGCCGGGCAGTGCCACCGTCGCCCTGGACGGATCCGGCGCCCGCGCGGGCATCCGCGCCGGCGGTCTGCCCGTCCGCCTCGCCGCCCCCAAGTCCCGCTCGGCGAAAGCCGCGACGCCGACCCGCGCCAAGGTCGACCTCCTCGGTCACGCCGCCGCCCGCAAGGCGGGCATCGACGGCCTGCTCCTGAAGGTCACGCGCGCGGACGGCCGCACAGCCACGTCCGGCAAGGTCGCCGTCCAGGTCGACTACGCCACCTTCGCCCAGGCCTACGGCGGCGACTGGGCCCAGCGGCTACGGCTGGTCCAACTGCCCGCCTGCGCGCTGACCACCCCGAAGGCGGCCGCCTGCCAGGGCGTGACCCCCCTCAGCACCAGCAACGACGTCCGCGCCCAGAAACTCACCGCCGACGTCCCCGCCGGCATCGGTGCGGCGGCCCCGCTGCTCGCGGTCTCCGCCGCGCCCTCCGGCAGCTCCGGCTCCTACACCGCGACCTCCCTCGCGCCCTCCGCGTCCTGGCAGGTCGCCGCCCAGACCGGCGCCTTCACCTGGCAATACCCGCTGCGGGTCCCGCCCGCGATCGCGGGCCCCTCCCCGCAGCTGGGCCTGGCCTACAACTCGGCGTCCACCGACGGCCGTACCGCCTCCAGCAACAACCAGACGTCCTGGGTCGGCGAGGGCTTCGACCTCAGCGCCGGATACATCGAGCGGGCGTACCGCTCCTGCACCGAGGACGGCCACGACGAGGCCGGCTCGCAGAAGTACGACCTGTGCTGGCACTCCGACAACGCCACCATGAACTTCGGCGGCCGCGCGGGTGAGCTGGTCAAGAAGTCGGCGAACGAGTGGCGCCTGAAGCAGGACGACGGCACCACGATCGAGCGCAGGACCGGCGGCTTCAACGCCGACGACAACGGCGAGTACTGGCTGGTCACCACGACCGACGGCACCCGCTACTACTTCGGCAAGGGCAAGCGCGAAGCCGCCGACACCGAGTTCACCGGCTCCTCCTGGGAGGTCCCGGTCTTCGGCGACGACAAGGACGAGCCCTGCCACAAGGACACCTTCAAGGAGTCCCGCTGCCAGCAGACCTGGCGCTGGAACCTCGACTACGTCGTCGACGTGCACGGCAACACGATGACGTACTACTACGGCACCGAGACCAACAAGTACGACACCGTGCGCGGCGACAAGGTCGTCTCCTACGACCGCGGCGGCTGGCTCAAGCGGATCGAGTACGGCGAGCAGGAGGGCAAGGAGAACTCCACCGCCGCCCCCGCCCGGGTCGTCTTCGACACCGCCGAGCGCTGCAAGGGCGCCGCCGCCGACTGTGAGCCGGCCGACCTGAAGGAGTCCACCGCCACCCGCTGGCCGGACGTGCCGTTCGAGCAGATCTGCACCTCCGACACCGAGTGCAAGGACCAGTGGTCCCCGACCTTCTTCTCCCGCAAGCGCCTGACGAAGGTCACCACCCAGGTCCTGAAGTCCGACGGCAAGACGTACGACGACGTCGACGAGTGGGAGCTGGCGCACAAGTACCAGAGCGCCGACACCACCCACTCCCCGTCCATGTGGCTGGAGTCCATCACGCACTCCGGCAAGGACGGCGCGAACAAGCTCCCGAAGGTCACGTTCTACGAGCGGCAGGACGCCAACCGCGTGGACACGGGCGCCGACGACCGCCTGCCGATGTACAAGTGGCGCATCCGGGCCATCCAGTCGGAGACGGGCGGCACGATCTCCGTCAACTACAAGCCCACCGACTGCACCCCGTCCAGCCTCCCCACCCCCGAGACGAACACCAGGCGCTGCATGCCGTCCTTCTGGTCGAAGGAGGGCACGGTCGGGGAGAAGGAGGACTGGTTCCACAAGTTCGTCGTCGACACGGTGACCGAGGACGAGGTGACGGTCACCGGCCCGAACAAGGTCACGTCCTACGACTACTCGGGCGCCGCCTGGGCCTTCGACGACAGCGAGCTCGTCAAGACGAAGAAGAAGACCTGGAACCAGTGGCGCGGCTTCCGCACGGTCACCGTGAAGACGGGTGACGAGAACAGCAAGCAGCTGCGCACCGAAACGACGTACCTCCAGGGCATGGACGGCGACCGCGAGAAGGAGTCCGGCGGCACCAAGTCCGTCTCGGTCACCGCCTCCGACGGCACCAAGGTCCGCGACGACGCCCGCCACCAGGGCTTCCAGCTGGAGCAGCGCACGTTCAACGGATCCGCCGAGGTCAGCGCCACCGTCAGCACCCCTTGGAAGTCCGCCGCCACGGCCACCGAGGGCAGCGACGAGGCGACGTACGCGGCGGTGAAGTCGACGAAGACCCGCACCGCGCTCGACGACGGCAAGGTCCGCCGCGCCGCCATCGAGCACTTCTACGACTCCTACGGCATGCTGGAGCGCTCCTCCGACTCGGGCGACCTCTCCGACCCGGACGACGACACCTGCACGACGAACACGTACAACCGCAACACCGACGCGAACCTGCTGACACTGCTGAAGCGGGTGACGGTCGTGCCGGTGGCGTGCGACGACGGCCCGCCGTCCTTCAAGGGCGAGGCGATCAGCGACGTCCGCACCTGGTACGACGACCCCGACACCTACGGCGCCAAGCCCACCAAGGGCGACGTGGTCCGCAGTGAGAAGGTCAAGGGTTACGCGGACGACGGCACCCCGCAGTACGTCACCACCTCGACCGCGAAGTACGACGCCCACGGCCGGGTGACGGAGTCCGCCGACCAGCAGGGCAACGCGACGAGGACGGCGTACACGCCGACGACCGGCGGCCCGGTGACGGGCATGAAGGTCACCGACCCGGCGGGCAACTCGACGACCTCCACGGTGGACCCCCGCTGGGGTCTGGTCACCGCCACGGTCGACGCCAACAAGCAGCGCACCGACCTGGACTACGACGCCCTCGGCCGTCTGCTGAAGGTGTGGCTCCCGGGCCGCGCGAAGTCCTCGGACACACCGTCCCTGGAGTACGCCTACCTGGTCCGCAACAACGGCCCGGTCGTCACCACCACGAAGTCGCTCCTGCCGAACGGTTCCGTCGCGGTCAGCCATCAGCTCCAGGACGGGCTTCTGCGCGAGCGCCAGTCCCAGACCCCGGCTGCCAACTCCGGCCGTGTCGTGACCACCACCGAGTACGACTCCCGCGGCCTGGCCGTCAAGGAGATCGGCCCCTTCTACAACTCCGCCGCCGTCGGCACGAGCTTCGTGGGCGTGGCGGACGCGTCCGAGGGGACGCCCCGCGAGACGGAGACGGTGTACGACGGGGCGGGTCGGGCGACGGACGAGATCTTCCGGGTGGCAGGCGCCGAGAAGTGGCGCACGAAGACCTCGTACCACGGTGACCACACGACGGTCGACCCGCCGGCCGGCGGCACGCCCACCGCGACGTACACCAACGCGCAGGGGCAGAAGACCAAGGTCCTGGAGTTCAAGGCATCCTCGCCCACGGGGGCGGCGGACACCACGTCGTACGACTACGACGCGGCGGGCCGCCTCACCGAGGTCAAGGACACGTCGGGCGACCTCTGGTCGTACGAGTACGACGTGCGGGGGCGGCAGACCCGGGCCGTCGACCCGGACGCGGGTACGACCTGGATGACGTACAACGACCTCGACCAGGTCAAGACGGTCCGCAACCAGCGCGACACCACCCTCACCTTCACCTACGACAAGCTGGGCCGTCAGCGCTCGCTCTACAACGGCGACAAGAAGCTGACGACGTGGGAGTACGACAGCGCCACCGTGCCCAACGGCAAGGGGCGCCTGGCGTCGGCCACCAAGTGGGTGGGCGACGACGCCTACACGAGTTCGGTCGACGCCTATGACGCGGCGGGCCGCCCGACGAAGACCTCGGTGACGATCCCCGCCGCCGAGGGCAAGCTCGCCGGCACCTACACCTCGACGGCGTCGTACAAGCCGGACGGTTCGATCGACGACGTCGGCGTCCCGGCGGCGGGCGGTCTCCCGGCGGAGACGGTCACCACGGGCTACACGGCGACCGGACTGCCGTCCTTCACGGTGGGCGACACGACCGACTACGCCCGCGAGTCCCGCTACTCCAACTACGGCGAACTCCTCCAGCTGACGCTGGGCACCGCCAGCGCCGACAAGTACACCTGGCTCACCAACACCTACGAGGAGGGCACCCGGCGCCTGGAGCGCGCCCGTATCGACCGGGAGATCGTCAAGACCCCCGACTCCGACATCACCTACGGCTACGACGCCACCGGCAACATCCGCAAGGTCGCGGACACGCCCGAGGGCAAGACCGCCGACGTCCAGTGCTTCACGTACGACTACCTGCGCCGTCTGACCGAGGCGTGGACCCAGACGGCCACCGACTGCGCGGCGAGCGCCGGTGAGGCGACCGTCGGCGGCCCGGCGCCGTACTGGCACTCCTACGCGTACGACGCGGCGGGCAACCGCACCGGCGAGGTCCGCCACGCCACCGGCACGACCGGCGACGCGGCGATCACGCAGTCGACGACGTACGTGCCGACGGCCCAGGACCCCCAGGGCGGCACGCACGCGCACGCCCTGAAGTCGGCGGAGGTGCGCACCGCGACGTCGGGCTCGTCGGCGAAGGAGGTGACGGCGGCCCAGAGCTTCCAGTACGACGAGACGGGGAACACCATCCGCCGTACCAAGGTGGCGACGGACCTCTCCCCGGCGGTCGACCAGAAGCTGGACTGGGACGAAGAGGGCCGCCTGAGCGCGGTGACCCCGTACCTGTCCGGAGACGACCTGGACGAGGCGAACAAGACCTCGTACGTGTACGGCGCCGACGGAAGCCGCCTGCTCCGCAAGGAGAAGGGCGCGGTCACGCTGTACCTGGGCAGCCAGGAGATCCGCCTCGACACGGCCAAGAACTCCCTGTCGGGCACGCGTTACTACTCACACGGCGGCAAGCAGATCGCGGTGCGGACGTCAGCCGGGGTGACCTGGCTGGTCGGCGGGC
The DNA here is from genome assembly GCF_040612015.1 of Streptomyces sp. NPDC006476. Classification (NCBI taxonomy): domain Bacteria; kingdom Bacillati; phylum Actinomycetota; class Actinomycetes; order Kitasatosporales; family Streptomycetaceae; genus Streptomyces; species Streptomyces sp. NPDC006476. Next base: position 103,923 of record NZ_JBEXPK010000017.1, on the reverse strand, counting down.
AGAACGGCACGGCCGAGATCGCGATCAAGGCGGCGGACTCGGCGATCGTCCAGCGCCGCACCCTCCCCTTCGGCGAGGTGCGCGGCGTCAAGCCCGCCGCAGGTGCCTGGCCGGGCGACAAGGCCTTCGTGGGTGGTACGGCCGACGCCACCGGGCTGATCCACCTGGGGGCGCGTGAGTACGACCCGGCCGCCGGCCGTTTCGTCTCGGCCGACCCGGCGCTGAACCTCGACGACCCGCAGCACCTGAACGCCTACGCGTACGGGCGCAACAACCCGCTGGCCTTCCCGGACCCGACGGGCCTGTACTGGGGCGAGTCCTGGATCAGCCCCATCGGCCACGGTGCCCTCGACGTCGCGGGCCTGGTCCCGGGCTTCGGCGAGCCCGCCGACCTGATCAACGGCCTCTGGTACACGGCCGAGGGCAACTACATCGACGCGGGCCTGTCCTATGCCTCGGCCATCCCGATCGCCGGTTACGGCGCGTCGGCGGCCAAGGGAGCCCGGTACGTCAACAAGGCCGTGGACGCCGTCGACACCGCGACGGACGCCGCCAGGGCGGCCGACAAGGTCAAGGACGCCAAGAAGGTCGCGGACGACCTCACCCCGCCGGTCACCCCGAAGCCCAAGCCGGCTCCCAAGCCGGCACCTCCGGCAAAGGCGAAGGATGCGCCGACGGCGAAGAAGGGTGACTCCGGCGGCAAGAAGGACGACGGCGCCGGCAGCAAGAGCGACACGGCGGACGGCGCGAAGAAGTCGGACTCCAAGGCGGCCGAGGACGGCGCCGACGAGCCGGTGAAGCTCTACCGTTCGCCGGGCGAGGGAAAGCGGGCGAGCGAGAGAAACGGTCTCAGCGTCAAGAACCATGCGGGGGACCACCCCACGGCCTACCTCTCCAACATGCCGGAGGGAGCCGCGCAGTATGCCGGAAACGGGCATGATCCAGGCTTCCATGTCTTCACGATGAAGCCCGGATTCAGAGAAGCATTCGGTAATCTCGAATTCCCCCTGCCGAACAAGAACGGACTGAAGGGGGTTACCGAGTGGCGGATTCCTTCACATAGGTTCGAAGAGTTCAACTCATACATCGATCACGCCAAGACCGAATGGTGGTACTCGGAGAAGGGTCACTTCTTCCCGTCGTAAGAAGTGAAATCGATGTTCTAGGATGGGTGTGATGGGTGCCTCCGGGGATCTCCATGGAGGCACCCATCCGTCGGCGGCCGAACCGTGCGGAAATAAAGGAGCTCAATGAACGAACACGACACCGATGTCCGGTTCTCTCGTTACCTGGAACAGCTGCTCCTGCTCACAGGGAAGAAGCCGACAGAGGTTTACGAGATCACGCCCGCGAAACCGGAGGGTGGTCGCGTACGAGCCGTCGTCTATGCCGACACTCCGGAACCCGGGTATGTCACGGGTTTCAGTTACGGACTTTCTCTCGTGCGTCACCCGAATTGGGTGTCGAACGTTCGAGAATTGGTGATCACGGTCCGGTCCGACGACATTGGTTGGGCAAGTGTTCCCGCCGAGACGGCGGCGGCGTTGCGTGGTATCTGTGCCTATGCTCACGGCCAGGCCATCGGCTACATGAAACCCTATGTCGAGAGTTCAGAAATGAGCAGCATCGTGGTGGCGGATCCCGCTGTCCGCTGGAGTTCCGGCCCGGTCGATCTCGGTCCGGCCGGTATCGACCAGACCGGCCAGGATCTCGTCGATCTGGTCGGAGTGTATCCCGTGTATGCCTCTGAGCGGGACTTCGTTTATGCGAAGGGTTTCGACGCGCTGTGGAGACTTGAATGGGATCGCTTCGACCCGCTGCGGCTTCCTGTGGCGTGAAAGGGCCGCATGTCCCTGGAGTGCAAGGTGGGCTGAGGGCGAGGTCCCTCCTCCGACCTTCCGGACAGCGTCGATCACCGGGCAGCACGTGTGACGAGCTTCCCGGCGATCGCCTTCCCAGGGGGATCTCGATCGTGGACGGCACACCGCGGTACCACGGGGACGTGGCCCGACTGGGATTCGTCGTGCGGCTGGTGCAGAAGAATTCTGGGAGGAGGCGGCGCGAGTGACGGAGCTGCCGGACAGCCCTCGCGAGGCAGAACTGCGGGAAAGGCTGTCGGACATCCTGACGGAGGACGCCCGATGGGTGGCCTCCGAAGCGGACATTCAACATGTCAGGGATGTATGGCATGAGCTGGGAATTCACTGCTCGCCTACGGCGCTGCGTTTCGTCGAGGAATTCTCCGGAACTCGCTTCGATTACCCGCGCCATCCGCTCGATCCGGGGACGCACAGCTGCGAATTGAACGCCGAGCGTGCGAGTCGCATCGTCCACGGCGAAAAGCTGCGGGGATACGAGCAGCGCACGGGAGAGAAGCTGACGCCCGTGGGCACCGCGGCTTCCGGTCCCCTCGTGCTCCTTGTCGCCGAGGGGGGCCGGACGTACGGCGCCTACGATGCGTTTCTCGCCCTCTATGGCGGGAGCCCGGAGGAAGCGTTGGTGCATCTGGTCGACAGAGTCCGTCCTGAGCGGCTGGACTGACGGCGTGACCGATGGTGAGGTGACCGAAGTCGAGCTGAGGCCTCCGGGGCAGGTGCCTCTCGCGGAACGCCTGCGCAAGGCCGAGGAGCGGCGAGGTCGCTCCTTCTGACCTTCCGGACAGCGGCGGCGGAGGAGGGGCCCTGCCGGATTCGTCCGGCAGGGCCCCTCCTCCGTCCCGTGGACTACCAGATCGCCTCGACCCACTCCGGGTGGTCGATGAACGGGTTGCGGTTGTGCTGGTAGGTGTCGTAGATGACCTGGTTGCGGTTCTCCTCGAAGGCGCTCGGCGGGTCCTCGTCGTTCCACTGCTTGAGGACCGAGAGCTTGCCGATGTAGGGGTTGGAGCCGTTGTTGACCTTGTCGTCGGGCTCCAGGTCGGCGAAGCCGTCGTCGCCCTCGTAGCGGACGGCCATGTAGAGGATCATGCGGGCCACGTCACCCTTGACGGCGTCGCGCGGCTCGAAGGAGTCCGAGTCGACCTTGCTGCCACCGCTGTTGGTGAAGGTGGTCCCGCCCTCGTCGAAGTCGAGGTTGCCGCGCTTGCCGTTGACCGCCACGTCCTCCGGGCGGATGTGGTGCAGATCGGTGCCGGGGCCGGTCGAGGTGGTGAGGTCGCCGTGCGAGATCGCCCACACGTGCTCGCGGTTCCAGTCGCCGCTGTCACCGCCGTTGAGGGACTTGCTGCGGGAGATGCCCGAGTACAGCAGGATCACGTTGCTGCTGTTGTTCGGGTCCTGGTCGGTCTTCTTCAGGGCGTCCCACAGCGCCGAGTACGACAGCTTCGTCACGCCCGAGCTGATGATCGTGTGCAGGGACGACTTCAGGCTCGTGCCCGTCTTGCCGATCGCGTTCTTGTAGTACGTCGAGTCGTACGCGGTCGTCGTGGCGGCGGCCGGGGTGGCCGTCAGCGCCGGGGCCGCGAGGCCCACCATCACGGCGGCGGTGGCCAACGCCACCGACTTCCATCGCCGTACGCGTGTCACCGGCATAAAGGTTGTCCCATCTACGCGGGTTGAATGGAGGCGGCAAGAGGGAGGGTGACATGGACATGAGGTCTTGGCGATGAACGGGACGTTAAAAGGGGAAGTAAAAAACGGCCCCCGACCATGGGGTCGGGAGCCGTTCGGGGTTGGTCTGCGTCAGCTGACGTCGGACGGGTCCAGGCGGTAGAGCGACGCGGTGCTCGTGCTGGACGTGGAGGCCGAACTCTTGCTGTACGCGCTCGCCTTCACCGCCGTGCCGTGCTGCTTCACCCAGGTGGACACCTGCGTGCTGAGGGTGTTGCCGCCGCCGGGGCCGCCCATACCGCCGCCCATGCCGCCACTGCCGATCTGGATGTAGTGCAGCTCGCCCTTCTTCACGAGCTCCTTGAGCTTGGCCACTGTCATCGCGTTGTCGGAGCCGGTGAAGCCCCACATGGAGATGACCGGTTCCCGGGCGCTGAGCTCGATCTGCGCGGCGCTCTGCGAGTTGGAGACCGCGAGCAGCCACTCGGCGCCGTCCTGATGCTTCTTCAGGTACGAGATCAGTTCGCTGTCCGCACCACCCATACCGCCGGGCCCGCCGCCCGCCCCGCCGCCGAAGCCGTCGCGCTGTCCGGCCGTACCACCGCTCTCGGCGGTGCCGCCCGGAGCCGTACCGCCGGGAGCAGTGCCGCCCGGAGCCGTACCGCCCGACGTGCCGGTGCCGCCCGGAGCCTGGCCGGTGCCGCCCGCCTGGGGCAGTTCGCCGTTTCCGCCGCCCGGCGTCATCTGCCCGCCGCCCGGCGACTCACCGTTCTGGCCCTGCTGTCCGCCCGGGAAGCCGCCCTGCGTGTCACCGCCGGCCTGGTTGCCGCCGCCCGGCAGCTCGCCGCCCGCCTGTCCGTTGGCGCCCGTCCGGCCGTTGCCGCCCGGTATCTCGCCGCGCCCCGGGAAGCCGCTCCCGCCGCGCATGCCGCCGGGGCCGCCGCCGAAGCCGCCGCCCGTGGAGGGGCCGGCCGTCGGGTTCGTGCCGCCCATCATGCCGCCGGAGGAACCGAAGGCCGGCGACGCCGCGTACGCCGTCGGGCCCGCCAGTGCCGCGACCAGCGCCGCCGCCAGCGAGGCCGTGAGCAGCCGGACTCGGTTGCCGGAGCGGAAGACCAGCATGCCCACGATGCCGGCCACCGTCAGGACGCCGATCGTCGGCCACAGCCAGGTGTTCCAACCGGAGGCACGGCGCAGCAGGGCGATGGCCCAGACACCGGTGACGCCGAAGGCGGCCGGGAGCACCCACACCCACCGCCGGTCGCGGCGGAAGGCGTCCAGCAGCATCACGCCACCGCCGCCGCACAGCGCCGCGATGCCCGGGGCGAGCGCGGTGGTGTAGTAGGGGTGCATGGTGCCCTGGGCGGTCGCGAAGATCACGTAGTGCAGCAGCGTCCAACCGCCCCACAGCACCAGCGCCATCCGCCGGAGGTCGGTGCGCGGGGCGCGCCCGCACAGCACCAGGCCGCCGACCAGGGCGATCGCGGAGAAGGGCAGCAGCCAGGAGATCTGGCCGCCGAGGATGTCGTTGAACATCCGGCCGAGGCCCGAGGAGCCGGAGAAGCCGCCGCCCCCGCCTCCGCCGCCCCCGCCGTTGCCCTCGCCGCCGAAGACACGGCCGAGACCGTCGTAGCCCATGATCAGGTCCCAGGCGGAACCGTCCGTCGAGCCGCCGATGTAGGGCCGGTCGGAGGCCGGGACCAGGGACACCGCGAGGGCCCACCAGAAGCTCGAGACGGCCAGGACGACCGCGGCGAGCAGCAGGTTGACGATCCGCCTTGCCCAGGACGCCCTCGACGCGTACAGGTAGAGCGCGAAGACGGCGGGGAGGGCGATCCAGCCCGCGAGCAGCTTGGTGTTGAAGGCGAGACCGAAGCAGGCCGCCGAGCCGAGCAGCGGCAGCAGCCTGTCGTCACGGGTGGCGCGGAAGGCGAGGGCCGCGCCCGCGACCATGAGGAACACCAGCAGAGTGTCGGGGTTGTTGTCGCGGTTGATGGCGACGGTGATCGGGGTCAGCGCCAGCACCAGCGCGGCGACGGTCGCCGCGCCGTGGCCCCACACCCGCTTCACGGTGGAGTGCAGGATCCAGATCGTGGCGAGGGCCGCCAGGATCTGAGGCGCCATCATCTGCCAGGTACCGAAGCCGAAGAGGCGGCAGGACAGGCTCATGACCATGGTCGCGAACGGTGGTTTGTCGACGGTCAGGAAGTTGCCGGGGTCCAGCGAACCGAAGAACCAGGCCTTCCAGCTCTTCGTGCCGGCCCAGATGGCACCGCTGTAGAAGGTGTTCATGCTGGATCCGGACAGGTTCCAGGCGTACAGGACCGCCGCCAGGACCAGGATCGCGATCAGGGCGGGCAGCGACCAGCGCGGTGCCCGGTCCGGGGGTGCCGCGGGCGGGGCGGGCGGCGGCCAGTCGGCGGACACGGGCTCGGTGTGGGGGTGCGGATCGGTGGCAGATGTCACCCGGGCATCGTGCAGAGGGGGAGTGGGTGCGGGCTGTGCCGAAGCTGGCCCCCGGCTGTGAATCGGCCAAGGGGGCGGTAACGCCTTGGGCTCACTTTGCCCAACGGTGCCCGCGCGTACAACCTTTCGGGCGAAGTCGAGCGTCAACAGGGGCATGACACCAGGGAAATCAACCAGACGCGCCAGAGCGCTCGCCACGGGGGCCCTCGGGCTCGGCGTGCTCATACCCGGCGTGGCCGCCGCCTCGCCCGCCGCGGCCGCCACGACACCCACGGTCAGCTGCACGTCCGCGCGGGCGGGCCTGGCCACCAAGCTCCAGAAGGACATCACCGCCGCGCTCGCCGGCCGTCGGGGCACCGTCGCGGTCGGGCTCTACGACCGCTCCACCAACACCACGTGCTCGCTGCGGGCCACCTCCTCCTACGACTCCGCCAGTGTCGTCAAGGTGACCGTCCTCGCCACGCTGCTGTGGGACGCGAAGAAGCACAACCGGTATCTCACCGACACCGAGACCTCGTTGGCCAAGGCCATGATCACCAAGTCGGACAACGACGCGACCAGCAGGCTGTGGAAGCAGCTGGGCCTGACGAAGATCAAGGGCTTCCTGAGCGCCGCCGGCATGACGAAGACCGTCCCCGGCGCGAACGGCTACTGGGGTCTGACCCAGATCAACGTCACCGACGAGCAGAAGCTGCTCAAGCTGATCACGGCGAAGAACGCGGTGCTCAGCGACAACTCCCGTGCCTACATCCTGAAGTTGATGGGCCAGGTCATCTCCTCGCAGCGCTGGGGCACGCCCTACGGCACCCCGTCCGGCGTCTCCTGGCACGTCAAGAACGGCTGGCTGCAGCGCTCCACGCACGGCTGGCGGGTGCACAGCGTCGGCACCTTCAACGGCGGCGGCCACGACTACATGATCACGGTGCTCACCTGGGGCAACAGCACCATGAACTACGGCATCTCCACCATCCAGGGCGTGGCGAAGGTCATCCACAGGGATCTCGCCGCGAGTTGACGCCCTCCGGTCTCCTGTGCGTCACCGGCGGCGCCTACGGTGGCGCGCATGCGCCTGAGAACCGTACTCGCGACCGTCACCGCGGCCCTGGCGGCGGCCACCACGCTGACCGCCGCCGGGCCCGCCCCGGCCACCCCACGGACGAGCCACGCCTGTTCGCCCTCCGTCTCGATCGACCGCTTCTCCGACGCGCTGGACAAGACGACGTACGACGGCACGTTCGTCGGCAACTTCTCCGCGCTCGCGGTGGACAAGGACGGCTCGATCGCCGCCCTGGAGGACCGCTCCTCCCTCTTCGACCTGGATGCGAGGACGCTCCGGCCGAAGCGGGTCGTCCAGCTCGCCGACGAGAGGGGGGCCGCGCTGGACAGCGAGGGTCTCGTCGTCGACCGGGACGGCACCCGGCTGGTCACCTCGGAGACCGAGCCGTCCGTACGCCGCTACAGCACCGACGGCGGGATCCTCGACCGGCTCCCGGTCCCGTCCTCCCTCCTCGTCACCCCCGCCGGACGCGCCACGTCCAACCAGACCTTCGAGGGCCTGACCCTCCTGCCCGGCGGCCGCACCCTGCTCGCCTCGATGGAGAACGCGATCTCCGGCGACTCCACCGACATCGTCCGCTTCCAGACCTGGACCCGGACCAAGGGCGACCATTTCCGTCTCGCCGCCCAGTACGCCTACCGCGTCGACGCGGGCCTGGGCGTCCCCGAGGTCCAGGCCACCCCCGACGGCCGCCTCCTCGTCCTGGAGCGCGGCTTCACCGCCGGCGTCGGCAACACCGTCCGCCTCTACCTGGCCGACCCCCGCCACGCGACGGACACCAGCGGCATCGAGAACCTGACCGGACAGCCGGGTGTGCGGCTGATCAGGAAGACCCTCCTCGCCGACATCGCCGACTGCCCGACCCTCGGCGCCACCGCGAAGCAGCCCCAGCCGAACCCGCTCCTCGACAACATCGAGGGGATGACCGTGACGGGATACTCGAAGGGCCGCCTGAAGGTGCTCCTGGTCAGCGACGACAACCAGAACGCGGCGCAGACCACCCGCTTCTACTACCTGCGGCTGCGCGTCTGACCCCTCCCGTTTGTTGCGGAGGGATGAAATCCGCTTCGTCTCGTGTTGGTGCCTTCCGGTAGATCAGGACGATTCGGAGGGCACCCGCGTGAACGAGCAACGGGGATGGGCACGGCGACTGGCCGGATACGCGTGGCGGTATCCGAAGGACGTCGTGCTGTCCCTCGGGTCCTCCCTGGCGGGCATGGCCGTCACCGCGCTCGTCCCCCTCGTCACCAAGGTGATCATCGACGATGTGATCGGCGATCACAGCCGGGGCATGGCCCCCTGGGCCGGGGCGCTGGTCGGCGCCGCCGTCCTCGTCTACGTCTCCACCTACGTCCGCCGCTACTACGGCGGCCGTCTCGCCCTCGACGTCCAGCACGACCTGCGGACCGAGATGTTCGAGACGATCACGCGGCTCGACGGCCGACGGCAGGACGAGCTGTCCACCGGACAGGTCGTGGGGCGCGCGACCAGCGACCTCCAGCTGATCCAGGGCCTGCTCTTCATGCTCCCCATGACCATCGGGAACGTCCTGCTCTTCCTGATCTCCCTGGTCATCATGGCCTGGCTGTCGCTGCCGCTCACCCTCGTCGCCCTCGCCGTCGCCCCGGCCCTGTGGTGGATCGCCAAGCGCAGCCGCTCCCGGCTGCACCCCGCCACCTGGTACGCGCAGGCCCAGGCCGCCGCCGTGGCAGGCGTGGTCGACGGAGCCGTCAGCGGCGTACGCGTGGTGAAGGGGTTCGGGCAGGAGGAGCAGGAGACCGGAAAACTCAGGGAGGTCGGGCGGCGGCTGTTCGCCGGGCGGCTGCGGACCGTACGGCTGAACAGCACGTACACCCCCGCCCTCCAGGCCGTCCCCGCCCTCGGCCAGGTCGCCATGCTGGCGCTCGGCGGCTGGCTCGCCGTGCGCGGTCACATCACCCTCGGTACCTTCGTCGCCTTCTCCACCTACCTCGCCCAGCTCGTCGGCCCGGTCCGCATGCTGGCGTTCGTCCTCACCATCGGACAGCAGGCCCGCGCCGGCACCGAGCGCGTCCTGGAGCTGATCGACACCCGGCCGACCATGACGGAGGGCACGAAGGAGCTGCCCGCCGACGCGCCCGCGACCGTCGAGTTCGACGACGTCTCCTTCGGCTACGACCACGAGCGGCCCGTCCTGCAAGGGCTGAGCTTCGAGATCCGCCCGGGTGAGACCCTCGCGGTCGTCGGTTCCTCCGGCTCCGGAAAGTCCACGGTCTCCCTCCTCCTCCCGCGCTTCTACGACGTCACGCACGGCGCCGTCCTGATCGGCGGGCACGACGTCCGTGAGCTGACCTTCGACTCGCTGCGGGCCGCGATCGGGCTGGTCCCCGAGGACTCCTTCCTCTTCTCCGACACCGTCCGCAACAACATCGCGTACGGCCGCCCGGACGCCACGGACGAGGAGGTCGAGGCCGCCGCCCGCGCCGCCCAGGCGGACCGTTTCATCAGGGAGCTGCCCGAGGGCTACGGCACCAAGGTCGGCGAGCACGGCCTCACCCTCTCCGGCGGCCAGCGCCAGCGGGTCGCCCTCGCCCGCGCGATCCTCACCGACCCCCGTCTCCTGGTCCTCGACGACGCCACCTCCGCCGTGGACGCCCGCGTCGAGCACGAGATCCACGAGGCGCTGAGGCACGTCATGCGGGGCCGTACGACCCTGCTCATCGCGCACCGCCGTTCCACCCTCAACCTCGCCGACCGCATCGCCGTCCTCGACGGCGGGCGCCTCGCCGACCTCGGCACGCACGAGGAGCTGCAGGAGCGGTCCGCGCTCTACCGCCGTCTGCTCACCGACCCCGACGAGCTCGGCGGTGTCTCGCCCGGCCACACCCGGCCCGCCCAGCCCGCCGAGGACACCTCCGTGCGGGACGAGCTGGACGCCGAGTTCGACGCCGAGCGAGGGGTTACCCCGCGGCTGTGGACCGGCGACCGGCAGCCCAAGGACCACGCGCTGTCCGGGATGCCGGCCACCCCCGAACTCCTCGCGCAGGTCGAGGCGCTGCCGCCGGCGACCGACACCCCGGACATCGACGAGGCGCGGGCGGTCATGCCCGAGGACTCCTACGGACTGCGCAGGCTGCTGCGGGGCTTCGGAACTCCCCTGCTGATCAGCCTCGGGCTCGTCGCCGTCGACGCCGGGATGGGCCTGCTGCTGCCGGTGCTGATCCGGCACGGCATCGACAAGGGCGTCAACGCCCTGGCCCTCGGCGCGGTCTGGTCGGCCTCGCTGCTCGGGCTGCTCGCGGTCGTCGCGCAGTGGGCCGCGCAGGTCGGGGAGACCCGGATGACCGGCCGCACCGGCGAGCGGGTCCTGTACTCGCTGCGGCTGAAGATCTTCGCCCAGCTCCAGCGGCTCGGCCTCGACTACTACGAGCGGGAGCTGACCGGCCGGATCATGACCCGGATGACGACCGACGTGGACGCGCTGTCCACGTTCCTGCAGACGGGCCTGGTCACCGCGTTCGTCTCCGTCGTCACCTTCTTCGGCATCCTGGTCGCCCTGCTGGTGATCGACGTCCAGCTGGCGCTGGTCGTCTTCGCCACCCTGCCGCCGCTGGTCGTCGCCACGTACTTCTTCCGCCGGGCGAGCGTGAAGGCGTACGAACTCGCCCGTGAACGCGTGTCGTTGGTGAACGCCGACCTGCAGGAGTCGGTCTCGGGGCTGCGGATCGTGCAGGCCTTCTCACGCGAGCGGGACGGCGGGGCGCGGTTCACGGAGCTCAGCGACAGCTACCGCAGGGCGCGGGTGCGCGGGCAGTGGCTGATCTCGATCTACTTCCCGTTCGTGCAGCTGCTGTCGTCGGTGGCCGCGGCCGCCGTGCTGATCGCCGGTGCGGGACGGATCGACGACGCCACGCTCACGACCGGGGCGCTGGTCGCCTACCTGCTCTACATCGACCTGTTCTTCGCGCCGGTCCAGCAGCTCTCCCAGGTCTTCGACGGCTACCAGCAGGCCACCGTCTCCCTCGGCCGGATCCAGGAGCTGCTGCGCGAGCCGACCTCCACCAAGGCCGCCGACGAGCCCCTCGAAGTCCTCTCCCTGCGCGGCGACATCGCCTTCGAGGACGTGCACTTCGCCTACGGCGACGACGAAGAGGCCCTGTCCGGCGTCGAGTTGACGATCCCGGAGGGCCAGACGGTCGCGTTCGTCGGCGAGACCGGCGCCGGCAAGTCGACGCTGGTGAAACTGGTGGCGCGGTTCTACGACCCCACCGGCGGCCGGGTGACGGTCGACGGCACCGACCTCCGGGCCCTGGACATCACCTCCTACCGCCACCGGCTCGGTGTCGTCCCGCAGGAGGCGTACCTCTTCCAGGGCACCGTCCGCGACGCCATCGCCTACGGCCGCCCCGAGGCCACGGACGCCGAGGTCGAGGCGGCGGCCCGGGCGGTCGGCGCGCACGAGATGATCGCCACCCTCGACGGCGGCTACCTCCACGAGGTCGCCGAGCGCGGCCGCAACCTCTCCGCCGGCCAACGCCAGTTGATCGCACTGGCCCGCGCGGAACTCGTCGACCCCGACATCCTGCTCCTCGACGAGGCGACCGCCGCGCTCGACCTGGCCACGGAGGCCCAGGTCAACCAAGCGACCGACCGCCTGGCGGGCCACCGCACCACCCTCGTCGTAGCCCACCGCCTGACCACGGCAGCCCGCGCCGACCGGGTGGTGGTGATGGACCACGGCCGCGTGGTGGAGGACGGTACGCACGAGGAGCTGGTCCGGCTTGGCGGCCGGTACACAGAGTTGTGGCGCACGTTCGTCGGAGAGGACGAGTCTTTGGCCGCCTGAGCGCCTGGCGGCGATGTTCCCCGAACCGCCCGCCCAGGTGAGCCGCCGGACGGAGTCCGGCCAGTCGTCCGAAGCCCGGGAGGCCCGCTGGGGGCTGAGCGGTGCGAGGGCGACGTCGGGAGGTTCAGCCCACGGGCGGGTCGTGGAGGACCGTACGCACGAGGAGTTGCTCGCGCGGGAGGGGCGGTACGCGGAGTTGTGGCGGACCTTCATGGGGGAACCGGACGCGGAGGGGACGGTCGGGGGCACGCGGTGGGGCTGTGCTGTCTGTTCGCTGTTGATTCACTGTCGGTTCCCTGACGGGCGTGCAACCATCCGACATACGTCCGGCGTCCGTACACCCGTACGCTCTTTGTCGGTTGTAGGGGAGGGACGACAGTGGACTCAGGTGCGATACGGCGCCGGATCGCGCTCGGCATGGCCGTGGTGACCGCGTCCGGGGCGCTCGCGCTCGCCGCGTCGGGCAACGCGCACGCCGACCCGTACTGCTCCGGGCGCAAGGTGCGGGACCTGACGTTCTCCACCGGTGTCGTGCACGTCTACAAGGCGGACGGCTACGTCTGCGCCGTGACGTTCCCGAAGCACGCCTCAACCACCAAGCGCTCCATGTCGGTCAGCGTGCAGGCCCGCGGCAACCGTCCGGTCGTCGACAGCGGACAGTACAGCCACCACGCCGGCCCGGTCACGGTGCACGCCGGGCACCGGTGCGTGCGGATCAAGGGCTCGGTGAAGGGCGGATCCGTGAGCTCGGGCTGGATCCTTTGCTGAGTCACGGGAAACCCACAAGTATTTCTTGAACTCCCCTGGTGCGTCCGCCCGTTGCGACGCTAGCGTCCGGCGGACATCTGTACTCACAGGGGAGGGTGCATGCGCAAGGCGCTCAGATGGCTGCTCGCGCTCGCCGTGCTCATAGGCACGTTGAGCACGGCGGGAGCGGCCACCGCCGCCCAGCCGGCGGCCACGGGGACGAAAGCGGCGACCGACATCAAGGACCGGTTGCTCGCCATCCCGGGCATGAGCCTGATCGAGGAGAAGCCGTACCCCGGCTACCGCTTCTTCGTCCTGAACTACACCCAGCCGGTCGACCACCGGCATCCGTCCAAGGGCACCTTCCAGCAGCGGATCACCGTGCTGCACAAGGGAGTCGACCGCCCGACCGTCTTCTACACCGGCGGCTACAACGTCTCCACCACACCGAGCCGACGCGAGCCGACCCAGATCGTGGACGGCAACCAGGTCTCCATGGAGTACCGCTTCTTCACCCCGTCCCGGCCGAACCCGGCCGACTGGTCGAAGCTGGACATCTGGCAGGCGGCGAGCGACCAGCACCGCATCTTCAAGGCGCTGAAGTCGGTCTACCCCAAGCGCTGGATCTCCACAGGCGGTTCGAAGGGCGGCATGACCGCCACGTACTACGAGCGCTTCTACCCGCGCGACATGGACGGCGTGGTGGCCTACGTCGCCCCGAACGACGTCGTCGACGACGAGGACTCCGCCTACGACCGCTTCTTCGCCGGCGTCGGCACCAAGGAGTGCCGCGACCGGCTGAACGCCGTGCAGCGCGAGGCGCTGGTGCGCCGGGAGCCGCTGGAGAAGAAGTACGCGGCGTACGCGGCCGAGAACGGCTACACGTTCACGACCATCGGCAGCCTGGACCGCGCCTACGAGGCCGTCGTCCTCGACTACGTCTGGGGCTTCTGGCAGTACAGCCTGCTCTCCGACTGCGCCACCATCCCGGCGGACGCCAAGCACGCCACCGACCAGGCCATCTGGGACTCCGTCGACACCATCTCCGGGTTCTCGTTCTACACCGACCAGGGCCTGGAGCCGTACACGCCGTACTACTACCAGGCCGGCACCCAGCTCGGCGCGCCGACGATCCACTTCCCGTACATCGAGAGGAAGTACGTCCGCTACGGCTACCAGGCGCCGCGTAACTTCGTGCCGCGGTCGATCCCGATGCGGTTCCAGCCGGGGGCCATGCGGGACGTCGACACCTGGGTGCGCCACCACGCCCACCACATGCTCTTCGTGTACGGCCAGAACGACCCGTGGGGAGCGGAGCGCTTCCGCGTCGGCAAGGGCGCGAAGGACGCGTACGTCTTCACCGCGCCGGGCCTCAACCACGGGGCGAACGTCGCCGGTCTGGTCCCGGACCAGAAGGCCCTGGCGACGCAGCGGATCCTGGACTGGGCGGGGGTGGCGGACGAGACGCCGGTCGCCGAGCCGCTGGCCCGGTTCGACCGGAAGCTGGACGTGCGGGACGTGGAGCGCGAGCCGGCGCTGCGTCCCTGACTCCCGTGCTGCGCCCGGTCGTCGGTCAGACGCGCCGGGCGCAGCCCACGGGTTCCTTGCCGTCGAGATGGACGTAGAGCGCCGTCGACGCGGGGCAGGACGCCCGCCCGGCGACCGCCCTGACCACCTTGTACTGCGGCTTCTTCGCGCCGCCGCCGTCGCACCTGGTCTCCCGGACCTGCCCGCTGCCCGAGCCGTAGACACAGTCGCCGACGATGGTGCGCGGTCCGCCCCCGCCGCCCGGATCACCGGGGTGCGGGGGCTCCAGGTTGCGCATACAGGCGTAGCCCTGCGGCACCGAACCGTCGCCGTCCTCGTCGGACGACGAGCTCTGCGCGCTGATGTGCAGCACGAAGTCCGTGGTCGCCGGGCACAGCGGACCGTCGGCCATCGTGCCGTCGTAGCGCGCGACCACTCGCGCCGCCGCCCGCTCACTCGTGCACGGCACCTCGGTGAAGCTCGTCGTGCCGAACGAACTGCACTCGTCGACCCCGAGGAACACCGCCCCGTAGCCGGAGGGCCGCGTCGAGGCCGCCGCCGGTGTGACAGTGGGCCCGGCGTCCTCACCGGACGCGGACGACAGCGCCTGGCAGCCGGTCAGTACCGCGGCGACTAGCACCAGCAGAGCACAGACCACCCCCACCGAACATCTCTCACGCATCGCGTCCCCCCGGGCGCCTCCCCGTGCACCCTTGTCCAGCGTGACCCTTACAGGCTGGTCACGCCAGACGCGCGGGATGCATTGGGACCGTTGGGGGGTGTACGCCGGTTGTGCGGCGTATGCGGTCTACGCCCCTTCTAGTACGTCAGTCCGTGACCGATGGGGTACAGCACCCGCGCCGGATCGTCCGCCCGCTGCACCGGCACCGGCAGCCTCCCGCGCGGCGCCACCTTCCCGACGATCACCCGCGCGGCCGCCCGCAGTTCGACGTCCGTCCAGGAGTAGGCGGCCAAGTAGGCCGGGACGGAGGGGAGTTGGGCCACGTCGTAGGGGTTGCGGACGGCGATCGCCACCACCGGCCTGCCCGTCGCCACCAGTTGCTCGGCGAGGGTCTTCTGCGAACTGCCCGCGGTGACGTTGTACGTCGTCACGACCACCGCGTCCGCCTCCCGCGCCGCCGCCACCGCCGAGGCGATGGTGGCGGAGGACGGCGCCGTGCCGGTGGACAGGGCCGTGGCCGTGAAGCCGAGTCCGGTCAGGGCCCTCGCGAGGACACCCGTCGGCGGGCCCGTCGTACCGGACGGGGAGGCCGGATCGGCGCCCACGACCAGGAGTTTCGCGTGCCTACGGGGGGACAGCGGCAGCAGTGCCCCCTCGTTGACCAGCAGCGTCGTCGTGCGCTCGGCGATACGGTCGGCCGCCGCGAGATGTGCCTTCGTGCCGACCACCCGGTCCACACCGGCCCGGCTGGCATACGGCCGCTCGAACAGCCCGAGCCGCGCCTTCAGCCGCAGGATGCGCAGGATCGACTCGTCCAGCCGCGCCTCGGTGAGCTCCCCGTCCCGTACCGCCTTCAGGACGGCGTTCCAGGCGACGGACAGGTCCGGCGGGTTGAGCAGCTGGTCGACACCGGCCTTCAGCGCGAGCACCGGGACCCGGTCGTCGCCGTACTTCGTCCGCACGCCCTCCATGGTCAGGGAGTCGGTCACCACGACCCCGTCGTAGCCGAGTTCGCCGCGCAGGATGCCGGTGAGGATCGGGTGGGAGAGGGTGGCCGGGTCACCGGAGTCGTCCAGGGCCGGGAACTGGATGTGCGCGGTCATGACGCAGTCGACGCCCGCCCTGATCGCCGCCCGGAAGGGGACGGCGTCCAGCTTCTCCCACAGCTCACGGCTGTGGGTGATCACCGGGAAGCCGTAGTGGCTGTCGACGGCCGTGTCGCCGTGCCCGGGGAAGTGCTTGGCGGTCGCCGCGACCGACGACCGCTGGTACCCGGCGACCTCGGCGGCGACCAGACCGGCCACCTCCTGCGGGTCGGCACCGAAGGAGCGGACGCCGATGACGGGGTTGGCCGGGTTGATGTTCACGTCGGCGTCGGGGGAGTAGTCCTGGTTGATGCCGATCGCACGCAGTTCCGCGCCGGAGACGCGGCCCAGCGTGCGGGCGTCCGCGCGGGAGCCGCCCGCTCCGACGGCCATCGCGCCCGGGAAGAGGGTGGCGGGGCTGCCCACGCGGCAGACGATGCCGTGCTCCTGGTCGGTGGTGACGAGCACGGGCAGCCCACGGGGGCCGCTGAGGGACGCCTTCTGGATGCCGTTGGACAGGTCGGCGATCTGGTGCGGGTCGCGGGTGTTGTTGGCCCAGGTGAAGTAGATGATGCCGCCGACGCGGTACTTCGCGATCAGCTCGGCGGCCGTGCGGACGCCGATCTCCTTGAGGTTGGCGTCGATGTCGGCCTGGTCGGGAGCGGTGGCGGAGTGGCCGTAGACCCGCATCACGAAGAGCTGGCCGACCTTTTCCGGCAGGGACATACGGGAGATGAGGGAACGGAGCTTTTTGTCGTCGGCGTGAGCGGTGCCGCCGACCGCGAGGGATGCGGTGACACCCATGGTCGCGGCGAGGACGGTACGTCTGGAGGGCACGTGCGCTCCTTCCGGAGATGATCCACTGAAGGAAACTTCCGTCCGGGAAGCAATATCCGGGAAGTTTCTGCCAGTCAAGGGAGCGCGCACGCCACCGGGAAACCGGCTGCCGAAAGGGTTCTCCGCGAAGGGGCCGCCATCGGCGCTGTTGGAGGGGGGCGCGCCGATGGCGGCTGTGCTGCCGGCCGCAGTACGGCGGAGAGGGTAGGTCAGCGATCGCAGCCAGCAGCGAGGGCCGACACCGCACAGCGGAGACTCATCCGGCAACTTGCGGGTTGGACGAACCGTATTCGGGCCGGGTTCCCCCCTACCCGGCGATTCCCGGAAGTCGGTGCCGGTGGGGCCCGCGGGACGGGTGAGCCGCCACCCCGGGCGGCCGCTCCTGCCAAAGACGTACGGCCCCTGCGACCGCCGGACGACAGACCGCTCGCCCCGCGCCGTCGGTGACCGGCGGGCGACGGGAAGGGGTCCATCCCATGGACGTGCGGGCGCAGGGGCCCCGCGCGGTCGATCATGAATCATGCCCGTAGTCACCATCCCCGGTTCCAAGTCCATCACCGCCCGCGCCCTGTTCCTGGCGGCAGCGGCCGACGGTGTCACCACCCTCGTGCGCCCGCTCCGCTCGGACGACACCGAGGGCTTCGCCGAGGGCCTGGTACGGCTCGGCCACCGCGTAGGCCGCACACCCGACGTCTGGCAGGTGGACGGCCGCCCGCAGGGCCCGGCGGTGAGCGAGGCGGACGTGTACTGCCGGGACGGCGCGACCACCGCCCGCTTCCTGCCGACGCTGGCCGCGGCGGGCCGGGGCACCTACCGCTTCGACGCCTCGCCGCAGATGCGCCGCCGCCCCCTGCTCCCGCTCACCCGCGCCCTGCGCGACCTCGGCGTGGACCTGCGGCACGAGGAGGCGGAGGGCCACCACCCGCTGACCGTACGGGCGGCCGGGGTCGAGGGCGGGGAGGTCACCCTGGACGCCGGCCAGTCCTCGCAGTACCTGACCGCGCTCCTCCTGCTCGGCCCGCTGACCCGCAAGGGCCTGCGCATCCACGTCACCGACCTGGTCTCCGCGCCGTACGTGGACATCACGATCGCGATGATGCGGGCGTTCGGGGCCGAGGTGGGCCGGGAGGGGAACGTCTTCGTCGTCCCGCCGGGCGGCTACCGCGCCACGACCTACGCGATCGAGCCCGACGCCTCCACCGCGAGTTACTTCTTCGCGGCGGCCGCGGTGACTCCGGGCGCGGAGGTGACCGTGCCGGGGCTGGGGCGGGGCGCGCTCCAGGGCGACCTGGGGTTCGTCGAGGTCCTGCGGCGGATGGGCGCGGAGGTGTCCGTGGGGGCGGACGCCACGACCGTCCGGGGCACGGGCGAACTACGCGGCCTGACGGTCGCCATGCGGGACATCTCCGACACCATGCCGACCCTGGCCGCCATCGCCCCCTTCGCCTCCGGCCCGGTCCGCATCGAGGACGTGGCGAACACCCGGGTGAAGGAGTGCGACCGGCTGGAGGCGTGCGCGGAGAACCTGCGGCGGCTCGGGGGCGGCGTCGACACGGGCCCGGACTGGATCGAGATCCGTCCCGGCACACCCATGGGCGCGGAGATCAGGACGTACGGCGACCACCGCATCGTGATGTCCTTCGCGGTGACCGGCCTGCGCACGCCGGGTATTTCGTTCGACGACCCGGCCTGCGTACGGAAGACTTTCCCCGGCTTCCATGAGGCGTTCGCGGAGTTGAGGAGCGTGCTGGGGGATGACCGGTGAACTGCGCGCCGTGCTCTTCGACTCGGGCGGGGTGCTGACCCGGCCCGTCGGGGGCCGCTGGAACCCCCGGGTGGACTTCGAGGTGACCGTCCTCCGTCACGACCCCACGGTCACACCGGAGCGGTTCGCGGCGGCGATCGCGGCGGGCGAGGACTTCTTCGCCGCGTCGGCGACGACGCCGGACTACGACGACTACCACCGGGTCCTGGTGCGCCACCTCGGTCTGGAGCCGACACCGGGTCTGCTGGCCGACCTCAGCCGGGAGATCCCCGTCACGTCGGTGGTGGAGCTGTGCCCAGGGGTGGCGGAGACACTGGACGAGCTGCGGCGCCGGGGTGTGCGGATGGCGGTGGTCTCGGACGCCTGGGCCGGACTGCCGGAGATGCACGCCGCGTTGGGCATCGGCGACCACTTCGAGGCGTACGCGATCTCGGCGGTCCTCGGCTGCCGTAAACCCGACCCGCGCATGTACCGGCACGCGAGCGACGCGCTGGGGCTGCGGCCCCAGGAGTGCCTGTTCGTGGACGACGACCCGGAGTTGGTCGCCGCGGCCGTCGAACTCG
This sequence comes from Streptomyces sp. NPDC006476, assembly GCF_040612015.1. Classification (NCBI taxonomy): domain Bacteria; kingdom Bacillati; phylum Actinomycetota; class Actinomycetes; order Kitasatosporales; family Streptomycetaceae; genus Streptomyces; species Streptomyces sp. NPDC006476. Next base: position 84,821 of record NZ_JBEXPK010000017.1, on the reverse strand, counting down.
GTTACGCGGGGCGGGTGATGTGTCCCGGCGGAGGCGTATCGCCACCGGGGGCGCCGTCCGTCACCAGGCTGACCGAGATCCTCGAACTGGTCTGACCGTGCTGATGGTGCTGACCGTTCTGACCGTTCTGACCGTTCTGAAGGGACGTCACCGAGTGGGTTACCTGCTGCAAGGGCCGCTGCTGGAGGGGGCGTTGGTGCGTCTGGAGCCGCTGGAGCACCGGCATGCCGCCGATCTGGCGGTGGCCGTGGAAGAGGACCGCGGCAGCTACGACTACACCTGGGTGCCCAGGGCCCACGAGGTGGAGGGCTACATCGACGCGCAACTGGCGCGGGCGGCCACGGGACGGCTGGCGCCGTACGCGCAGGTCTCCCTGGCCTCGGGGCGTGCGGTGGGCGCCACGTCGTACTGGGAGCCGCGCTGCTGGCGGTCGGAGGACCGGCTCGACGCCGTGGAGGTCGGCTTCACCTGGCTCGGCGCCGGCGCGCAGGGCACCGGCGTCAACGCCGAGGCCAAACTCCTGCTGTTCCGGCACGCCTTCGAGGAGTGGGGCGTGTCCAGGGTCGATCTCAAGACCGACGCCCGCAACGAGCGCTCCCGCGCCGCGATCCAGAGCGTCGGGGCACGTTTCGAGGGCGTCCTGCGCAACTGGTCGCGCTCCTGGGCCCCGGGGGAGGAGGGCCGTCTGCGCGACTCCGCGATCTTCTCGATCACCGCACCGGAGTGGCCGGAATGCCGCAGCCGCCTGGAACAACGGATCGCCCGCATCACGACCCGGACGGCCGGGTAGGCCCGGCCCGTCTCTTGGCCGCCCCGGGCCGCCGGGCCCGTCTCTTGGCTGACTCGGACTGTCGGGCCCGTCTCTTGGCCGCCGCGGGTCGGCAGCCCGTGTCTTGGTCGACCCGGCACGCCCGGCTAGTTTCTTGGCCGACGCGGGCCGCCCGGCCCACCTCCTGGCCGGCCCGGACTGCCGGGCTTGTTTCTTGGTCGGCCCGGACTGCCGGGCTCGCTTCGTGGCCGCCTCGGACCGCCGGGCCCTGTCTTGGTCGGCCCGGACTGCCGGGCTCGTTTCTTGGTCGGACCCGGACTCCCGGGCCCGTCTCTTGGGCGACTCGGACCGCCCGGCTCGCTTCTTGGCCGCCTCGGAGTGTCGGGCCCGCCTCCTAGCCGACTCGGACTGCCGGGCTCGTTTCTTGGCCGACCCCGTCCGCCCGGCCCGCCTCCTGGCCGAAGCGGACCGCCGGGCTCGTTACTTGGCCGACGCGGGCCGCCCGGCCCACCTCCTGGTCGGCCCGGACTGCCGGGCTTGTTTCTTGGTCGGCCCGGACTGCCGGGCCCTGTCTTGGTCGGCCCGGCGCGCCGGGCTCGTTTCTTGGTCGCCCCGGCCCGCTGGGCCCTGTCTTGGTCGGCCCGGACTGCCGGGCTCGTTTCTTGGTCGGACCCGGACTCCCGGGCCCGTCTCTTGGGCGACTCGGACCGCCCGGCTCGCTTCTTGGCCGCCTCGGACCGCCGGGCCCGCCTCCTAGCCGCCTCGGACTGCCGGGCTCGTTTTCTTGGTCGACCCGGACCGCCTCCTAGCTGACCCGGACCGCCCCCGCCGGCCCGTCCGCCTCCTGGCCGGCCCCGGAGTCGCCCTGGACCTCCGCCCCGGTTCTCGGTCAGCATGATCTCCATGGCCTCGCACTTCCTGATCCTTCACGGCTGGCAGAATCACCGGCCGCCCGCTCACTGGCAGCACTGGCTCGCCGACCGGCTCGACGGGCTCGGGCACCGCGTCACCTACCCCCAGCTCCCGGAGCCCGACGACCCGAGCCTGGAGGTGTGGCTGTCGGAGCTCGGCAGGTGTCTGGAGGGGATGGACGGCGAGGAGAGGGTCGTGCTCGCCCACAGTGCCTCCGCCGTGCTGTGGCTGCACGCCGTCGCGCGCGGGATCGTGACGGACGGTGCCGTCGACCGGGTGCTGCTGGTGGCGCCGCCGTCCGCGTCCGTCCTCGCCCGGTATCCCGAGGTCGCCGAATTCACCCCGCCCGCCCTGGACTTCGCCCTTCCGACACCCACCCGTCTGGTCGCCGGGGACGACGATCCGTACTGCCCCGAAGGAGCGCGGGAGCTCTACGGCGACCCCCTCGGCATCCCGACGGACCTCCTCCCCGGCGCCGCCCACCTGGACCTGGACGCGGGCTACGGTTCCTGGCCGGCCGTACTGGACTGGTGCCTGGACCCGACGGCGAAGATCACCGTCCGTCCGGTGTGACCGCGCCGCCGTCCCGCAGCTCGGGTGTTCTCACGGCCACCGCCAGCACGGCCAGCAGGCACATCAGGCCGCCGGTGAGCAGCGCGGTCGTGGCCGAGGTGCGGGCGGCCACGAGACCGGCACGGAGGTTGCCGATCTGGGGCCCCGCCTGGCCGACGATCGTCTCGGCGGCCGTGACCCGGCCCAGCAGCGCGTCCGGCGTGCGGGTCTGCACGATCGTGGCCCGGGACAGCACGGCCACCGCGTCCGCCGCCCCCGCCAGCACCAGCGTCCCGAGGCCCGCCCAGCCGCCACTGGTCAGGCCGAACAGCGCGAGGGCCGCGCCCCACGTGCCGGAGGCGCACAACATCACCGGACCGGGACGGGCCAGCCGGGTCACCGGGCCGGACAGGGCGGTCGCGGCGACCCCGCCCACCGCCAGCGCGGACAGGAACAGGCCGAGGGTGCGCGGGTCGCCGCCGAAACGCTCCGAGTCGACCAGCGGGAACAGGCTCACCGGCATGGACAGGACGGTCGCCGCGAGGTCCGTCAGCAGCGCGCCGCGCACCACCCGGTGGCCGGTGAGGAAACGCAGCCCGTCGAGGACGCCGTGCAGTCCGGGCCGGGACTTCCCGCCCTCGGGCGGCAGCGCGGGCAGGCCGTAGGCGCCGTAGAAGGCCATGCCAAAGCTGAGCGCGTCGAGCAGATAGCAGACGCCCACCCCCCACCAGCCGAGGACGACGCCCGCCACGGCCGGCCCGAGCAGCATCATCGACTGGCCGGTGACCTGCTGGAGGGCGAGTCCGGCGCCCACCTGGTCCCTGGGCAGCAGCCGCGGCAGGAACACGCCCGACGCGGGGGCGCCGACCGCCGTGAACGACGTCTGCACCGCCACCAGCGCGAGCACCACGGCCGCCGGAACGTGCCCGGTGAAGCCCTGCACGGCCAGCAGGACGGCGCAGACCGCCGAGCCGACCGTGCTCAGCAGGAATACCCGGCGCCGGTCGGCCCGGTCCACCCACGCCCCCGCGAACAGCCCGACCGTGACCAGCGGCACCGCCTGCACCAGCCCCACCGCGCCGGTCCACACCGAGCTGTGCGTCATGTCCCACACCTGGTACATGACGGTCACGACGGTCATGAACCCGCCCAGCGAGGACACCGTGCGCCCGATCAGCAGCCGCCGGAAGACGGGGGAGGTCCGCAGCGGCCGGACGTCGACGAACGTACGGCCGATGCTCATGAGGGCATGGCGGGGTCGCGCGGGGCGGGCTGGGGCACGGCGGGACCCTAGCCAGCGGCTCCCGGCCGTGGCCAGCGAATTACGCCGGCGTCACGCGGGCCCGCTCACGCGGAGTCGTTGAGCAGCCGGGCCAGGTGCAAGCGGCCGGCGCCCAGCAGGTCCTCGAGCGGCGCGGCCTCCTCGTACCACCGCTTCTCGTACTCCCAGCACAGCCAGCCGTCCCAGCCGTGGCGGGACAGGACGTCCACGCACTCGGTGAGCGGCAGGACGCCCGTGCCGAGCCCGAGGGGGGTCTTGTCCTCGGCGGAGGCGATGTCCTTGACCTGGACGTAGCCGAGGTAGGGCGAGAGGGCGGCGTACGTCTCCGAGGGCTGCTCACCGCCGAGCCAGGTGTGCATGACGTCCCAGAGGGAGCCGACGTACCGGTGGCCGACCAGACCGAGGACGCGCATCGCGTCGGCGCCGGTGCGGTGCGAGTCGTGCGTCTCCAGCAGGATGCGGACGCCGACGTCGGCGGCGTGCTCCGCGGCCGTACCGAGCCGCCGGGCGGCGATGGCGTCGGCGCGCTCGCGGGTCTGCTCGGGGCCTCCGCCCGGGAAGACGCGGACGTAGGGGGCGCCGACGTCGTGGGCGAGGTCGAGGAGGCGGCGGACCTCCTCGATCACGGGTCCGTCGTCGCCGGGCGCGGCGACCCGCGCGTAGCCCGCGAGCCCCAGGATCTCGATGCCGCCCGCCTTGAACTCGGCGGCCACGTCCGCCCGTTCGTCCGGGCCGATGCCGGGATGGACCGGCTCCTCCGGATGGGCGCGCAGTTCGACGCCGTGGTAGCCGTGGGTGGCCGCGAGCCGGACCACGTCCGGGATGGGCAGGCCGGGGACGCCGAGGGTGGAGAACGCCAGTCGCATGGTCCCTACTGTCACTCGTGTGTGCGCTACAGGTCCAGCCACCGTGCCCGACCGCTGACGCCCACGTACCCACCGCCCCGCACCTCTCACCCCACCGACCCCACCCGCCCGCCCCGGAGACCCGGCACCTTCCCCACCCACAATCCGCAAGCCGCAGCCCCGGCCCCGATCTGCGGAACACCCACAAGCCGCAAGCCGCAGCCCCAGCCCGACCTGCGGAACCCGCTCACTCCCCAGGCGCCTGCTTCCCCGCCCCCCCGTCACTCCTGCGCGCCCTGCAGCTTCAGCCGCTGGTCTGGCCCTCGAGCTCCCGCCCGCTCTTCAGGCGCTGCCGCTTCCCCGCCCGCAAGCCGCAAGCCGCAGCCCCGGCCCCGATCTGCGGAACACCCACAAGCCGCAAGCCGCAGCCCCAGCCCGACCTGCGGAACCCGCTCACTCCCCAGGCGCCTGCTTCCCCGCCCGGTCACTCCTGCGCGCCATGCAGGTCCAGGCGCCAGTCCTGGCCGTTGAGGTCCTTGCCGAAGGAGCGGTGGGGTTTCTCGGCGGACAGGACGAAGCCGTGGCGCTGGTAGATGCGGCGGGCGGCGGCGAGTACGTCGTTGGTCCACAGGACGAGCTCCCGGTAGCCCACGCCCCGCGCGAAGTCGATGACCGCTTCCACCAGCCGGTCGCCGATGCCGAGCCCCCGCGCCTCCGGCTCCACGAGCAGCAGCCGCAGCCGGGCCGTGCCGGGCGCGTCGTCCCGTACACACATCACGCACCCCACCGGCCGCCCGTCCAGCTCGGCGATCCACACCCGCTCCAGATGCGGGTCGTGGTCCTCGGCGAAGTCCGCGACGATCCGCGCGACCAGCCCCTCGTAGTCGGTGTTCCAGCCGAACTCGGCCGCGTACAGGGCCGCGTTGCGCGACACGATCCAGCCCAGGTCACCGGGGCCCGGCTCGCGCAGGACGACGTCCTCGCGGCGCGGCGGGCGCCCCTCGGAGAGGATCTCGCGGACGGCTCGCATCGCCTCCGCCAGTCGCGTCCGGTCGGCCGACGGCACGGTGGACAGCAGCGCACCCACGGACTCGTTGGCCCGCTCGGCGAGCAGGTCGGCGGTCTCCCGGCCACGGGTGGTGAGGGTGATGCGCCGACGCCGGGGGTCGGTGTCGGAGGGCGCGCGCTCGATCAGCCCGGCCTCCTCGAACTTGTTCAGGATCCGGCTCAGATACCCCGCGTCCAACGACAGCTCGGCCCGCAGATCGGCCGCGTCGGTGCGCGGTGCGTGCGCGAGCTCGTACAGGACGCGGGACTCGGTGAGGGTGTACGGGGCGTACAGCTGGCGGCTGTAGTCCAGGGCGCCGATGACGTTCGTGTAGAAGCGGTTGAAGGTGCGGATGTCCTGGACGGTCATGCTCATCGACCCCCGGATGGTTGACTCAGTCAGAGATACCGACGAGCCGAGCCTAGGACAGCCGCTCCCCGACGGCTAGCCCCTTTCGGCGGCGCGGTACACGCTCACCTGTGCGCCGGTCTTGGCGGCGGTCGTGGAGACCAGCTCCAGGGGCCGCTTGACACCGTCCTCGGGGAAGATGGACTTGCCGCCGCCGAGGAGCACCGGCATCTGGACGAGCTGCAGCTCGTCGACGAGCCCCGCCCCGAGCAGGGCCCGTACGAGCGTGGGGCTGCCCATCATCGCCAGGTCACCACCGGGAGCGGCCCGCAGCTCCCGGATCCGCGTTACGGCCTCACCCCCCGGAATCCGCTCGGTGTTGTTCCAGGTGAGCTCCGCGTCGCCGAGGGTGTCCGTCACGACGTACTTCTTCATCGCGTTGAGCCGGTCCGCGAAGGGATCACCGGCCCGCTCGGGCCAGGCCCCGGCCATCGTCAGATACGTGCAGCGCCCGTACAGCAGCGCCTCCGCCCGTTCCAGCCCGGACGCGAAGGCCCCGCCGACGACCTCCGGATCGAAGTACGGATGCGACCACCCGCCGTGCGCGAACCCGCCGTCGGTGTCCTCCTCCGGGCCACCGGGTGCCTGTACGACCCCGTCGAGACTGATGAACTCGCTGACCACGATGCGCATATGACTCGCTCCCTCTGTCCGTGTGCGGTGTGCGGCGCCTCGTCGGGCGTTACGGCCATCAGACCGAGAGCCGGGCGGAAAGTCATCGGTCGGACCGTGGCGTGTCGGCTCAGTCCCACCAGAACCGCCACTCGGTCCGGCCCACCAGGCCGGCGGCGTACTCGGGGAACGGCGTGGGCGGGTCGTCGACGATGTTGTCGGCGGTGGACAGGACGTGCTCCAGCGCGAGCCGCTCGGCGTGCGGGAGGTCGAGGGGCGGGCGGGCGACCGAGACGTACAGGTCGCTGCCGACGGCGGCCACGACCCGGGCTCCGAACCGGTCCTCCCAACTGCGCAACAGCGCGCACAGCAGGGGCAGCGGAGCCTCGGCGGCCCAGCCTGTCACGGCCGGTACGTCGGCGCTGCGGCGGGCGGGGACGAGGACGAGGACGCACGCGTAGGCGTAGGGATCGGTGCGCAGGACGTCCTCGACGGTACGTGCCGCGGCCCGCGCCGGCCCGGCATCGCCGACCCCACCGCCGGGCACGGGCGCCGCGAGCCCTGGCCAGCTCTCGAAGGGCGGTCCCGGATCATGCGGCCAGGGCGCGACGCCCTCCGGCAGATCGTCATCGTCGTCGTCCTGGGCGGGCGCCGACCACGAGGGCAGCCGACGCCGCCGGTACTCCGCGAAATCGGCGGCCAGGACGGTTTCCAGACGTACGGCGTCCACCTCGGCCAAGTCCAGCGGAGTGTCCAGCGCGTCGCGGTGGCAGAGATACGGATACAGCCCGCTGACCTCGGCACGCTCCATCAGCCGCGGCCACAACTCGACGATGTCCCCGGGCAGTTCCCCGGACACCCACACTTCGACAGCACCCAGCCGCACGAACCGCCCGCGCGGCAGCCCCTCGGGCAACGAAAAGACCATGCCGGGACGATAAACGCCCCCACTGACAACGCCCCCACCCGAAAGACGCCGCGCGGCCTGCGGCCTATGCCCTGTGCCCTATGCCCTGTGCCTTCCGGACGACCCCCCGACGACCTCCGCTGCCCCCCCCAGCCCCAACCCACGGTCCCCGCCTGCCCCCTGGCAGCCGCAAGACGACCGCAGGCCACCACCCGGAGCCCTGCTTCACCCCGGCAGAGTCCCGCAACCTTCCAGCAGCCCCCGGCAAAACCTCACTCCCGAGGCCCGCCAGAAGACCCCCGCACCATCAGCTCCCCCCGAACCGTCGCGATCCCCCCGGGCGGCGGCTCCTCCCGCCCCATCGCGATCCGCCCCGCCCGCGCGCCGGCCTCCGCCAGCGGCAGGCGGACCGTCGTCAGGGCAGGCACCGCGTCCACGCTGAACGGCAGATCGTCGAAGCCGGCGACCGAGACGTCCTCGGGGATGCGCAGTCCCGACTCGCGCAGTGCCGCGCACGCCCCCAGCGCGACGGAGTCGTTCGCGGCGACGACCGCCGTCAGGGACGGATCGCGCCGCAGCAGCTCCAGCGTCGCCTCGTAACCGGCCTGCCGGTCGTAGCGCCCCCACACCGTCCAGCGCGGGTCGTCCTCGATCCCGGCGGCGGCCAGTGCGGCCCGGTGGCCCTCCAGCCGGTGCCGGGTCGTCGTCCGCTCCTCCGGCCCCGCGATGTAGCCGAGCCGCCGGTGCCCGAGCCCGATCAGATGCTCGGTCAGCCGCTGCCCGCCCCCGCGGTTGTCGAAGGTCAGCGCGATCGCCCCGGTGTCCGGCGCCGGCGGCCGCCCGCACAGCACCACCCGGGTCCCGGCGTCCGTCAGTTTCGTCAGCTTCGCCGCCACCGCCGCCGCGTGCGGCTGGTTCTCCACGGCCCCGCCGGTCAGCACCACGGCCGCCGCCCGCTGCCGCTGCAGCAGCGTCAGATACGTGAGTTCGCGCTCCGGCGAACCCCCCGTGTTGCAGACCACGGCCAGCCGCTCACCGCCCGCCCGTCCCCCGGGCCCGCCGATCTCCGACTGGATCGCACTCGCCATGATCCCGAAGAAGGGGTCCGCGATGTCGTTGACCAGGATGCCGACCAGGTCGGAGGTGGCCGCCGCGAGCGCGCTCGCCGGACCGTTGAGTACGTAGTCCAGTTCGTCGACCGCCTTCAGCACCCGCTCGCGGGTGGATGCCGCCACGGGATAGTTCCCGTTCAGCACGCGCGACACCGTCGCGGGCGAGACCTGCGCGCGCGCCGCCACGTCCGCCAGGGTCACCGTCATCTCGTCGTCCTCCGGTCGCGCATCTTCGTACGTCCACGTACGTGCTCGTACACAGGCCACGTACGTGCTCGTAGACAGGCCGCGGGCGGCCATGGTTCCGAATGTTTTCGAGCAGACCTTACGGGTCAAGCTCCGAGTTGTTCGCCCCCTCGAACAACTCGACTGAGTCACGGTCTTGTCCAGACCACGATCAGAGGCTAGCTTCTTACCGTATAGAAAGCGCTTGCTGTGACGCTCACCAGTAGGAGACAGGGCGTACGCGGCGCACACCCCGCGTACGAAGGGAATGACGTGACACGCAAGACGGTGCGCATCGCCATGAACGGCGTGACCGGTCGCATGGGCTACCGCCAGCACCTGGTCCGCTCCATCCTGGCCATCCGGGAACAGGGCGGCCTCGACCTCGGCGACGGCACCGTGCTGTGGCCGGAACCGATCCTCGTCGGCCGCCGCGAGCACGCCCTGCGCGCGCTCGCCGAACAGCACGGACTGGAGCACGTCTCCACGGACGTCGACGAGGTCCTCGCCGACCCGACGGTCGACATCTACTTCGACGCCCAGGTGACCTCCGCCCGCGAGGAGGCGATCAGGAAGGCGATCGCTGCGGGCAAGCACATCTACACCGAGAAGCCGACCGCGACCGGTCTGGAGGGCGCCCTGGAACTGGCCCGGCTGGCCAAGGACGCCGGCGTCAAGCACGGCGTGGTCCAGGACAAGCTCTTCCTCCCCGGCCTGCTCAAGCTCAAGCGTCTGATCGACGGCGGCTTCTTCGGCCGGATCCTGTCCGTGCGCGGCGAGTTCGGCTACTGGGTCTTCGAGGGCGACTGGCAGTCCGCCCAGCGCCCCTCCTGGAACTATCGCGCCGAGGACGGCGGCGGCATCGTCGTCGACATGTTCCCGCACTGGGAGTACGTCCTGCACGAGCTGTTCGGCCGCGTGAAGTCCGTCCAGGCCGTCGCCACCACCCACATCCCCCAGCGCTGGGACGAGAACGGCAAGCCCTACGACGCGACGGCCGACGACGCCGCGTACGGGATCTTCGAACTCGAGGGCGGTGCGATCGCCCAGATCAACTCCTCCTGGGCCGTCCGCGTCAACCGCGACGAACTGGTCGAGTTCCAGGTCGACGGCACGGAGGGCTCGGCGGTCGCCGGCCTGCGCAACTGCCGCGTCCAGCACCGCAGTCTGACGCCCAAGCCGGTCTGGAACCCCGACATCCCGGCCACCTACTCCTTCCGCGACCAGTGGCAGGAAGTGCCCGACAACGACGACTTCGACAACGGCTTCAAGGCCCAGTGGGAGCTGTTCCTCAAGCACGTCTACGCCGACGCCGACTACCACTGGGACCTCCTCGCCGGCGCCCGCGGCGTCCAGCTCGCCGAGCTGGGCCTGAGGTCCTCGGCCGAGGGCGCCCGTCTCGACGTACCGGAGATCTCGCTGTGACCATCCATCTCCCCGACTCCGAGGGACGGTTGAGGGCCTACGACCCCCGCCCCGAACCCCTCGCCCTCACCCCGGGCGCCCCCTTCACCTCGCGTACGGTCTTCTCCGCGGCGCACGTCGTGGCCGACCCCTTCGCCGACGTCAGCCCCGACTCCCCGGCCGCCGTCGACTGGGACGCCACCCTCGCCTTCCGTCGGCACCTGTGGTCGCACGGGCTCGGGGTCGCGGAGGCGATGGACACCGCCCAGCGGGGGATGGGCCTGGACTGGGCGGGCGCGGCCGAGCTGATCCGCCGCAGCGCCGCCGAGGCGAGGGCGGTCGGCGGCCGCATCGCCTGCGGCGTCGGCACCGACCAGATCACCGCCGGGTCTCTCGTGGAGGTCCGGGCGGCCTACGAGGAGCAGCTGGCCCTCGTGGAGGAGTCCGGCGCGCAGGCGATCCTGATGGCCTCCCGCGCCCTGGCCGCCGTCGCGTCCGGCCCCGAGGACTACCTGGAGGTCTACGGCCATCTGCTGCGCCAGGCCGCCGAGCCGGTGGTGCTGCACTGGCTGGGCCCGATGTTCGACCCGGCGCTGGAGGGCTACTGGGGGTCGTCCGACCTGGACGCGGCGACCGACACCTTCCTGGAGGTCATCGCCGCGCACCCCGACAAGGTGGACGGCATCAAGGTGTCACTGCTGGAGGCCCAGCGGGAGATCGACATCCGCCGCCGCCTCCCGCAGGGCGTGCGCTGCTACACAGGCGACGACTTCAACTACCCCGAGCTGATCGCCGGCGACGAGCAGGGCTTCAGCCACGCGCTGCTCGGCATCTTCGACCCGCTGGGCCCGCTGGCGGCCGAGGCGGTACGGGTGCTGGACACCGGCAACGTTGTGGGTTTCCGTGAACTCCTCGATCCCACCGTCGAGTTGTCCCGCCATCTGTTCCAGGCGCCGACCCGTTTCTACAAGACGGGAGTGGTCTTCCTGGCCTGGCTGGCGGGCCACCAGTCCCACTTCACGATGGTCGGCGGCCTCCAGTCGGCCCGCTCCCTCCCGCACTTCGCCCGCGCCTACCAACTCGCCGACGGTCTGGGCCTGTTCCCGGACCCGAAGCTGGCGGAGGAGCGGATGCGGAACCTGCTGTCGCTGTACGGGGTGGACCGGTGACCGACCTGACGCGTTTCTCCATCAACCAGATGACCGTCAAGCAGCTGTCGATGCCGGAACTGGTCGACGCCTGCCTGGAGTCGGGCGTCCCGGGTGTGGGCCTGTGGCGGGAACCCGTCCAGTCGTACGGCGTGGAGGCGACGGCCAAGCTGGTCCGCGACGCCGGTCTGACCGTCACCACGCTGTGCCGCGGCGGGTTCTTCACCGCGATCGACCCGGCCGAACGGGCCGCCGCCCTGGCGGACAACCGGCGGGCGATCGACGAGGCGGCCACGCTCGGCACCGAGGTGCTGGTCCTGGTCTCCGGTGGCCTGCCGGCCGGCTCCAAGGACCTGCACGGCGCGCGGGAGCGGATCGCCGACGCGCTGGGGGAGCTGGGACCGTACGCCGAGCGACACGGGGTCCGGCTGGCCATCGAGCCGCTGCACCCGATGTACGCCTCGGACCGCTGCGTGGTCTCCACCCTCACCCAGGCGCTCGACATCGCGGAGCGCTTCCCGGCGCATCAGGTGGGCGTCACGGTGGACACGTACCACATCTGGTGGGACGACAACGCGCCCGCGCAGATCGCCCGGGCCGGCGCGGGGGGCCGTATCCACACCTTCCAGCTCGCCGACTGGACCACCCCGCTGCCGGCCGGCGTCCTCAACGGCCGCGGCCAGATCGGGGACGGCTCGATCGACATGCGGGAGTGGCAGGGGTACGTGGAGGCGGCCGGGTACACCGGCCCCATCGAGGTCGAACTCTTCAACGACGACCTGTGGGCCCGCGACGGCCGCGAGGTGCTCGCCGAGACCGCCCGGCGCTTCGTGGAGCACACCGTCTGACCCCCGGCGCACAGCTCCGCCCCGCACCGAGCGGCGAACGGTGCGGGGCGGAGCCGTGGGAATCAGGCGGTGCCCCGGATCCTGGCGAGCCGCGCTCGCCGTTCCTCGATGAGCGGGACGATGTCGTCGACCGTCTCCAGGGTCAGGTCCCCCGGCGTACCCCGGCCGCTGACCAGGATCTGGTGCTCGCCGACGGCCGTCCGCAGCTGCCACACCCCGGAGCCGCGGCGCAGCAGGGCGGGGACCGTCCGCTCGTCGACGCCGACCCGCAGCTCCTCCTCCGGGGCGGCGGCGAGGCCCGGCAGGACGTCCGGCTCGAAGTCCTGGCCGGGCAGCTCGCGCCAGGTGGTGACGCGGATGTGGTCCTCGCCGGTCTTCCACGAGCCATGGACGATCGTCGCGGACTGCCAGACACCGTTCACCTGGTGGCTCTCGGCCAGGGCGCTGGGCGTGTGCCACGGGGAGCGCAGGCGGTGGAGCACCAGCCGGCCTTCTCCGAACGCCTCGGTCATTCTGTGGTACAGGCGCTCCTGGAGGTCCTGCGCGCGATCATCGGGTTCGACGCGATGCATGACCGCGAGTCTGGCAGGCATCCGCGGCGGAGGGCAGTGGCCGAGCCCGGAAAAAAAATTCTCGCGGACCGTACAACCCTTCCCTGACCTCGCGGGTCGTACTTGGTGTCAGGACCGCTGGAGGGGGATCCGGGGGGATCGCGGGGGTTCTGATGTTGGAGGGGAAAAGCCGAGGGGGCCCGGTCGACGGATCGGGCCCCCTCGAATTTGTCCGCCGCGGCGCTCGGGCCGCCACAGCAACCGCTAGAAGAACACCCCGCACCTCAGCAGCACGTTCGCGTACGGCCGGGCCTCGCCCGTGCGGACCACCAGGCGGGCCTGTGCCGACAGTTCCTTCAGCCGCTCGTGCGGGACCAGTTCCAGCTCCGGGAACTCCCCCTCCAGCAGCGCCGACACCGCCGGATTGGCGCCCTGGACCTCCTTCGCCGCGGTGGCGCCCTCCACCACCAGCTCGGCCAGCAGCCCGTCCAGCACCACCGCGAAGGACGGCACCCCGGCACGGAAGGCCAGGTCGACGACCTGCGGCCCCTTCGGTATCGGCATGCCCGCGTCGCACACCAGCACGCCGTCACCGTGCCCCAGCTCGGCGAGCGCACCGGAGAGATGCCGGTTCAGGATCCCTGCCTTCTTCACAGCGCCTCGACCTCCTCGGCGGTGGGGAAGGACACCTGCGCGCCCTCCTTGGTGACCGCGGCCGCGCCCACCCGAGCCGCGTACCCTGCCGCCTCCGCGAGCGATGCGCCCGACCCCAGCCGGAACGCCAGCGCCGCCGTGAACGCGTCCCCCGCACCCGTCGAGTCCACCGCGTCGACCTTCACGGACGGCACCCGGGTGACCCCGGCCGAGGAGGCGACCAGCGCGCCCTCGGCGCCCAGGGTGACCACCACCGACCGGGGCCCCTTGGCGAGCAGCAGCCGCGCCCAGTCCTCCGGCCGGTCCGACACACACGCCTCGCCGAGGATCACCCGCGCCTCGTGCTCGTTGACGATCAGCGGATCACAGGCCGCCATCACCTCGCCCGGCAGCGGCCGCGGCGGCGACGGGTTCAGCACGAAACGGTTGTCGGGCGTCAGCCCGCGCACGACCTCCACGACCGTCTCCAGCGGGATCTCCAGCTGCGTCGAGACCACCCGCGAGGCAGGGAAGAGACATGCGGCGGCCTTGACGTCCCCCGGTGCGAGCTTCCCGTTCGCCCCCGGCGACACCACGATGCTGTTGTCCCCGGACGGGTCGACGGTGATCAGCGCGACCCCCGTCGGCGCCCCGCCCACCAGCACCCCCACCGTGTCCACGCCGGCCGCCCGCTGGGAGTCCAGCAGCAGCCTGCCGTACGCGTCGTCCCCGACGCGGGCCAGCAGCGCCGTACGGGCGCCGAGCCGGGCCGCCGCGACGGCCTGGTTGGCGCCCTTGCCCCCCGGATGGACGGCCAGGTCGGAGCCGAGCACCGTCTCGCCCGCCCCCGGCCGCCGTTCGACGCCGATCACGAGGTCGGCGTTGGCCGAACCCACGACCAGCAGGTCGTAGTCGTACATGAATAAGACTCCCCAGATGAGTGCCCCGGGGCGGGCGCCCCCTGACCGCCCGCCCGTTCCCCTGTGCCGGCCGCTGACGACCGTCAGCCGCTGAAGCCGGCCACGTTCTGCTGGGTGACCACCTTCACCGGTACCTTCACCGTCTCCTCGACCTTCTTGCCCTGCAGCGCCTTCAGCGCGTTGTCCACGGCGATCCTGCCAAGTTGTGAGGGCTGCTGTGCCACGGACGCGTACAGCGTGCCCCCCTCAGCCGCCTTCAGGTCGTCCGGGGTGCCGTCGAACCCGACCACCTGGACCGGCTTTCCGGCCTTGGAGCCCAGCGCCTTGATCGCGCCGAGGGTCATCTCGTCGTTGGCGGCGATGACGCCCTGCACGTCGGGGGGAGCTTCTCGGCGATGGTCCGCGCGGCCGGCTCGCCGCCCTTGAGGTTGTCGGAGGCCACGAGGGCGTCCACGTCCGCCTTGTCGACCCCTCGGTCGACCGCGATGACCGGGATCCTCGCTGATGACCAGGCCGAGGGTGTGGGTCTGGTCGGTGCGCAGCGCGTGGTGATCGAGGAGAATCAGCGGTGGTCGACGTAGGCGACGAGTCCGCCGATGGTCAGGCCCACCGTGCATCCGAGGCGGAGGGCTTCGCGGCGCATGGGCGGGGTGTGCTGTGCGTCGCTCATCCCGTACGGGGCGCGGATCCCCAGTGTCACGCCGCACAGGCACACGACGTAGCCGTAACGCAGGGCGGCGGCCGCCCACTCGGGGTCGTGCGCGACCCAGGTCCGGGAGTAGATCTCACCGAGGGGCGTCCGCAGTTCCAGCCGGGAGTAGGTGTACCCGTAGCGCTCCGCCAGTTTTGGCTGGTCATCCGGTATCTCGTGCAGCTCCCATCCAGGGATCGAGACCAGGTCGGCGTGGCCGGCCAGCCTGCGTCTCATGCAGAAGCAGATCTCGTCGAGGCAGACCCCGTCGTCGTCGGGCTCTGGGCGGTAGGGCAGGCGCAGGTCGGCGAAGTCGGGCGGTAGGCGCCTCATGCCGAACAGGATGGCGCCTTCGATCTGCGGTTCCTCGGGTATGCCCTCGGTCGAGGCTCTCTCCGGCACGACGTACCCGAAGTCGCCCACGCCCACTGCCTGCCTGAACTCGAAGAGGGCGGTGGGCATGTGACGGGTCTGCGCGGGATCGAGCATGACCGTGCCGTCCGTGGTCTGCAGACCCATCAGCACGCACTGGAGCCGCAGCGCGGGGTCGTTGCTGAACAGGATCTCCCCGAGGTCGTCGACGTCTTCGAACTGATACCGGCTCACTTCCTGCAGCCCTCCGGTTGGTTACCGTTCCGCGTCCGCGAAGCGACGGCTGGATGTTCAACCATCCTATTGAAGGATCGTTGAACGATCCATACGTCGGGGCAGGGTGGAGCAGGGCTACTACGCCGCCGCGAGTTCGCACCACACGTACTTGCCCCGGTTGCCGTGCCGGGACAGGGGGTGCCAGCCCCAGACCTCCGAGCAGGCCCGCACCAGCACCAGTCCCCGCCCCTCCTCCGTCTCGCCGAGCCGCGCCAACGGCACCGGTGACTCGGGCGGTTCGGGGTCGGCGTCCCACGCCCCGATCCGCAGCGTGCCGGGCGGCGCCCAGCGGACGCGCAGGGCGGCGGGCCCCTTCGTGTGCCGTACGGCGTTGGTGATCAGCTCGGTGGCGAGCAGTTCGGCGACGTCGACGAGGCCGATCAGTCCGTGCGCGGTGAGGATCAGCCGGAGGGTGCGGCGACTGATGGTGACGGCGCGGGGGTCGTTGGGGATGGAGAGGCAGTACTCCCAGGGTTCGGGGGTGTTTTCGGGCATGGGGCAACTCCGATGAGGTGGTGGGGGGTTGGCGGTGGCTTCGCCGCGGCCGTCTGGGTGGGCAGGACGGGGCGGTGCGCTTCCGCAGAGTGTGCGTTGCGTCACTGACGGTAGGGGTAATCTTTAACCCCGGGCAAGTCGATCGCGTAATCCACCCCCGAATGAGGAGCAGTTGATGGTTCAGAGGCGCGACCCCACCGCACGTCAGCTGCGCCTGGCGATCGAATTGCGCCGACTGCGCGAGGCGGCCGGACTCACCCCTCTCGAAGCGTCGACACTGCTCGGCGTGAATCGGGTCCAAATCAGCCAGATCGAGTCCGGGCTCGTGGGCGTGAGCGAGCAGCGCGTGCGGCGCATGGCGTCCCACTACGCCTGTACGGATGAGGAGTTCATCGCCGCCCTGGTGGTGATGGCCACCGACCGCACTCGAGGTTGGTGGGAGGAGTACCGGGGTCTGCTGCCCACGCCGTTTCTGGATCTGTCCGAGCTGGAGCATCACGCCCGGTTCCAACGCCACGTGGCGATCCTGTACGTGCCGGGCCTTTTGCAGACCGAGGACTACTCCCGGGCCGTCTTCTCAGCCAGGCTGCCTGAACTTACCGGCGAAGAGATCGAGTTGCGCATCCAGCATCGCAAGGCGCGCCAGCGGTTCACCATCCCGTACGAGGCGGTGATCCACGAGGCGGCGCTCCGGATCAGGGTCAGTGACCGTGCCGTCTCAAGAGCTCAGCTGCACCGGCTCGTCGAGCTGTCCGAAGCGGATCACATCAACGTGCGCGTTATCCCCTTCGATCTGGACGGCTTTGCCGGTGCCGCCGGCACGATGACGTACGTGGGCGGAGCCGTGCCCAGGCTGGACACGGTGGTCCGCGATGCGTTGCACGGTTCGGCCTTCATTGATTCCGAAGCTCAGCTCACCACCTACCGAACGAGCTTTCGTAAAGTGGAGCGCGCGTCGCTCGACCCTGTGGCGTCGCGCGAGTTCATCCACAGGCTGGCGAAAGAGCTGTGAGGTACCCATGGACAACTGGCGGAAGTCGTCCTATTCGGGCCCGGGCGACGGCAACGAGTGCGTGGAGCTAGCCTCCACCCCGACCCACATAGCCCTCCGTGACTCAAAGGCCCCCACCCGAGCCATCCTCACCTTCCCCGTCTCCACCTTCACCACGTTCCTCGAAGCCCTGAAATCCACATCCCCTCGCTGACTGTCAGTCCCCACCAGTACCGTCGGATCATGGCTCAACAGGCGGGGAACGCGACGGGTGAACGGCGGCTCGCCGTGCTCGAAGGCGTGCTGGAGCGCATCACGTACGCCAACGAGGACAACGGCTACACGGTCGCCCGCGTCGACACCGGCAGAGGCGCCGGCGACCTCCTCACGGTCGTCGGCGCGCTGCTCGGTGCGCAGGTGGGGGAGTCCCTGCGGATGGAGGGCCGCTGGGGGTCACACCCCCAGTACGGCAAGCAGTTCACCGTGGAGAACTACACGACCCTGCTGCCGGCCACCGTCCAGGGCATCCGACGCTATCTCGGCTCCGGTCTGGTCAAGGGCATCGGGCCGGTCTTCGCCGACCGCATCACCCAGCACTTCGGCCTGGACACCCTGAAGATCATCGAGGAGGAGCCCAAGCGGCTCATCGAGGTCCCGGGCCTGGGCCCCAAGCGCACGAAGAAGATCGCCGACGCCTGGGAGGAGCAGAAGGCGATCAAGGAGGTCATGCTCTTCCTCCAGACCGTGGAGGTGTCCACGTCGATCGCCGTGCGCATCTACAAGAAGTACGGGGACGCGTCCATCTCGGTCGTCAAGAACCAGCCCTACCGCCTGGCGGCCGACGTCTGGGGCATCGGCTTCCTGACCGCCGACAAGATCGCCCAGTCCGTCGGCATACCGCACGACAGCCCGGAGCGGGTCAAGGCCGGCCTGCAGTACGCGCTGTCGCAGGCCACCGACCAGGGCAACTGCTATCTCCCGGAGGAGCGGCTGATCGCGGACGCGGTGAAGCTGCTGCAGGTCGACACCGGGTTGGTCATCGAGTGCCTGGCGGAACTGGCGGAGGTGCCCGAGGACGGCGAGGACCCCGGTGTCGTACGGGAGAAGGTGCCCGGGGAGCACGGCGAGCAGGTGACCGCGATCTACCTCGTCCCCTTCCACCGCGCCGAGCTCTCCCTCTCCGCCCAGCTGCTCAGACTCCTGCGCACCGGCGAGGACCGGATGCCCGGCTTCCGGGACGTGGCCTGGGACAAGGCGCTGGCCTGGCTGAAGGGCCGTACGGGCGCCGACCTCGCGCCCGAGCAGGAGGCGGCGGTCAAGCTGGCGCTGACCGAGAAGGTGGCTGTCCTGACCGGTGGTCCCGGCTGCGGCAAGTCCTTCACCGTCCGGTCGATCGTCGAGCTGGCGCGGGCGAAGAAGGCCCGCGTCGTCCTCGCCGCCCCCACCGGACGCGCCGCCAAGCGGCTGGCCGAGCTGACCGGCGCCGAGGCCTCCACCGTCCACCGCCTGCTGGAGCTCAAGCCCGGCGGTGACGCGGCCTACGACAAGGACCGGCCGCTGGAGGCCGACCTGGTGGTGGTCGACGAGGCGTCGATGCTGGACCTGCTGCTCGCCAACAAGCTGGTGAAGGCCGTACCGCCCGGCGCCCATCTGCTCTTCGTCGGGGATGTCGACCAGCTGCCCAGCGTCGGTGCCGGCGAGGTGCTGCGGGACCTGCTGGCCGAGGACAGCCCGATCCCCGCGGTGCGCCTCACGCGTGTGTTCCGGCAGGCCCAGCAGTCCGGCGTGGTGACCAACGCGCACCGGATCAACTCCGGGCAGCATCCGGTCACCGACGGCATGAAGGACTTCTTCCTCTTCGTCGAGGACGACACGGAGGAGGCCGGACGGCTGACCGTGGATGTGGCCGCTCGTCGGCTTCCGGCCAAGTTCGGGCTGGACCCGCGCCGGGACGTGCAGGTCCTCGCGCCGATGCACCGCGGGCCGGCCGGCGCCGGCACCCTCAACGGACTGCTCCAGCAGGCCATCACCCCGGGCCGCCCGGACCTGGCGGAGAAGCGGTTCGGCGGCCGGGTCTTCCGGGTCGGCGACAAGGTCACCCAGATTCGCAACAATTACGAGAAGGGGGAGAACGGTGTCTTCAACGGCACCGTGGGCGTGGTCACCTCGCTCGACCCGGTCGACCAGCGCCTGACGGTGCTGACGGACGAGGACGAGGAGGTGCCGTACGAGTTCGACGAGCTGGACGAGCTGGCCCACGCGTACGCGGTGACCATTCACCGCTCGCAGGGGAGTGAATATCCCGCCGTGGTGATCCCGGTCACCACCGGAG
Organism: Streptomyces sp. NPDC006476; assembly: GCF_040612015.1. NCBI lineage: Bacteria > Bacillati > Actinomycetota > Actinomycetes > Kitasatosporales > Streptomycetaceae > Streptomyces > Streptomyces sp. NPDC006476. The sequence goes on along the minus strand of NZ_JBEXPK010000017.1, from coordinate 65,488 downwards.
CCTGGATGATGCTCCAGCGGAACTTGCTCTACACGGCGGTCACCCGGGCCAAGAAGCTGGTGGTGCTGGTCGGTTCGCGCAAGGCGATCGGTCAGGCGGTGCGCACGGTGTCGGCGGGCAGGCGCTGTACGGCGCTGGACTTCAGACTCATCTCGAAAAATGATCGATCAAATGAGTCGTGAAGGTCACAGAGCACTTCCGGATCGGGAAGACAGGGGGCAGGATGGGCAAGTTGGCGGCACTCAGTGCCGCCGATAGGCCCGATGGTCGACCCCGAGTGCACTCTCCTGAGCCAATTGGGGGAAGGTAGAGACAGTCAGGGCAACCTCGAAGATGAGGCACTACGTCGGTGAGGGAAGACGTGAGCGACAACTCTGTAGTACTGCGGTACGGCGACGGCGAGTACACCTACCCGGTGATCGACAGCACCGTCGGCGACAAGGGCTTCGACATCGGGAAGCTCCGCGCCCAGACCGGGCTGGTCACCCTGGACAGCGGTTACGGCAACACCGCCGCCTATAAATCCGCCATCACCTACCTCGACGGCGAGGCGGGCATCCTGCGGTACCGCGGCTACCCGATCGAGCAGCTGGCCGAGCGCTCCACCTTCCTGGAGGTCGCCTACCTGCTGATCAACGGCGAGCTGCCCACCGTCGACGAGCTCACCTCGTTCAAGAACGACATCACCCAGCACACGCTGCTGCACGAGGACGTCAAGAACTTCTACCGGGGCTTCCCGCGCGACGCCCACCCGATGGCGATGCTGTCCTCGGTGGTGTCCGCGCTGTCCACGTTCTACCAGGACAGCCACAACCCCTTCGACGAGAAGCAGCGCAACCTCTCGACGATCCGCCTGCTCGCCAAGCTTCCGACGATCGCCGCGTACGCGTACAAGAAGTCGATCGGTCACCCGTTCGTCTACCCGCGCAACGACCTCGGCTACGTCGAGAACTTCCTGCGGATGACCTTCTCGGTGCCGGCGCAGGAGTACGACCTCGACCCGGTCGTCGTCTCCGCCCTCGACAAGCTCCTCATCCTGCACGCGGACCACGAGCAGAACTGTTCGACGTCGACGGTGCGCCTGGTGGGTTCGTCGCAGGCCAACATGTTCGCCTCCATCTCGGCCGGCATCAACGCCCTGTGGGGCCCGCTGCACGGCGGTGCGAACCAGTCGGTGCTGGAGATGCTCGAGGGCATCCAGGCCGGCGGCGGCGATGTCGACTCCTTCATCCGCAAGGTGAAGAACAAGGAGGACGGCGTCCGTCTCATGGGCTTCGGCCACCGGGTCTACAAGAACTTCGACCCGCGCGCGAAGATCATCAAGGCCGCCGCGCACGACGTCCTCTCGGCCCTCGGCAAGTCCGACGAGCTGCTGGACATCGCGCTGAAGCTGGAGGAGCACGCGCTCTCCGACGACTACTTCGTCTCGCGCAGCCTCTACCCGAACGTGGACTTCTACACCGGTCTGATCTACCGCGCGATGGGCTTCCCGACCGAGATGTTCACGGTCCTGTTCGCCCTCGGCCGGCTGCCGGGCTGGATCGCCCAGTGGCACGAGATGATCAAGGAGCCGGGCTCGCGCATCGGCCGCCCGCGCCAGATCTACACGGGCGTGGTGGAGCGGGACTTCGTCCCGGTCGAGGAGCGCTGACGCCTCCGGCGGGAGAGCCGATCGCCTAGGACTTCGTTACTGAAGGAGCGTGGGCGACTGCGGGCCGGCTGTGGCTGGTCGCGCAGTTCCCCGCGCCCCTGGCGAGCGTTGCGCTGGGCGAACCTCAGTAGGTGAACCAAAAGCGGAAGGCGCCCTGACGCCGGTCCCCCCACGGGCCGACGACCAGGGCGCCTTCCCATGTCCCGGTGCGGATTCCCCCCACGGGATCCGGCCGGGCGCCTGAGAGACCAGCGCCTGAATCGCTGTTCTTTCGGTACTGCTGGTACTGCGGTTGAGCAGAACGAGCAGAACTCGTCGTACTCATGGGTGATGTGCGGTCTGCCGGGACAGCGCACGCTCGGGAGGGCCGCTCAAAGCTTCCCGAAGTACGTGCCCCGGCAACGCATCTCTGGAGAAGTCCCCCAAGACATTCCCCAGATGCCGGTTCGCGCCCCCCAAGACGCTCTCCGACATCGCCAACTTAGACCTTCGAACCCCTTCGATGGTTACGTTCACATCACTGTGATCTGCGTCTCTTGCATTTGTCCGTTTGATACGCAAGAGCTCCGACGCGTTGATCGGGACCCCAGCGTAAGGATGATGCGCGAGCCTTGTGAAGAGCTTATGTGAGCCGGGCGTCGGACTCTAGGGGTGCTCTTACTTCAGCTGTCGGTAACCGGCAGTAACTTGGCCGGAGTTCAGTGAAACGTCCGCAATCTGAGACTGTTGGTGACCACGAAGACGGATGAGAAGGCCATCGCGGCCCCGGCGATCATCGGATTCAGCAGCCCCGCGGCGGCCAGCGGCAGCGCCGCGACGTTGTACCCGAACGCCCACACGAGGTTTCCCTTGATCGTGGACAGCGTCCTGCGCGACAGCCGGATCGCGTCCGCGGCCACCCGCAGATCCCCGCGCACCAGCGTCAGGTCGCCCGCCTCGATCGCCGCGTCCGTCCCGGTGCCCATCGCCAGCCCCAGATCGGCGGCGGCGAGCGCGGCCGCGTCGTTGACCCCGTCGCCGACCATCGCGACGACCCGCCCCTCCTCCTGCAGCCGTCGTACGGCGGCCACCTTGTCCTCGGGCAGGACCTCCGCGATCACCTGCTCGATCCCGACCTCCCGGGCCACCGCCTCGGCCACCGTCCGGTTGTCCCCGGTCAGCAGCACTGGCGTCAGGCCCAACGCGCGCAGCCCGCGCACCGCCTCGGCGCTGGTCGGCTTCACCGCGTCGGCGACGGCGACGACACCGCGTGCCACCCCGTCCCAGCCGACCACGACGGCCGTACGACCGCCCCTCTCGGCCTCGTCCCGGACGCGGGCCAGTTCCTTGGGCAGAACGTCGTGGAGGCGCCCCACGGCCACGTCACGGCCGTCCACGCGGCCGCGGACGCCCCGCCCCGGCACGTTCTCGAAGCCTTCGACCTCGGGGAGCCGTCCGAGCCGCTCCTCGGCGCCCATGGCGACCGCCCGGGCGACCGGGTGCTCGGAGGCGTGCTCGACGGCGCCCGCGAGTCGCAGCACCTCCTTCTCGTCGGTGCCGTCGGCTGCGTACACCTCGTGGAGGGTCATGCGGCCCGTGGTGACCGTGCCGGTCTTGTCGAGGACGACCGTGTCGACGCGGCGCGTGGACTCCAGCACCTCGGGGCCCTTGATCAGGATGCCGAGCTGGGCGCCACGCCCCGTGCCGACCATCAGCGCGGTCGGCGTGGCCAGGCCCAGCGCGCACGGGCAGGCGATGATCAGGACCGAGACGGCCGCCGTGAATGCGGCGGCGGTGTCACCGGTGACACCGAGCCACGTCCCGAAGGTGGCGAGGGCGACGAGGATGACGGCCGGCACGAAGACCGCCGAGATCCGGTCGGCGAGCCGCTGCACCTGCGCCTTGCCGTTCTGCGCGTCCTCCACCAGCCGCGCCATCCGCGCGAGCTGCGTGTCCGCGCCCACGCGCGTGGCCTCGACGACCAGCCGTCCGCCGGCGTTGACCGTGGCCCCGGTGACCGTGTCGCCGACGCCGACGTCCACCGGCACCGACTCGCCGGTCAGCATGGACGCGTCCACCGCGGAGGCGCCCTCGACGACGGTGCCGTCCGTCGCGATCTTCTCCCCTGGCCGTACGACGAAACGATCCCCCACGGCCAGCCGGGACACCGGGACACGTACCTCGCGCCCGTCGCGCAGCACGGACACGTCCTTGGCGCCGAGTTCCATCAGCGCCCTGAGCGCGGCCCCCGAGCGCCGCTTGGCGCGGGCCTCCAGATAGCGGCCCAGCAGGATGAGCGCGATCACTCCGGCGGCCACCTCGAGGTAGATCGAGGAGGTGCTCTCGGTGCGCGAGACGGTGAACCGGAACTCGTCGTGCATGCCGGTCATGCCCGCGTCGCCGAAGAACAGCGCCCACAGGGACCAGCCGAACGCGGCCAGCGTGCCGACCGAGACCAGCGTGTCCATGGTCGCGGCGCCGTGTCGGAGGTTCGTCCAGGCGGCCCGGTGGAAGGGCAGACCGCCCCAGACGACGACGGGGGCGGCGAGGGTGAGCGCCAGCCACTGCCAGTTGTCGAACTGCAGGGCGGGAATCATCGACAGCGCGACGACCGGGACCGCGAGGAGGGCGGAGACGGTGAGGCGCAGACGCAGGGAGGCGAGTTCGGGATCGTCCTCGGCGGCCTGCGGCTCCTCCTCGACGGGCTGCGGCGGCGCGGGCTCCTCGGCGGTGTAGCCGGTCTTGACGACGGTGGCGATCAGGTCGGCGACCTGGATGCCGGCGGGATAGCTGACCTTGGCCTTCTCCGTCGCGAAGTTCACCGTGGCGGTGACCCCGTCCATGCGGTTGAGCTTCTTCTCGACGCGGGCCGCGCAGGAGGCGCAGGTCATGCCGCCGATCAGCAGCTCGACCTCTGCCGCGTCGGTCGGTGGTGTCTCGGTGGGCGTCATGTCCGGACTCCAGACATCGGACCGGACCACGCGGAGCCAGTATCAGCTGGTCGGCGCGGCCCGGTCGGAGAACAGAACGGAAGGGCGGCCGCTCAGGCCTGGCCGACGAGCTCGAAGCCCGCCTCGTCCACCGCGGCGCGCACCGCGAACTCGTCGAGCGGGGCCTCGGAGACGACGGTGACCTCGCCGGCCGAGGCGACGGCCTTGACCGAGGTGACACCGGGAAGCTCCGAGATCTCGCCGGAGACGGAGCCCTCGCAGTGTCCGCAGCTCATCCCGCTCACCTTGTAGACAGTGGTGACGGAACCCTGGGTGTCGGACTGGGCGGTCATGTCGTTCTCCTCGTGGAGGCGTGTGGGGCCTGCGGGACCCACGGTGGGGCCCCTGCCACCTCACACTATACCCCTAGGGGGTATGACTCAACGAGGGATCGCCCGCGGTTCGGCCCAGCCGGTCGCCCACCAGCGGCTCGAGATAGCGGATCAGTACGTTCTTGATCTCCCGGATGTACGCGTCGCGCTCGGCGCCCTCATGGGCCAGGACCAGCTCCAGCCCCCCCTTGTACATCCCGAGGCAGACCTGCGCGGTGCGGGTGAGATCGGCGGCGGGGGCGTCGGGCAGGAGGCTGGAGAGCAGCCCCTCGATCCGGCCGAGCACGGTCGCGTGCAGCGCGTCGTGCTCCTCGGCGATCCGGCCGGGCACGTCCGGGCCGTGCATCAGCGCGAAGAAGACCGGGTGGTCGCAGTTGAACGCGATGAACCGGTCGACGGCGGCGCCGACCGCCTGCTCCAGGGGGGTCGCGGGGTCTATCGGGGCGAGCGCCTCGCCGTAGGTCTCCCGCATCTCGTGCATCAGCCGGTCGCCCAGCTCGATCGCGATCGCTTCCTTGTTCGGGAAGAACTGGTAGAGCGTGCCGGGTGAGACGCCGGCCTCGCGGGCGATGGCGTTGGTGCTGGCCGCCGTGTAGCCGGTCGTGCAGAACACGGTCGCGGCCGCTTCGAGGAGCTGGGCGACCCGGCGCTCCCCGCGGGCCTGTCGACGGCGCGGCTGTTCCTGCTGCTGGTTGTCGGGCACGCGTTATCCCCAGCTCTCCGAACGCGATTGACAAACACGAGCGGTCGCTCGCATTCTGGGGGTGGTTCAAATGCGAGCGGTCTCTCGTGTTTGTCATTTTACGGTTTCCACGGTGAAGGGGACACCGCACCATGACCGAAGTCAACAGCCCACCCAGCAGCACACCCCGGCCCGGCGGATGGACCCGGTTCGTGACCGCCCGACCACGGCTGTCGCTGCTGGTCGCGCTGGTGATCACCGCCCTCGCCGTGCTCGCCGGCAGCGGGGTCGCCGACCGGCTGGGCAGCGGCGGCTGGGAGGACCCGGCCGCCCAGTCGACCTATGCGACCAAGGCCCTGGAGCGCGAGTTCCCGGACTCCCAGCCCAACCTCCTGCTCCTCGTCGACTCGGGCGGCGCCTCGGTGGACGCCCCCGCGGTCGCCGCCGAGGCACAGCGCCTCGCCACCCGCCTCGCCGCCGAGAAGGGCGTCATCGGCGTCGGCTCCTACTGGCAGACCAAGTCGCCCGCCCTGCGCGCCGAGGACGGCCACGAGGCGCTCATCGCCGCGCACATCAGCGGTGACGAGAAGACGGCGAGCGACACCCTGGACCGCATAGCGCCCCACTACCGCGGCACGCTCGGCCCGGTTCAGGTCAAGGTCGGCGGCATGGTCGCGGTGCGCGGCGAGATGCAGACGATCATCAAGGAGGACCTCGCCCGCGCCGAGATGATCGCCCTGCCGGTCACGCTCCTGCTGCTGGTGATGGTCTTCGGCTCGGCGATCGCGGCCCTGCTGCCGCTGGGCATCGGCATCGTCGCGATCCTCGGCACGAACGCGGTGCTGCGCGGCCTGACGGAGTTCACGGACGTCTCGGTCTTCGCCCTGAACCTCACCACGGCCCTCGGCCTGGGCCTCGCCATCGACTACGCCCTGTTCATCGTCCGCCGCTTCCGGGAGGAACTGTCCGCCGGGGCCGAGCCGCCCACGGCCGTCGCCACCACCCTGCGCACCGCCGGCCGCACGGTCCTCTTCTCGGCCCTCACGGTCGCCGTCTCCCTCGCCGCGATGCTGGTCTTCCCGCAGTACTTCCTGCGGTCCTTCGCCTATGCCGGAATGGCGGTGGTCCTGCTGGCCGCGGCGGCCGCCCTGATCCTGCTCCCGGCGGCCCTCCTCCTGCTCGGCCACCGCGTCAACTCCCTCGACCTGCGCAAGGTGTTCCGGCGCGGGCGTCCGGCCAGGACGTCCGGCGAGGACGGCACCGCCTGGGCGCGTACGGCGGCCCTGGTGATGCGCCGGGCCCCGTTCTTCGCCCTGGCGACGACAGCCGTGCTGGTCCTGCTCGGACTGCCCTTCCTGGGCGTGAAGTTCGGCACCGCGGACGACCGCCAGCTCCCCTCGACCGCCGAGTCGCACGTCGTCCAGCAGCACATCCGCGACGGCTTCCCCGGCAACCCCGGAGGCGGCCTCGAAGTGCTCGCGGAAGGCAGGGCGACAAAGGCGCAGTACACCGCCTACAAGGACCGGATCGCCGGCCTCCCCGGTGTGCTGCGGGTGGACGGCCCGCTGGTGAGGGGCGACTCCGCGTACTTCACGGTGCTGCCGAAGGGTGAGGCCGTGGACGACACGGCCCAGCGTCTGGTGGGTGAGGTGCGTGCCACGGACGCCCCGTTCGCCACCAAGGTGACCGGCACGGCGGCCGTACTGGTCGATTCCAAGCACGCGATAGCCGAGCGTCTGCCATGGGCGGCCGCCGTCATCGCGGTCGTCACCCTGCTCCTGGTCTTCCTCCTGACCGGCAGCGTGCTGATACCGGTCCAGGCCGTGCTGCTCAACGCGCTCAGCCTGACGGCGATGTTCGGCGCGGTGGTCTGGGTCTTCCAGGACGGCCACCTCTCGGGCCTGCTCGGCTTCACCAGCCCCGGCTCCATCGAGACGACCCTCCCGGTCCTGATGTTCTGCGTGGCCTTCGGCCTCTCCATGGACTACGGCGTCTTCCTGCTCTCCCGCATCAAGGAGGAGTACGACCGAACGGGCGACCACAACGCCGCGGTCCGCCACGGCCTGCAGCGCACTGGCGGCCTGATCACGGCGGCGGCGGTGATCCTGGCGGTGGTGATGGTGGCGATCGGCACCTCCCGCGTCACCAACACCAAGATGCTCGGCCTGGGCATCGCACTGGCGGTCCTGATGGACGCGATGATCGTCCGCAGCCTGCTGGTACCGGCGGTGATGAGACTGACGGGCGCGGCGACATGGTGGGCACCGGCCCCGCTGCGCAAGGTCCACGCACGGTTCGGATTGAGCGAGGGTGAGAATGAGCGCCCCGACAGGGGCGCGGGGAACGGCGCGACCAGCCAAGACGTACCCGCGGACCGCGACGGCGATGGGAGCGCACATGAGAGCGGTGGTATTCGAGCAATACGGTGAACCGCCCGAGGTACGCAACGTACCCGACCCCCTGCCAGCCCCCCACGGAGTGACCGTCCGCGTGGAAGCCACCGGCCTCTGCCGCAGCGACTGGCACGGCTGGCAGGGCCACGACCCGGACATCACCCTCCCTCACGTCCCCGGCCATGAACTCGCCGGTGTCGTCGAGTCCGTCGGCGCCCGCGTGAGCAACTGGCACCCCGGCGACCGTGTCACCGTCCCCTTCGTGTGCGCCTGCGGAACCTGCGGCGCCTGCGCGGCGGGCGACCAGCAGGTCTGCGAGCGGCAGACCCAGCCCGGCTTCACGCACTGGGGCTCCTTCGCCCAGTACGTGGCGCTGGACCACGCGGACGTGAACCTCGTGGCCGTGCCGCAGGAGCTGTCGTTCGCCACGGCGGCGGCGCTCGGCTGCCGGTTCGCGACGGCGTTCCGGGCGGTGGTGCAGCAGGGCCGGGTCGCCGCGGGGGAGTGGGTCGCGGTGCACGGCTGCGGTGGCGTGGGACTGTCCGCGGTGATGATCGCGGCGGCGTCCGGGGCACGGGTGGTCGCCGTCGACGTGTCACCGGCGGCGCTGGACCTGGCGCGGAAGTTCGGGGCGACGGACGTGGTGGACGCCACGCGGGTGCCGGACACGGCGGCGGCGATCCTCGACCTGACCGGCGGCGGCGCCCATCTGTCCCTGGACGCCCTCGGCTCGCCGGTGACCTGCGCCGCATCGGTGAACGGCCTGCGCCGCCGCGGCCGCCACGTCCAGGTGGGCCTGCTGCCCTCCCCGGACGGCACGACCCCGGTCCCCATGGCCCGTGCCATCGCCCTGGAACTGGAACTCCTCGGCAGCCACGGCATGGCCGCGCACACCTACCCGCCGATGCTGGAGCTGGTCCGCGCGGGCGTCCTGCGTCCTGACCTCCTGGTCACCTCCACCATCGCCCTGGACGCGACCCCGGCCGCCCTGACGGCGATGGGGACGGCACCGGGAGCGGGGGTGACGGTCATCGAACCGTGGGGCTGACGGCGCCGGGCCGTCAGCGGTGGGCGGCCCATTCACGGTCGAGGAGACCCATGACCACCTCGTCGACCCACACCCCGTCCCGCCACGCGGCCCCCCTGCTCCCACTCGTACAGGACGACCTCGCCGAGGAGTTCGTCGGTGGCGGGGTGGGTGACGGGGTCGGTGACGGCGAGGTCGAGGCGGTCGGGGGCGGTGGCCCGGGAGCCGTACCAGCACCGCAGCCCGCTCAGGGTCCGGCCTTCTCACCGGCCAGGACGGGTTTCGTGGAGAAGTCGCTCATCGGGCGACTGTGTCCCACGAGACGGGTGGGGCACAGGTGGGTTTTCTGAGGGACGGGGTCAGTCGTCTCGGCGGCCCCGGTTGCCCGGGCGGGAGGCGACCCAGGCGCGGACCGTGTCGGCGTACCAGAAGGGCTTGCCGCCCTCGACGTGGTCCGGCGGGGGCAGCAGCCCGTGCTTGCGGTACGAACGCACGGTGTCCGGCTGCACCTTGATGTGCGCCGCGATCTCCTTGTACGACCAGAGCCGTCGGTCGGTCATGAGGTGCACCTCCCTGCGCGCACCACGGGGGCGGCCGGGGGCGGCCGTCGGGGGAGCCGGGCGCTGCGCTGGCGATCCAAAGCCTGTGTCCCGTGAACGACATGGCTCGGGACGGGTCAGGGCCTGTGCGCGGGGTGTGACGCGGGACCCGCGTACACGCGACATGTGTGACACGAGGGGAGCGTTTGTGACACGAGTGCCGCAAAGGCGTACGCGGGCTCACGGGCGCGGCGCGTTGACTTCGCCGGAATTATCCGCCCCACGCGAGGTGGGCCGGACCCGCTGCGTCGGGCCCGGCCCACCGGCTCCCCCGCTTCCCCCTCTGCGGGTGCCGTCGGCGGTGATCTCCCCCCGAGGACCGGCCGCCGGACGATCAGCGTGCAGTCAGCGCACCCTGCCGGTCTTGGAAAAAACCGAACTGCGAGCCGACGTCAGCAACAGACTCGTCGCCTCGCCGGTCATCCGGTCGGCCGTCGGCACCCCGGGCTGCGACACCGGCGGGAGTCCCCGGGCCGTCGTGAACTCACGCGGCGTGCACCCGGTCATGGCCCTGAACTCACCGCTGAGATGGGCCTGGTCGTAGAACCCGCAGATCGCCGCCGTCTCCGCCTGCCCGCGCCCCTGCGCCAGCAGCCGCCGCGCCCGCTGCAGGCGCAGAACCCGCGCCGCCATCTTGGGCCCGAGCCCGATCTGCTCCCGGAAACGGTTCTCCAACTGCCGTACGCTCCAGCCCACGTCGTCGGCCAGGTCCCGTACCGGCATCGCACCGCCCGTCCGCACCAGCTCCGACCAGGCCCGCACCACCCGTGCCGAACTCGGCGTCCCCGCCTGCGACCAGCGGACGAAGACGTCGTCCAGCAGCCCGAACCGCGCCTCCCAGGTCGGCAACGAGGCCAGTGCGGCGGCCAGTTCAGCGATCGTGTTGCGCCGACCGCCCACCGCCCGCGTGCCCAGCACATGCGGCAGCTCGTCGGGATCGACGGTGCGGTCCGTCAGCTCGTACTGCGGGGTCCCGAACAGCGTGAACGCCGCCCAGGGCGTCAACAGCACCTCGATCCCCGACAACCGCCCACCGTGCTCCCCGACGGCCGGCGTGGTCGTGGGCCCGCAGTACACCGACACGAGCGTGGACGTCGGCCGCCCGGCCCGCGTGATCCGCACCGGCTGCTCGAACCCGAGCAACAGGGTCGCCGCCCCGATCGGCACCTCCAGCCGCCGCCGCGGCCGGTCGAGCGCCAGCCGAACCCCGCGATAACTGATGATGCCGGGCCGCAACCGAGGATCGGGCCGCGCGAGAACGGTCTCCCAAGACCCCCAGGCCCCATGCCCCGATCGGACGGCTCTTGTCATCCCCCCATGCTGCAACCCCGCCAGGGGCGCGGGGAACTGCGCGACAAGCCACAACATAGCCGCACTCGCCGACGAAAGAGCCGCCCGGCAGACGACTAGGCGCTCCTACGCCCCGCACGACCTCAAAAACGCCCTGGTCCGCTGAGCGATCGGCAGCGGCTTGTCCGGATCGCACGGGTACATGTCCTGCTCGACGATCGCGAACAGCTCCACGTCCAGCTTCTGTGCAGCCTCCAGCACCGGCCCCAACGCCGGTACCCCGGCGGGCGGTTCGCACATGACGCCCTGCGCCACGGCCGGTCCGAACGGCGTCCCCTTCGCCCGTACGTCCGCCAGGATCTCCGGATCCACCTGCTTCAGATGCAGGTACCCGATCCGCTCCCCGTACGTCTCGATCAGCTTCACGCTGTCGCCGCCGCAGTACGCGTAGTGCCCCGTGTCCAGACACAGCGAGACCAGCGAGGAGTCGGTCCCGTCCAGGAACCGCTCCACGTTCTCCTCGCTGTCGATGTGCGTGTCGGCATGCGGATGCACCACGATCTGCAGCCCGTACCGCTCCCGCACCTCACGGCCCAGCCGCTCGGTCAGAGTGGTCAGATTGCGCCACTGCTCGGCCGTCAGCGTGTCGGACTCCAGCACCTCGCCGGTCTTGTCGTCCCGCCAGAAGGACGGGATGACCACCAGGTGGGACGCCCCCATGGCCTGCGCGAGCACCGCGTTGTCCGCGACGTGCGCCCAGGTCTTCTCCCACACCGACTCGCCGTGGTGCAGGCCCGTGAACACGGTTCCGGCGGAGACCTTCAGGCCACGCCGTGAGGTCTCCTCGGTGAGGACCGCGGGGTCGGTCGGCAGGTAACCGTACGGGCCCAGCTCGATCCACTCGTAGCCGGAGTCCGCCACCTCGTCGAGGAACCGCTGCCACGGAACCTGCTTCGGGTCGTCCGGGAACCAGACGCCCCAGGAGTCGGGCGCCGATCCGATCCGGATGCGGGACAGTGAGGACTGGGGTGACAGGGAGCTCATGCCGGTCAGCTTCCGGGGACCGGTAAGCGCTGTCAAGGTCTCGTCCGTATGTCTGGACAAAACATTGACAGGGCTCCTCGCGCGGGGCTACAAACGCGGGGAGAGCCGCAACGAAGGGAAGCCGATGGCGTACGACCTGATCACCATGGGGCGGATCGGTGTGGACCTGTATCCGCTCCAGACCGGCGTACCGCTGCCGCAGGTGACAAGCTTCGGCAAGTTCCTCGGCGGCTCGGCGACGAACGTCGCGGTGGCCGCCGCCCGCCTCGGCCGGAACACCGCGGTGATCACCCGCACCGGCGACGACCCGTTCGGCACCTACCTGCACGAGGCGCTTCAGGGCTTCGGCGTCGACGACCGCTGGGTCACCCCGGTCCCGGGCCTGCCCACGCCGGTCACGTTCTGCGAGATCTTCCCGCCGGACGACTTCCCGCTGTACTTCTACCGGCAGCCCAAGGCGCCCGACCTGGAGATCGACGCCCATGAGCTGGACCTCGACGCCATCCACGAGGCGCGCGTCTTCTGGGTGACCGGCACAGGCCTGAGCGAGGAGCCCAGCCGTACGGCGACGCTCGCGGCCCTCGCGCACCGCGCCAAGGCCGGTACGACGGTCTTCGACCTCGACTGGCGCCCCATGTTCTGGACGGACCCCGACTCCGCCCGCCCCTTCTACCAGGAGGCCCTGCGCCACACGACCGTCGCCGTCGGCAACCTCGACGAGGTGGAGGTCGCGACCGGCGTGCGCGAACCGCGGGCCGCCGCGCAGGCGCTGCTGGACGCCGGTGTGGAGCTGGCGGTCGTCAAGCAGGGCCCCAAGGGCGTCCTCGCCGTCAACAGCAAGGGCGAGTCCGCCGAGGTCCCGCCTCTCCCGGTCAAGGTCCTCAACGGCCTCGGCGCCGGTGACGCGTTCGGCGGCTCCCTGTGCCACGGGCTCCTGGAGGGCTGGGACCTGGAGACGATCATGCGGCACGCCAACGCGGCCGGCGCCATCGTCGCCTCCCGCCTGGAGTGCTCCTCCGCCATGCCGACCCCGGCCGAGATCGAGGCCGCGCTCACCGCGGGAGCCGTCCTGTGACCGTCGACGTGACGGAGCTGGTCCGTCTGCGCACCCAACGCCCCGAGGCGATCGCCGAGGCCGCCGCCCGCCGTGCGCGGCGGGCGCTGGTCGGCACGAGCGGCCGCCTGATGATCGTGGCCGCCGACCACCCGGCCCGCGGCGCGCTCGGGGTGGGGGACCGCAGGTTCGCCATGGCCAACCGCGCCGACCTCCTCGAACGACTGTGCCTGGCGCTCTCCCGGCCCGGCGTGGACGGAGTCCTCGCGACCGCCGACATCCTGGACGACCTGCTGCTGCTCGGCGCGCTGGAGGGCAAGGTCGTCATGGGCTCGATGAACCGCGGCGGCCTGCAGGGCGCCAGCTTCGAGCTCGACGACCGCTTCACCGGCCACCGCCCCGAGGACATCGAGCGGCTGAACTTCGACGCGGGCAAGCTGCTGCTGCGCATCGACTACGACGACCCCGGTTCCCTGACCACGCTGGAGTCCACCGCCCGCGCCATCGACGCCATGGCGGCCCGCCGGCTCCCCGTCTTCGTCGAGCCGTTCATCAGCCGCCGCACCGAGGAGGGCCGGCTGAAGAACGACCTGTCCGCCGAGGCCGTCACCAGGTCCATCGCCATCGCCTCCGGCCTCGGCGGGACCTCGGCCTACACCTGGCTGAAGCTCCCGGTCACCGAGAACCCCGACGACATGGCCGAGGTCATGCAGACCTCCACGCTGCCCGCCGTGCTGCTGGGCGGCGAGGTCGGTGACGACCAGGACGGGGCGTACGAGAAGTGGCGCGGGGCCCTCCAACTGCCCACCGTGCAGGGGCTGGTGGTCGGCCGTTCGCTGCTGTACCCGGCGGACGGCGATGTGGCCGCCGCCGTGGACACCGCCGTAGGACTGCTGTGAGGGCCGCATGAGCAGCAACGGGCTGTACATTCCGCGGGGCTCCACCGCCGACGCCAACTACGCGTTCGACGTGGATCCCAAGCGCGCGGGCTGGGATTACTGCAGCCTGCGCATCGTGGAGCTGGCGCCGGGCGGTACACACACGTTCACCACCGGTGACAGCGAGTGGATCGTGCTTCCGCTGGAAGGCGGATGTACGGTGCAAATGGCGGATGAACAGTTCCAACTCCTGGGCAGGGCAAGCGTTTTCGAGTCGGCCACCGACTTCGCCTACGTTCCCCGTGACGCCCGGGTCCAGATCGCCTCCGGCGCGGGAGGCCGCTTCGCCCTGGCAGGAGCGAAGTGCGAGCGACGACTCCCCGCCCGCTACGGCCCCGCGCCGGAGGTCCCCGTCGAAGAGCGCGGCAGCGGCACGCAGCTGCGGCACGTCCGCAACTTCGCCTCCGCCGACGCCTTCGACTGCGACAAGCTCATCGCCGTCGAGGTGATCACCCCCGGCGGCAACTGGTCGTCCTACCCACCGCACAAGCACGACGAGCACCGGCCCGGCGTGGAAGCGGAGTTGGAGGAGATCTACTACTTCGAGATCGCCGGCCCGAACGGTTTCGGCTATCAGCGCGTATCTCCCTCCCGTGAGGGCGGATCCGACGTCCTCGCCGAGGTCCGCTCCGGCGACGCCGTCCTCGTCCCCGACGGATGGCACGGCCCGTCCATCGCCCAGCCCGGCCACGACATGTACTACCTCAACGTCATGGCGGGACCGGGTGAGACACGGGAGTGGCGGATCTGCTTCCACCCGGACCACACGGAGGGGTACCGATGACGATCCGGCTGACCGTGGCACAGGCGCTGGTCCGCTTCCTGTCCGCCCAGTACACCGAACGCGACGGCGAGCGGAGGCGGTTGATCGGCGCCACCTGGGGCATCTTCGGCCACGGCAACGTGGCCGGCATCGGCCAGGCGCTCCTCGAACACCGCGACGAGATGCCGTACCACCAGGGCCGCAACGAACAGGCCATGGTGCACGCGGCCGTCGGCTACGCGCGTCAATCGGGCCGGCTGTCCACCCACGCGGTGACGACGTCCATCGGCCCCGGCGCCACCAACCTCGTCACCGGCGCCGCCCTCGCGACGATCAACCACCTCCCGGTCCTGCTGCTGCCGGGTGACGTCTTCGCCACCCGCCCCGCCGACCCGGTCCTCCAGCAGCTCGAAGTGCCGTACGCGGGCGATGTGTCGGTCAACGACAGCCTGCGCCCGGTGTCGCGGTACTTCGACCGGATCACCCGGCCGGAAGCCCTGATCCCGTCGGCCCTCAACGCCATGCGGGTGCTCAGCGACCCCGTCGAGACCGGCGCCGTGACCCTCGCCCTCCCGCAGGACGTCCAGGCCGAGGCCCACGACTGGCCCGAGGAGTTCTTCGCCGAGCGGACCTGGGCCGTACGACGTCCCGGTGCCGATCCGACCGAACTCGCCGAAGCCGTCCGGACCATCAGGTCGGCGCGCCGGCCCCTCGTCGTCGCCGGCGGCGGTGTCCACCACAGCCGGGCCGAGCAGGCCCTCGCGGAGTTCGCCGAGACCACCGGCATACCGGTCGCCTCCACCCAGGCCGGCAAGGGCTCCCTGCGGTACGACCATCCCCAGGACGTGGGCGGGATCGGCCACACCGGCACGGCCACCGCCAACGAACTCGCCCGCACGGCCGACCTGGTGATCGGCGTCGGCACCCGCTACACCGACTTCACCACCGCCTCCGGCACCCTCTTCGGCGGCGAGGGCGTCCGCTTCCTCAACCTCAACATCGCGCCCTTCGACGGCCACAAGCTCGCCGGACTGCCGCTGATCGCGGACGCCCGCAGCGGCCTGGAGGAGCTGACCCAGGCCCTGGAGATCCACGACCACCGGGTCGCCGCCTCCTACGTCGCCGAGTACACCGAGGACAAGGAGCGCTGGGAGCAGCGCGTCGACGCCTGCTACGAGGCCGACGAGCCGGACGTACGGCCGACGCAGCCGCAGGTGCTGGGTGCGCTGGACGCGATCGTCGACGAGAGCGACATCGTCATCAACGCGGCCGGCTCCCTCCCCGGCGACCTGCACAAGCTGTGGCGGGCGCGCTCGCGGGACCAGTACCACCTGGAGTACGGATACTCCTGCATGGGCTACGAGATCCCGGCCGCGATCGGCGTGAAGATGGCCGCGCCCGACCGGCCCGTGTGGGCGCTCGTCGGCGACGGCACCTATCTGATGATGCCGACGGAGATCGTGACCGCCGTGCAGGAGGGCGTGGCGATCAAGATCCTGCTGATCCAGAACCACGGGTACGCCTCGATCGGCGGTCTGTCCGAGTCGGTCGGCGGCGAGCGGTTCGGCACCGCCTACCGCTTCCCGTCCGACGACGGCACGTACACGGGGGCGCCGCTGCCCGTGGACCTGGCCGCCAACGCCGCCAGCCTGGGCATGCGCGTCCTGCGCGCGAAGACCGTCTCGGACGTGCGCGAGGCGCTCGCCGAGGCCCGCGCCGCCGACACGCCCACATGTGTCTACGTCGAGACCGAAACGGCAGACACAGTGTCGGGGGCGCCTCCCGCGCAGGCCTGGTGGGATGTACCTGTGGCCGAGACCGCGACCCGACCGTCGGCGGTCAAGGCACGAGAGCTCTACGAACGGCACGTCTCCACCCGACGCCGCCATCTGTGAAGGAGAAACCGGGCATGACGAAGATCGTCAACCACTGGATCGGCGGCAAGACCGTCGAAGGCGCGTCGGGCAACCACGGGCCGGTCACCGACCCGGCCACCGGCGCGGTCACCACGAAGGTCGCCTTCGCCTCCGTCGAGGAGGTCGACGCGGCGGTCGCGGCCGCCAAGGACGCCTACGCGACCTGGGGCCAGTCCTCGCTGGCCAGGCGCACGGAGATCCTGTTCAAGTTCCGTGCGCTGCTGGACGCCAACCGGGACGCGATCGCCGAGCTGATCACCGCCGAGCACGGCAAGGTCCACTCCGACGCGCTCGGCGAGGTCGCTCGGGGTCTGGAGATCGTCGACCTGGCCTGCGGCATCAGCGTGCAGCTCAAGGGTGAGCTGTCGACGCAGGTCGCCACCCGGGTCGACGTGGCCTCGATCCGCCAGCCGCTGGGTGTCGTCGCGGGCATCACGCCGTTCAACTTCCCGGCGATGGTCCCGATGTGGATGTTCCCGATCGCCATCGCGTGCGGCAACACCTTCGTGCTGAAGCCGTCCGAGAAGGACCCCTCGGCCTCCATCAAGATCGCCGAGCTGCTGGCCGAGGCCGGCCTGCCGGACGGTGTCTTCAACGTCGTCCACGGCGACAAGGTGGCCGTCGACCGGCTCCTGGAGCACCCGGACGTCAAGGCCGTCTCCTTTGTCGGCTCGACCCCGATCGCCCGCTACATCCACACCACCGCCTCCGCCAACGGCAAGCGTGTGCAGGCCCTGGGCGGCGCCAAGAACCACATGCTGGTCCTCCCGGACGCCGACCTGGACGCGGCGGCCGACGCGGCCGTGTCCGCCGCCTACGGCTCGGCGGGCGAGCGCTGCATGGCCATCTCCGCGGTCGTGGCGGTCGGCGCGATCGGCGACGAGCTGGTGGAGAAGATCCGCGAGCGCGCCGAGAAGATCAAGATCGGCCCCGGCAACGACCCCACCTCCGAGATGGGCCCGCTGATCACCGCCGCCCACCGCGACAAGGTGGCCTCCTACGTCTCCGGCGCAGCCGCCGAGGGCTGCGAGGTCGTCCTCGACGGCACCGGCCACACCGTGGACGGTTTCGAGGACGGCCACTGGATCGGCATCTCCCTGCTCGACAAGGTGCCGACCACCGCCAAGGCCTACCAGGACGAGATCTTCGGCCCCGTGCTGACCGTGCTGCGCGTGGACACCTACGAGGACGGCGTGGCCCTCATCAACGCCTCCCCGTTCGGCAACGGCACCGCGATCTTCACCCGGGACGGCGGCGCCGCCCGCCGCTTCCAGCTGGAGATCGAGGCCGGCATGGTCGGCGTCAACGTCCCGATCCCGGTCCCCGTCGGCTACCACAGCTTCGGCGGCTGGAAGGACTCCCTCTTCGGCGACCACCACATCTACGGCAACGACGGCACGCACTTCTACACCCGAGGCAAGGTCGTCACCACCCGCTGGCCCGACCCCTCCGAGGCCCCGGCGGGCGTCGACCTGGGCTTCCCCCGCAACCACTGACGACGCCGTCCGGCACCCCGGGCCCGGGATCAGCCCTGCTGCTCCCGGGCCTTCTTCATCCGCTCGGTGAGATCCCCGGTCTGCGCAGCGGGTGGGGCCAGGCGGCGCCGTTCACCATCAGCACCCGGGTCGTCGGGGAGGCGTGCAGTTGCTGTATCTGCGCGGCCCTGGTGTCCATCTCGACGTCGAAGGCCAGCCCGTGGCCCGGGATAGCACGGCCGGCCATGATCTTGTCCGCGTTGTTCACCGCCTGGGCCGCCGTCTTCGTGCCCTCGGCCCCGCACGCGGACGTCGCGACCGTCGCCCGCCCCGAAGAACCCCACCCCGGCCGCCCCGTGTCCCCACGTTTTTTCGCCGCGGCCCTGCGGTTCCCGTACGGCTCAATACAGCGGAAGCGGCGGCAACAAAGTGCCGTATACGCGCGTCCGAAGGCTTTCGATCTACGAATTCCGTAGGTAAACACCTATTGACGCCTCGGTTTTCGTCGGGGTTCCATGCAGCATCACCGCAGCCGCCGGAGGCATCCGCACGAGTCGATCGGAATCCGCCGTATGACCGACACGCTCCGCCCTGTCGACACCGCCGTCCCCGAGGCGACGGGCACCGGCCCCAAGGCGCTCAAGCGCTCCCTCGGGGTCGTCGGCGGAACCCTCCTCACCCTTTCCTGCGTCACCCCGGCCTCCACGCTGTTCGTGGTCGTGCCGGACCTCTTCGGCTCGCTCGGCACCGCCACCGCCCTGACGATCGCCATCGGCTCCCTCCTCTGTATCGCCGTGGCGTTCTGCTACTCCGAGCTGGGCACCCTCATCCCCAGCGCGGGCGGCGAGTACGCCATGGTCTCCACGATGGCGGGCCGGCTCGCGGGCTGGCTGGTCTTCGTCCTCTCCCTGCTGGTCGTCATGATCGTGCCGCCGGTGATCGCTATGGGCACGGCCGACTACCTCGCCCCGGTCGTCCACCTCGACCCCGCCATGACCGGCGCCGGCGTGATGCTCCTGGCCACCCTCGCGGGCCTGCTCGACCTGCGCGCCAACGCCTGGATCACCGGCATCTTCCTGGTCCTTGAGGTCATCGCGGCCGGCGTCGTCGCCCTGCTGGGCTTCACCCACAGCCACCGCGGCCTCGGCAGCCTCACCTCGATGCAGGTGACGGGCGCGCACGGTCACACGGACACGGTGACCGCCATGCTGGTGGTCTCGGGGCTGGCCATCGCCCTCTTCGTCACCCAGGGCTTCTCGACGGCCGTCTACCTCTCCGAGGAGCTGGAGCACCCGCGCCGCAACGTCGCCCGCACCGTCCTGGCCACCCTCGCCATCTCGACGGTGATCATCCTGGTGCCGGTGGTGGCGATCACCCTGGGCGCCTCGGACCTCTCCGAGCTGACCGGCGGCGACATCAGCTCCATGGTCACCGCCTGGTCCGACTCCGCGGTCGGCACCTTCGTCAGCCTCTGCGTGGCCCTCGCGATCATCAACGCGGGCATCGTCATGGTCATCCAGAACTCCCGCGTCCTGTTCGCCTCGGCCCGCGACAAGGCCTGGCCCCAGCCGGTCAACGACGTCTTCGCCAAGCTCGGCCGCTTCGGCTCCCCCTGGGTCGCCACGCTCGCCGTCGGCGTCCCCGGCGCCCTGCTCTGCTTCGTCAACCTGGACACCCTGTACGGCGTCACGGGCGTCTCGGTGACCGGCATGTACCTCCTGGTCGCGGTGGCCGCGCTGCTCTCGCGCCGCGGCGCCCACCGGCACACCCCGGCCTGGCGCATGCCCCTGTGGCCCGCGATGCCGGTCCTCCTCATCGCGGTCCTCGCCTACATCCTCACCCAGCAGGAGACGACCTACCTGCTCTGGACGGGCGGCATCACGGCGGCGGCGACCCTGTACTGGGCCCTGTACCTCCGCCCCCGCAAGGACACGAGGTGGCTCGTATCAATCCCGGAGGACGCCCGGGCATAGCCTTTCCTACCGCACCTGGTGTACGTACCGGGTGGGCCGTACGTCCGTGGGATGGCCGGGGGTTCACCCCGGGGTCTGCCTTCATTGTCGGCGGCGCCCTTTACGGTTGACGCATGGATCTTCGACTGCCCCGCCCGCGAGGGCTGCTGCGGAGGCCCCGACGGCTGCTGGCCGCCGGGGCCGCCGTCGTCGTACTCGCGGGCGCGGGAACGTGGACGGCCGTCGCCTCGGACAGCAAGCCCGCGGTGCACGAGACCGACCGCATCATGGCCATCGACGGTGTCCGCATCGACACCTCGTACTTCACGTCCGGTCCCGCCGGCCGCAGGCCCGCCGTGCTGCTGGCCCACGGCTTCGGGGGCAGCAAGCAGGACGTACGGCAGCAGGCGGAGGACCTCGCCAGAGACGGCTACGCGGTACTGACCTGGTCCGCCCGGGGCTTCGGCAGGTCCACGGGCAACATCGGCCTCAACGACCCCAAGGGCGAGGTCGAGGACGTCTCCCAGCTCGTCGACTGGCTGGCCAAGCAGCCCCAGGTCCAGCTCGACAAGCCCGGCGACCCGCGCGTGGGCGTCGCCGGTGCCTCGTACGGCGGCGCGATCTCCCTGCTCGCCGCCGGTTACGACCAGCGCGTGGACGCCATCGCCCCGGCGATCACCTACTGGAACCTCGCGGACGCCCTGTTCCCGAACGGCGTCTTCAAGAAGCTGTGGGCCGGCATCTTCGTCAACTCCGGCGGCGGCTGCGAGAAGTTCGAGCCGCAGCTGTGCCGGATGTACGAGCGGGTCGCCGAGTCGGGCAGGCCCGACGCCCAGGCCCGCGAGCTGCTCCAGGCCCGTTCCCCCTCCGCCGTCGGCAGCCGCATCAAGGTGCCCACCCTGCTGATGCAGGGCCAGACCGACTCCCTCTTCCCGCTCGGCCAGGCGGACGCCGCCGCGAAGGCGATCCGCGCCAACGGCGCACCGGTGGACGTCGACTGGATCGCCGGCGGACACGACGGCGGCGACATGGAGACCGGGCGGACGCAGTCACGCGTGCGTGCCTGGTTCGACCGGTACCTCAAGGACGACAAGGGCACCGACACCGGCCCGGCCTTCCGCGTCACCCGCACCGGAGGCGTCGACTCCACCAGCGGCGCGGCCCAGTTGCGCGGCGCCACCGACACCACCTACCCGGGCCTGGAGAGCGGGCGGCGCCCGGTCGTCCTGCGCGGCACCCAGCAGCGCTTCGACAACCCGCCCGGCGCCACCCCGCCCGGGGTCTCGGCGCTGCCCGGCCTCGGCGGCGCGGGCGGCCTCGCCCAGCTGTCCTCGCTCGGCGTCGGCGTCTCGCTGGACTTCCCCGGCCAGTACGCCCGGTTCGAGTCGGCGCCGCTCAGCACCGGCCTGCGCGTCACAGGATCGCCGACCGTCACCGTGCACGTGACGTCGACGAGCGACGACGCCGTGCTCTTCGCGAAGGTGTACGACGTTGGGCTCGGCGGCGGCACCCCCGTGCTGCCCTCCCAGCTGGTGACGCCTGTCCGCGTCGAGGGCGCCAAGGCCGGCCAGGACGTCACGATCACCCTCCCGGCGATCGACCACGAGGTCGAGCAGGGCCACCGGCTGCGCCTGGTCCTCGCCTCCACCGACCTCGGCTACGCCTCCCCGACCGCCCCGGCGACGTACACCGTCTCGCTGAAGGGCGACCTCACGGTGCCCACGGCCCCCGGTGTGACGACCGCCGCCGCCCCGCTGCCGTCCTGGGTGTGGTGGCTGCCGCTGGCCGGCGCGGTCATCGCCCTGGCCCTGCTCCTGACGAGCCGTCGCCGCACGACCGCGGCACCGCCGCCCGACCCCGGCCTCGCCGAGATCCCGCTGCAGATCACCGGCCTCAGCAAGCGGTACGCCCGCTCCGCCGACCGGTACGCGGTGCGGGAGGTGACCTTCCGCGTCGAGAAGGGCCAGGTCCTCGGCCTGCTGGGGCCGAACGGCGCGGGCAAGACGACCACCCTGCGCATGCTGATGGGCCTGATCAAGCCGGACGCCGGCGAGATCCGCGTCTTCGGCCACGCCATCCGCCCCGGCGCCCCGGTCCTCTCCCGGGTCGGCGCCTTCGTGGAGGGCGCGGGCTTCCTGCCGCACCTCTCCGGCCGGGAGAACCTGGAGCTGTACTGGCGGGCCACGGGCCGCCCGCCCGAGGACGCCCATCTGGAGGAGGCCCTGGAGATCGCCGGGCTCGGCGACGCGCTCGCCCGGGCCGTGCGCACCTACTCCCAGGGCATGCGCCAGCGCCTGGCCATCGCCCAGGCCATGCTGGGCCTGCCGGACCTGCTCATCCTCGACGAACCGACCAACGGCCTGGACCCGCCGCAGATCCGCGAGATGCGGGAGGTGATGATCCGCTACGCGGCCGCCGGCCGTACGGTCATCGTCTCCAGCCA
Source organism: Streptomyces sp. NPDC006476 (assembly GCF_040612015.1). Taxonomy (NCBI): domain Bacteria; kingdom Bacillati; phylum Actinomycetota; class Actinomycetes; order Kitasatosporales; family Streptomycetaceae; genus Streptomyces; species Streptomyces sp. NPDC006476. The sequence continues at coordinate 42,960 of NZ_JBEXPK010000017.1, read as the reverse complement.
CCTCCTCGCGGAGGTCGAGCAGTCCTGCACGCACCTCGTCGTCATGGACCGCGGCCGGCTCGTCCAGGCGGGACCGGTCGGGGAGATCATCGGCTCGGGCGACACCCTGCTCGTGGGCACCGCCGCGCCCGTGGAGGAGCCGGTCGTCGAGAAGGTCGCCACCCTGCCGGGCGTCGCCTCCGCGGTGCCCGCCGACGGCGGCCTCCTGGTCCGGCTCGACCCCGGCGGCAGCGCGCAGCGCCTGGTCGTCGAGCTCGTACGGCTCGAAGTGCCCGTCCGGTCGGTGGGCCCGCACCGCCGCCTGGAGGATGCCTTCCTCACTCTGATCGGAGGTTCCGCATGAGCACGCTCGTCGAGCGCACCGAGACCGCCTCCGGTTACCGGGCCGGCCGCACCCTGCCCCTGCGGGTCGAGCTGGTACGGCAGTTGAAGCGCCGCCGCACGCTCGTCATGGGCGCGATCCTCGCCGCGCTGCCGTTCGTGCTGCTGATCGCCTTCGCGATCGGCAACCCGAGCGAGCGCAACGGCCAGGTGACGCTGATGGACACGGCGACGGCGTCCGGCGCCAACTTCGCCGCCGTCAACCTGTTCGTGTCGGCCGGCTTCCTGCTGGTCATCCCGGTCGCCCTGTTCTGCGGGGACACGGTCGCCTCGGAGGCCGGCTGGTCCTCCCTGCGCTATCTGCTGGCCGCACCCGTGCCGCGCGCCCGCCTGCTGTGGTCCAAGCTCGTCGTCGGACTCGGCCTCAGCCTCGCCGCGATGATCCTGCTGCCGGTGGTCGCCCTGGCCGTCGGCACGGCCGGCTACGGCTGGGGCCCGCTGCAGATACCCACCGGCGGCGCGCTGGACACCGGCACGGCCACGCAGCGACTGCTGGTGGTGGTGGCGTACATCTTCGTGTCCCAACTGGTCACCGCGGGACTGGCGTTCTGGCTGTCGACCAAGACCGACGCACCGCTCGGCGCGGTCGGCGGCGCGGTCGGCCTGACCATCGTCGGCAACGTCCTGGACGCCGTGACCGCCCTCGGTCACTGGCGGGACTTCCTGCCCGCGCACTGGCAGTTCGCGTGGGCGGACGCCGTCCAGCCGCATCCTGAGTGGTCCGGCATGATCCAGGGCACGGCGATTTCCATAACGTACGCGCTCGTCCTGTTCGCCCTGGCCTTCCGCGGTTTCGCCCGCAAGGACGTGGTCTCCTAGGTCAACGGAGGGTCACCCACCGGTCTCGGCGGGCCATGATCGTGGCCGCTTCGAGATCCATCCGCAACGGTTCGTCACGCACGTTCCGACCCCCTCCGCCGTCACAGTCACAGACGGCGACGCCAACACGGCCGTTCGAACCACCGGTCAATCGGCAGAGGGGGCACGGAAGATGGAGCAGCGGTACCCAGCACCAGGGCCCGGCACGGCACACCGTCGTACCCGACGGCTGCGCATCGCCCTGCTCGCCCTCGCGGCGACGGGCGGCCTGCTGCTCACGGCGTGCAGCGCGGGCCAGGACAGCAACACCACGTCGGCGGACCGCCCGAACCGCACCGGCGGCCTCCCGGCCCCGGCCGGCTCGGCGGCGGCCGGGGAGCAGCGCGGAGTGAGCCCGGACGACAGCCCGTCCGCCGACCACCTCTCCACCTTCGCCCTCGACGTCGACACCGCCTCCTACGGCTACGCCCGCCGGGTTCTCGCCGACGGCCGGCTGCCGGACCCCTCGCAGGTGCGCCCCGAGGAGTTCGTCAACAGCTTCCGTCAGGACTACGACCGCCCCGACGGCAACGGCTTCTCGGTCACCGTCGACGGGGCCCGCACCGACAGCGCCGCCTGGTCCCTGGTCCGCGTCGGCCTCGCCACCCGCGCCGCCGACTCCGGCGAACGCCCGCCCGCCGCGCTCACGTTCGTCGTCGACGTCTCGGGCTCCATGGGTGAGCCCGGCCGCCTCGACCTGGCGAAGAAGTCCCTCGACACGATGACCGACCAGCTCGGCGACGACGACTCGGTCGCCCTGGTCACCTTCAGCGACGAGGCGCGGACCGTCCTGCCGATGACCCGCCTCGGCGGCCACCGCGGCAGGGTCCACGACGCCGTCGACGACCTCGAGACCGAGGACTCCACCAACCTCGGCGCGGGCGTCGAGAAGGGCTACGCCACCGCCACCGACGGCCTGCGCGAGGGCGCCACCAACCGGGTCGTACTGATCTCCGACGGTCTCGCCAACACCGGCGACACGCACGCCGACTCCATCCTCGAACGCGTCTCCCGCGAACGCCGCGACCACGGCATCACCCTCTTCGGGGTCGGCGTCGGCAGCGACTACGGCGACGCCCTGATGGAACGCCTCGCCGACAAGGGCGACGGCCACACCGCCTACGTCTCCGGCGACGACGACGCCCGCAAGGTCTTCGTCGACCAGCTCCCGCAGAACATCGAGCTCACTGCCCGGGACGCCAAGGCCCAGGTCGCCTTCGACCCGGAGACCGTCGCCGAGTTCCACCTCGTCGGCTACGACGACCGCAAGGTCGCCGACGAGGACTTCCGCGACGACAATGTCGACGGCGGCGAGGTCGGCCCCGGCCACACCGTCACCGCCCTGTACGCCGTGCGCACCAAGCCCGGCGCCGACGGCCACCTCGCCACCGCCAGCGTCCGCTGGCTCGACCCGAAGTCCCGCGCCCCGCACGAGGAGTCCGGCCAGCTGGAGACCGACGCCCTGCACGACGACGTGTGGAGCGCCCCCAGCCGCTTCCAGGTCACCGCGATCGCCGCCTACTTCGCCGACACCCTGCGCACCCGCGCGTCCGAGGCCGACGACGTCGGCTCCCTCCCCGGCAACCCCGGCCTCGGCGAACTCGGCGAGCGGGCCCACGCGTTGGCGAAGAAGACCGAAGACCAGGACGTCGACCGGCTGGCGGAGGCGATCGACGAGGCGAGCCTCATGAAATGATCCGGCCCCATTGACTCCTTCTTACTTGCGGGTAAGTTGTGCTCCCAGTTCGAGCCGACCGGGAGCCGCCATGGGCGTACGCAAGGATCTGAAGCGGGCGAAACAGCGCGGTGACCTGGCCGCGCGCACCAGGGTCGAGGTCGTCAGGGACGCGTCCGGCGCGGTGCGCGAGGCCCGCACCGCGCCGATGGCGAAGACCCCCACCACCCGCAGCACCGCCGACCTGCCCTACACCAACGCGGCCGAGGCCCCGGATGCCGTGATCCTGCGCCGCAGGCTGCACGGCACCTGGCAGCCGGTCACCGCGGCCGCCTTCGCCCGCGAAGTGAGCGCCGTAGCCAAGGGGTTGATCGCGGCCGGCCTCGAACCGGGCGGCCGGGTCGCGGTGATGTCCCGCACCCGCTACGAGTGGACGGTCCTCGACTTCGCCATCTGGGCGGCCGGCGGCCAGACCGTCCCGGTCTACGCCACCTCCTCCGCCGAGCAGGTCGAGTGGATCGTCCGCGACTCCGGCGCCCGCTTCGTCGTCACCGAGTCCGCCGACAACACCGCCACGGTGACGACCGGAACCGCCGGCCACCCGACCCCGCCCCGCACCTGGGAGTTGGACGAAGACGCGCTCACCGAGCTCACCGTCCTCGGCCGGGACGTCCCCGACGAGGAGGTCACCAAGCGCCGTACCGCCCTGACGCCCGGCACGATCGCGACGATCTGCTACACCTCCGGCACCACCGGCCGGCCCAAGGGCTGTGTGCTCACCCACGCCAACCTGCACGCCGAGGCCGCCAACACGGTCGAGCTGCTGCACCCCGTCTTCAAGGAGGTCACCCGTCAGCAGGCCTCCACCCTCCTTTTCCTCCCGCTCGCCCACATCCTCGGCCGCACCCTGCAGATCGCCTGTCTGATGGCCCGCATCGAGATCGGCCACTGCCCCAGCATCAAGCCCGACGAACTCCGGCCCGCTCTCAAGGAGTTCCGCCCCACCTTCCTGGTCGGTGTGCCGTATCTCTTCGAGAAGATCCACGACACCGGCCGCGCCACCGCCGAGAAGGTCGGCCGGGGCGCCTCCTTCGACCGCGCCGACCGTGTCGGCGTCCGCTTCGGAGCGGCGTACCTCGACAAGTTCCTCGACCGGGGCAAGGGCCCGGGCCCCGCCCTGTACGCCGCCTGGGCCCTCTACGACCTGCTGGTCTACCGCCGCGTCCGCAAGGAACTCGGCGGCCGCATGCGCTACGCCATCAGCGGCGGCTCCCCGCTCGACCGCAACCTCAACCTCTTCTTCTACGCAGCCGGGATCATCGTCTACGAGGGCTACGGCCTGACCGAGACCAGCGCGGCCGCCACCATCGTGCCCCCGCTCAGGCCCCGCCCGGGCACCGTCGGCCAGCCCGTCCCCGGCACCGCGGTGCGCATCGCCGACGACGGCGAGGTCCTGATCAAGGGCGGCATCGTCTTCGGCGCCTACTGGAACAACCCGGCGGCCACGGACGCCGTGCTCCAGGACGAGTGGTTCGCCACCGGCGACCTCGGCGCGCTCGACGAGGACGGCTATCTCACCATCACCGGCCGCAAGAAGGACATCCTCGTCACCTCGGGCGGCAAGAACGTCTCCCCGGCCGTCCTGGAGGACCGGCTGCGCAGCCGCCCGCCGATCGGCCAGTGCGTCGTCGTCGGCGACAACCGTCCCTTCGTCGCCGCCCTGATCACCCTCGAACCCGAGGCGGTCGCCCACTGGCTGTCCGTTCGCGGGCTGCCCGCCGACACCCCGATGTCCGAGGTGATAGGCGACCCCCGGATGCGCGCCGACGTCCAGCGGGCCGTCGACTACGCCAACGAGGCCGTCTCGCGCGCCGAGTCGATCCGCGCCTTCAGGCTGGTCGAGGGCGAGTTCAACGAGGAGAACGGCCTGCTCACCCCGTCCCTGAAGGTCAAGCGGCACGCCGTGCGGGCCGCGTACGCGGACGAGATCGAGGCGCTGTACGCCAAGTAGCCGCCCGGGCACACGAAAGCGGGCCGCCGATGTGCTCGGCGGCCCGCTTCGGCGGTGCTGCGGTCAGCTGTTGCTGGCGCCGTTGCCCGACAGGACCGGGATGTTGTCCAGGATGTGCGACAGCGGCTCGTCGCCCTTGGCCTGGGTGGAGTTCTCGGTGCACTGCTGGTTCTGCGGGGCCGAGAGGATCGGGATGTCCTGCACGCCGACGTTGGCGATGAGGGCGGCGACGGACTGCACGTTGACCTTCGCGGGCAGGCCGACGCAGGGCTTGTTCAGGGTGCCCTGCACGAGCGAGAGCTGGGGGCTCATGTCTCCGTGCGTGGCCTGGTTGCCGTACTTCTGGACGGCGCCGTTGCCGTTGACGGTTTGCACGCCGTCGTCGTTGCCGATCGCCAGCGCCGGGGCGGCGCCGGCGGCCGTCACGCCGGCGATGGAGGCGGCGATGGCCGCGCTTGCCCACAGCTTCTTCATGTTCGTTCCCTTTCGGAGAGCGGACTCCGGTGCGAAGTTTCGGAGAGCGGACCCCGTTGCAGAGCCGCGTTTTGATCAACCGCCGGCCGCGGGTTTGGTTGCGCCGTATGCCCCGTTCGGCCCAGTGCGGGAGAGAAAGTGTTATCTCGTTACCGACAGGCGAGGGAGCTTCCCCGGACAGGGAGGTATCCCTGCATACGCGGCGGGTCGCTCGGGCGGGGGCTCTGCCCGGCCGGGATCAGCGGCCGGTCGGCGACCAGGCCCGCGAACACCTGGTCGGCCTTCTCGCGGTCCCAGCGCAGGGTCGACCCGACGCCCTCGATGACCGGGTTGAAGTCGGCGATCGGCACGGTGGCGAACTCGGTGTGCGACAGCGGCACCCGGCTCAGCACCGACGCCAGCTCCACCAGATCATCCGCGCCGAAGCCCTGGTCGACGGAGGCGGCACCGAGAAGGGTGCGCCCGACGCGCGCCATCGCCTCGGGGTCGGTGAGCACCCGCCGGGACATCAGGTCCCGCAACGCCGCGACCAGGAACCGTTGCTGACGCTGGATCCGGCCGAGGTCCGCCGAGGAGTCCACATGGCGCGAGCGGACGTACTGCAGGGACCGCCCGCCGCCGAGCCGGTGCCTGCCGGGCGCGAGGTCGAGCTTGGTGGCCGAGTCCTTCAGCCGGCGCGCCGTGCACACCTCGACCCCGCCGACCTGCTCGACGGCGTCCAGGAACCGGCGGAAGTCGATCTGCAGGAAGTGGTCGATCGGCACGTGCGTCATGTCCTGCACCGTGCGCACGGTGAGCTGGGCGCCGCCCTCGGCATAGGCGTTGTTGAGTTTCGCCGGATGCGCCGGGCGCTCCTTCCCGGTGAAATCGTCGCGCCGGGCGGGAATCTGCGCCAGGGAATCGCGCGGCAGACCGACCACGCTCACTCGGTCCCGGCGTTCGGAGACATGGACGAGCATCATCACGTCCGTGCAGTCGCAGGCGACACCGCCCGCGTGGAACTTTCGCTTTTCCTCGGCCGTGATGGTGTCGCGGCCGTCGGTTCCCAGCAGAAGGATGTTCGTTCCGTGCGCCGCTTTCTCGGGAGCGCGGAACGCGGAGTTGCCGAGAAGGGGTACGGCGGCCAGCAGCACCATTCCCGGAACGAGCAGGCGCCGCAGTGATGTCCGGAAACGCAAAGGGTTCTTCGCCATGCGAGGAAGGTAAGCGAACGGGCCGCCGATAATTCGGCGGCCCGCTGTGTGCGTCGTCCGATCAGCTGTTGCTGGCGCCGTTTCCGGACAGGACCGGGATGTTGTCCAGGATGTGCGACAGCGGCTCGTCGCCCTTGGCCTGGGTGGAGTTCTCGACACACTGCTGGTTCTGCGGGGCCGAGAGGATCGGGATGTCCTGCACGCCGATGTTGACCGCGGAGAGGATGGACTGGGCGTTGACCTTCGCGGGCAGGCCGATGCAGGGCTTGTTCAGCGAGCCCTGGACCAGGGCCATCTGCGGGCTCATGTTCCCGTACGTCGCCTGGTTGCCGTAGATCTGCTCGGAGCCGTTGCCGTTGACGGTCTTGACGCCACCGTCGTTGCCGATCGCCAGCGCCTGGGGCGCGAACGCGGCCGAGGCTCCGACAACGGAAGCGGCGACCACAGCGGCCGACATAACCTTCTTGATCACTTGCTGGTCCCTTCTGGAGTAACCCCGTCCACCGGAGCGCCCTGAACAACTCGGCCCGGTCCGCTTGGTTGCTCCCGTTCACTCCAATGGCCGCAGGCGAATCCCGACAGGGTGAAGCGGCGGAACCAAAACCTCCGCCCCTGGTTGATGGGGGGGGCAGGAGTGTGCGCCTCCAGGAAAGGACCGGAGAAATGTTCAAGAAGGCAATGGCCGTCACGGCGGTCGCGGCGTCCGTCGTCGGTGCTTCGGCGGCCCTCGCGCCCCAGGCGCTGGCCATTGGCAACGACGACGGCGTCAGCACCGCCAACGGCAACGGTGCCGCGCAGGTCTACGGCAACGGCACGACCAAGGGTGCCATGAGCCCCCAGGCCTCCCTGGTCCAGGGCACGGCGAACAAGCTCTGTGTCGGCCTGCCGGCGAAGGTGAACGCCCAGTCCCTCGTCGCCCTCATCGCCAACGTCGGCGTCCAGGACATCCCGGTCCTGTCGGCCCCGCAGAACCAGCAGTGCGCCGAGAACTCGACGCAGGCCAAGGGTGACGAGCCGCTGTCGCACATCGTCGACAACATCCCGGTCCTGTCCGGAAACGGCGCCAGCAACAGCTGATCGCGGCACAACCGAAGCGGCCCGCCGGCCCGCCCTCTTCCGGGCGAGCCGACCGGGCCGCTTTTCCTATGGTGGGTACGCCCTGGGAGAGGGGTTTTCTGCTCCTCATGGGTCAAATCGGCGATTCAACACGGGGCGTTCGAGTGAATTGTCCCGCACCCCACGTTCCGCAGTTTCTTCCGCTGTCTATCCCTCGTTTTGCAGCCTGCAGGTCATGGTGCGAGCCGTTCAAGCTGTGCTCGCTCGGTTTCGGCCGTCACCAGGACATGACCGCAGAGAAGGGAAAGCTCATGAAGAAGACCGCCGCTGTCGTCGCGGGCGTGATCATGGCTCTCGGCATGGCCGCCCCGGCCTTCGCGGACGCCGAGGCCGAGGGTGCCGCGATCGGTTCCCCGGGTGTTCTCTCGGGCAACGTGGTCCAGATCCCGATCCACGTGCCGGTCAACGTGTGCGGCAACACCGTCAACGTCATCGGTCTGCTGAACCCCGCCATCGGCAACTCGTGCAGCAACGACTGACGACGTAACGCTCGAAGCATCAGCCTCGCGGCTGTGTCATGGCCGGCCCTGGACGTCTTGTCTCCGTTCCAGGGCCGGCTTTTCCCACTTCTCCCAGCAGGAAGACAACGAGAGTGCGACAGACCCTGAGCAAGGGAATGGTCGCGGCCGCCGCCGCGACGAGCATCCTGTCCCTGTACGGCAGCCCCGCCCTCGCCGACTCGCACACGGGCGGGGCCACCAAGGGCTCGCCGGGCCTCCTGTCCGGCAACAACGTAGAGGCCCCCGTCGAGGTGCCGGTCAACGCCTGCGGCGACTCCGTCAACGTGGTCGCCGGACTCGACCCGGCCTTCGGCAACCACTGTGCGAGCGACTCGGGTTCCCACAAGCACCCCCCACACCAGAGGTCGCACGGGGACTTCGGCGACGACACGGGGTACGGCGACGAGGACTCCGGCTACGGCGACACGGGGTACGGCGGCCACGGGGGCGGCGACAACGGTGGCGGCGGCGGATACGGCGACCACACCCAGCCACCCGGGCATGTCGACCACACGCCGCCCCCCGGACACGGCGACCACACGCCCCCGCCCGGTGGCGGTCACCACTCCCCGCCGCCGCATGGTGGAGGGGACCACACCCCGCCCCCGTACGGCGGTCACTCCTCCCCGCCGTCGCATGGCGGAGGGGACCACACCCCGCCCCCGCACGGCGGTCACTCCTCCCAGCCGCCGTATGGCGGAGGGGACCATACCCCGCCCCCGTACGGCGGTGGGACCACGCAGCCGCCCCATGGTGGAGGCGACCACACCCCGCCCTGCGACCACGGTGGAGGGCACCACACGCCGCCCCCCAACGGTGGTGGCCACCACACCCCGCCTCCCAACGGCGGCGGAAACCACACCCCGCCCCCCTACGGCGGTGGCGGAGGCGGCGGCGGACACCACACCCCGCCTCCCTACGGCGGCGGCGAGAGCACCCCGCCGTCCCACGGCGGAGGGCACCACACCCCGCCTCCGAACGGCGGCGACCACACCCCGCCGCCCCAGCTGCCCCACACCGGCAGCAACAGCGAGGCCATGCTCGCCGCCTCCGGCGCGAGCGCCGCGATGATCGTGGCCGGGGCCGTGCTGTACCGACGGGGCCGGGCCGCGTCCCGGCGGTAGTGCCGAGGGGAGTCGCACCGGGTGCCGGACGGGTCCTCGTCCGGCACCCGCGCCCGTGCGGGGAAGGGCGATCAGCCGTACGCCCGCGTCGGGGTCTCGCTCGGTGAGGGCCGTCCGGGCGCCGGGATCGCCCCGCTGAGCGGGCGGACCCGCAGATGGCGCCGCACCCCCCGCACCAACGCGCCTGCCGTGTAGGTCGCCCCGTGCACGAACCGCATCGCCGGGCCGAACCCGGAGGCCGTGACCAGACCCGCCAGGAACAGGCCGGGGTACGACGACTCGAAGTCCCGCCCGACCTCCGGGGAACCGTCGATCATGGTGCTCAGACTGTCGCGCAGGTCGGCGGAGAGCAGGGTCAGCCGGTCGAGCGAGGCGGTGAAGCCGGTGGCGGCGACCACATGCTCGGTCTCGACCGAACGCAGCGGAGGATGCGAGCCGTTCGCTCGGCTGAGGACCTCCAGACGCACCCCGCCCGGCACCGCCCGCGCCGAGGTGACCTCGTGGGCGAGCAGGACCTCGACGGCCCGCTCGACCCGGTCCCGTACCCACCAGGCGCCCGCCGGCCCCAGGGCCGAGGCCGTGATCCGGGTCCGCGTCCGCTCCGGCAGACGGCGGAAGACGCCGGGGCGTTCGGAGTAGAACCAGTTGCGCCAGCCGGGACCCAGGCCGCTGTGCGGTGAGCGGGCCGACTGCCACCAGGGGCGCTCCCACGGCGGCGGCGCGTCGTTCCAGGACAAGCGCGCGGCGCGCGCCAACACGCGTACGCGGGTGCCCTGTTCGGCCAGCAGGGCCGCCGTCTCCAGGGCCGCCTGACCGGCGCCGATCACGGTGACGTCCTTGCCGTGGAAGCGGATCAGGTCGCTGTGGTGGCTGCTGTGCGAGACCAGGGACGCGTCGAGCCCCCGCAGGGCGGCCGGGATCTCCACGAACGGCATCACCCCCACCGCCAGCGCCACCGTGCGGGCGTGCAGCACCTGGCCGTCGTCCGTGACCGCCTCGAAACCGCCGGGGCAGGGGGCCACCCGGGTCACCGTGCGCTCGTCGACCTCCGGCACCGCGTGCCGGGCGAACCACAGGCCGTAGTCGGCGAACATCTCCACCGGGACCGGTTCCCCGTGCCGGGCCGAGACGCCCTGGCCGGCGCAGTAGACGTCGAGGCGCCGACGGCCGCGCGGATCCGAGAGGTTGGAGGCCCAGGGCTCCGACTTGAGGAACATGCCGCGCGGCATGTGGTCGCGCCAGGAGGCCATCGGCCTGCCGAAGACGCGCAGGTTCAGTCCGGCGGCCGCGGCGTGGGACGCGATGGACAGGCCGTACGGGCCCGCGCCCACCACCAGCAGGTCGTACATCAGCAACTGCTCGCTTTCTCGTCGTCGGACCGGTCGTTCACGTCCGACAGGTCGGTCGGGGGGGCGTCACAGGGGGAGGGCGCCTGGCGCACCACGCGCGCGTGAGGCGGTACGGCCTGTCCGGCCGGCGCGGGGCCGCTCACGCGGTCGCGGAGGCGGCGGGCCACATGCCGGGTCCACAGGGGCCACAGGGCGCGCCCGGGGCCGCGGTCGTCAGAGGCGTGCCAGGCGTGTTCCCGGCCGGCGGACGCGGGCCGCAGCGCGGCGAGCGGGGCGTAGGGCTCCACCACGAACTCCCGTCCGGCCAGCGGCACCGCGTCCGGCAGCGGACGGTGGGTCAGATCGAGGTGCTGGGCGCGTACGACGTCCAGGCCGGCCGCGTCGGCGAAGAGCCGGAACTGGGCGCCCGGGCGGGGGTTGAAGTCCAGGAGGTGGTAGCGGCCCGTGCTGCCGCAGCGGCGGAAGTCGAGGTCGAGGATGCCCCGGTAGCCGAGTTCCGCCGTGAGGCGTTCGGCGACCGCCCGCACCGTGGGGTTGGGGGCCCAGCGGCCCACCGCCGTCAGGCCCGCGTCACGCGGCCAGGACCGCAGTTTGACGCCGGCCCCGCCGCCGCGGACACGGCCCGTCCGGTCGACGTACCCGTGGAAGAACCAGTCCCGTTCGGGGCCCGGGGGCAGGAAGGCCTGCAACAGCAGGCGGCTGCCCGCCTCCTCGGCGCGCAGGTACAGCTCACGGGCCTGGGACGCCGAGCGCACCAGGACCGTGCTGCGCAGGCCGGTTCCGGTCGGCACCAGCCAGGGGCGGCTCCATTTCGCCACCACGGGCAGCCCAAGACGCCAGGCGGCGCCGGCGGCCTGGGCGGGGCTGTCGGGCACCAGCGTCGAGGGGTGCGGGACGTCCAGGGCGGCGCACAGATCGGCCAGTTCGGCCTTGTCGGCGACGAGTTCGGGCAGCGCGTCCGGCATCGCCGGGAGCAGATAGGCGGGCGTGAGGTCGTCGCGCATCCGGTTCACGGCGACGGCGCTCGCGTCGTCCATCGGGATCAGCACGGCCGGACGGGTGACCCGGGCGGCCACCCGGCGCAGCGACACGGCGATGTCGCGCGCGGATGAACCGGGCGGCGGCGGGGGATGCAACTGCCGTACAAAACGCGATCTGGAAACGGGACTTCCCGTCGAATCGGCGACCACATGCACCTCGACTCCCGCTCTGCCGAGCGAGCGTACGGCCCCGAGCGTGCCGTGATGAAAGGGATTCCGGTCGATCCGCAGGAGAACGGCGGGGACGCGGATGTCAAACAGCGACACGGTCATGAATGTCTTCTCACTCGTCGGCCGTAACGGCGGTGGCGTAATTCCTGTTCATATGACTGAGTGTCAGTAACCGGACTTCAGTGACCGGCTTTCAGAAACTGGATCAGAAAGGAGCGGGCATGGACCGAAAGAAGCGACGTCCCAGGTCCCGGGTGCTGGCCGTCGTAGCGGCGACCGTGGCCGCGTCCGCCGTGCTGGCCTCGGGCACCGGATTCGCCGCGGGGGTGGTGCGGGTCGGCGACCCGCCCGCTCCCACGCCGGCGCTCCCCGCGACCCCGCCACCGCCGTCGACGGCGACGCCTCCGGCCGTCGTCACCACACCGCCCGCCGTCACCGGCCCGTCTGCCCTCGTCACCCCACCGGCAGTGCAACCCCGCCCGGACACGCCCGCGTTCGGCGCCTTCCTCGACTCCGGTGCCAGTGGCATCGCCCGTATGGCCGAGCTCAGCACCTGGCTGGGCGGCGCCGACCTGCGCGTCGGCCACACCTACCTGCCCGGCAACCACTGGAGCGACATCGAGGGCGCCCCCGGTTTCCTGGACGTGTGGGCGGACTGGCGCACCGAGCGGGCCGACCGGATGCTCGTCCTCAACGTGCCGATGCTCGACCACAACGAGGACGGCGTCTCCGACGCGCGGGTGGGCCGGCTGCTGAGGCTGGGCGCGGTCGGCACGTTCGACCGTCACTTCAGGGCCCTGGCCGAGCGGCTGGTGGAGCTGAACGTGCCCGACACGGTGATCGTGCTGGGCTGGGAGATGAACGGCATCACGTACACCTCCCGCTGCGGGCCGGACCCGGAGGCATGGAAGACGTACTGGAACAGGATCGTCACCACCATGCGCTCGGTGCCGGGCCAGAAATTCCGGTTCGATTTCGCACCGACCCGCGGCCGGGACGCCATTCCCTGGACGCAGTGCTATCCGGGGGACGACACGGTCGACATCATCGGCATGGATTCGTACGACCAGCCTTTCGGACTGTCGTTCGACGAACAGGTGAAAGAGCCCTACGGCCTGCAGGCACACGTGGACTTCGCCAGATCCCACGGCAAGCCCATTTCCTATCCGGAATGGGGACTCTTCCGCAACGGCGACAACCCGGAGTACACGAAGCGGATGCTCGCCTGGATGGACGAGCACAAGCCGCTCTACAACACGCTCACCGACTACTGCCCGCACGGCGTCTTCGAGTGCGGGCAGAACCCGCGGTCGTCCGCCGTCTACCGGTCCGTCCTCTTCGGCCGCACCGACGAGGCGACCCCGACCCCGCAGCCCACCAAGCCGACCCCCGTCCCGACACCCACACCGACGCACCCGGCCAACTGCTCGCCCGTCGAACTCGGCGACTGGGTCGAGCACTGGCTCGGCGGGAAGCTGTGCCTGCGCTTCGACTGGTGGTCGCGCAGCCGGTGACCCGGAGGCGGCGGGTGTCTCACGGCCCGCCGCCACCGCGCTCCCTCCACTTCCGCACGGCCCGCACGGCCTCCTTGCCCCGCTGCCGCGCGGCCACGTCGCAGAGAGCCGCGGCCAGCAGCGGGGCGGTGCGCCGCCGGGCCAGCAACAGCCGCTGGTTGACGGCGGGTTCGGGGCGCCAGTGGTGCTTGTACGGCTCGTCTCCGCGCAGCAGGCTCAGCGTGCCGCGGGCGTGCCGGGTGCACGCGTCGAGCAGCATCACCGCCACGTCCACCTTGCGTTCGCGCAGGCAGGGATGGGCGCCGTACAGATAGCCGCCCGCCAGCAGCGGGGACAGCAGGGTCAGATCGACGGCCACCACGTCGTCGTCGAGCCGGAACTCGGTGACGACCGCGTCCCCCGAGCGCACCATCGGCCCGACCGCCCGCACCAGATGCTCACGGAACCGCTCCCGCAGGTGCTCGGACGTCACCTTCCGCCCCTGCCACTGCAGTTCGTGCAGCTCCAGCAGCCGCCGCAGCGCCTTGTCCACCTCGTCCGGCCCCACCCCATGCCGTTCGACGCCGAGCGCGTCCAGCTTGCGCAGCTTGGCGCGCACGCGCTGGGCCTTCGACGACGGCAGCCGGGCCACCAGTTCGTCCATGGGTACGGCGGGCAGCTCCAGGCACAGCGAGTCGGCCACCCGGCGCCGGGGGCCCTGCCAGTGGTCGTAGACGCGCTCGGCCGCCCCACCCGGCCGCACCTCGCGCAGGTCGATCAGCGAGGTGCGGGCGCAGACGGACAGGCCCTCGGTGAGCGCGGCGACCGCGTCCTCGCCGCGCCCGTCGTCCAGCAGGACGTCGCCGTAGTCGGAGATGGCCCCGCCGAGCGGCACCAGCGCGGGCACGGGCCGGCGCACCCGCATCAGGGGCGCGGCGGCGACGAGGTCACCGCCGTCCCGCACGAGCAGCAGGCGCAGCCGCCCGCGCCTGCCGTACGACAGCCACCAGGAGTGCAGCCAGGCATGGCTCTGGAAGGGGGTCGCGGTGGCGCACCGGCCGTGCAACCGCCCCCAGTCCGGGCCCAACCCGGCGAAGACGGCCTCGTCGGTGACGAGTTCGGTCGTGTACGTCACAGCTGGCCGTGGGCTTCGGCGGCGACGGCGGGGGACGGCACGGAGAGGGCATGCCCGGATCCGTCGGCGTTGCGGCGGGGCCGGACCAGCAGCACCAGACCACCGAGCAGCCCGCCCGCGCTCGCGCCGACCAGGCCGGTCACCGCCGGGGAAGCGGAGGAGGGGGAGGTCGGCTTGGTGGCCCGGGCGAACTGCTGGAGCTCGACGTTGGTCTCGCTCCTGGTGTCGGTGGAGTGCTGGGTCAGGGCGCGGGAGACCGCGTTGGCCATGTCCGCGGCCAGGTCCGGGCGGGAGGAGGTGGCCGTGATCGCGACCATCGGCGCGTCCGGCGAGGTCGCCGCCTGCACGCTGGACTGCAGCGTCCGCACCGGTACGCCCGCCCACACCTGGGCGTCCCCGAGCACCGCGAGCTGGGTGGCGACCCGGCCGTAGGCCTGCGCGAAGCCCAGCGCGGACGCCGGGTCGGACTTCGAGGTCGGTACGGCGACGACGTAACTGGTGGCCGTGTACGTCGGCGGCTTCGCCAGGCCGTAGCCGCCGCCGAGGAGGCCGCCGGCGAGGACGCCGGCCGCGATCAGGGTCCAGGGCGGCAGGGGCCTGGAGCGGGCGACGGCCGGGCGGCGGTGGGCGGTGAGGGTTTCGGTCATGACGAGGGGGCTCCCTGGAGTGACGGGGACGACGAAGGGGACACCGCGGCCGTGTACACACCCATGAGCTGGGCGGCGCTGCGGGTGATGCAGTAGTGGTGGGCGGCCTCGGGGGCCGTCCGTGGAGCGGGGCCCCGCGCGCGGGTCGCGGCGACGGCTGCCGCGAACTCCTCGACGCCGCACGGGACTCGACGCGCGGAGGCGGACTGGTGCGCGGGCAGGTCCTCGATCGCCGGGCAGGAGGCGTAGAGCACCGGCAGTCCGGAGGCCAGGGCCTCGACGATCGCCAGGCCGAAGGCCTCCTCCGGCGACGGCGAGGCGAGCACGTCCATCGCGGCGGCGAGCGAGGGCAGGTCGGGGCCCGGGGTGCCGTCGGGCACGTAGGGGCGTTCGCCGGTGAACAGGACCCGGTCGGCGACACCGGCCTCGTGTGCGGTGCGGCGCAGGACGTTCTCCTCGCTGCCCCCGCCGACCAGCAACAGCCAGTGGTTCCGGGGGAGTCGGGCGAGGGCGTGGACGAGGACGTCGAAGCGTTTGCCGGGGGCCAGGCGTCCGATGCCGCCGACGACGTACGCGTCCTCGGGCAGGCCGAGGCGGCGGCGGGTCTGACTGCGCCGGTCGGGATCGAAGCGGAAGCGGGGCAGGTCGATGCCGTTCGGGACGACCTCGATCCGGGGCGCCGGGACGCCCCAGCGGCGCAGGCGCTCGGCGACCGTGGGGGAGACGGCGACGGTCGAACGGCCCAGCCGCTCGCTGGCGAGATACAGGGAACGCACCCCGCGCGACAGCCGCCGGCCCTCCATCTGCGAGTCGCCCAGGGAGTGTTCGGTGGCGACGATCGCCCGGACCCCGGCGAGCCGCGCGGCGAGGCGGCCGTAGACGCAGGCGCGGTAGAGGTGGGTGTGGACGAGGTCGTAACCGCCCGAGCGGATGAGCCGGACCAGCCGGGGCAGCGCGGCCAGGTCGCGGTTGCCGGCCATGCCGAGATGGGTGACGCGCACCCCGTCGGCGGCCAGACCGTCGGCCACCGCACCGGGGTTGGTGAGTGTGACGACATCGCAGTCGACGGGCAGGTGCCGTACCAGCAGCCGCAGTTGCTGCTCGGCACCGCCCACTCCGAGGCCCGTGATCACATGCAGCGCCCTCATCGCGTCCCCCCGACGGGACGACGGCGCAGCCGGTGCAGCCGGTGCTTGAGGAAGAGGCGTACGGCGTGGTCGTTCTGCCCGACATGGACGCGCGGGAGGGCGTGCGGGCCGGTCAGCGGGCCGGGGTCGATGGCACAGGCGTACGCGTAACCGGCGTCCCGGACGGCGCCGACGACCCGCCGGTCGATCGTCCCGTACGGATAGCAGAACCCGGCGACCGGTGCGCCGATCAACTCCTCCAGCAGGGCCCGGCTTTCGACGACCTCGGACCTCAGCGTGTCTTCGTCCGCCTTCGTCAGGTCGAGGTGGGTGAGGCCGTGCGAGCCGATCTCGACGCCCTCGGCGGCCGCGTGCCGGATGCCGTCGGCGGTCAGCAGCGCCTTGCGTGGACCCCGGGGGTCCCAGGCGTTGCTGCCGCCGAGCCGGCCCGGCAGGACGAAGAGGGTGGCGCCGCAGTCCCAACGGCTCATGATGGGAAGGGCGTTGTCGATGAAGTCCGCGTACCCGTCGTCGAAGGTCAGCGCGATCAGGTCCCGGCCCTCGCCCCGGGCGCGCGCGGCGAGCAGCTCTGCCAGGGAGACGGCCCTCAGGCCCCGTCGGTTGAACCACCGCAGCTGGGTCTCCAGCCGCTCGGGGGTGACCGTGATCCGGTACGGGTCGTCCTGGCATGCGGCCACCGAGTGGTACATCGCCACCCACGGAACCGGGCCCGGGGCGAGTCGTCTGCCGGTGTCTTGGGAGTCAACGGCCATGCGAGAGCCTTCGTGTGACGGTGCGTACGGAGTGGAGCGCGGGGTCGAGGCCTTGGGCGCCGAGAGCCAGGCCGAGCAGGAGGAAGACCGTGGTGGCGGTGAGGCAGCCGGCGGCGAGGGCGGGCACGGGGGCGGCGATGTGGTGCGCGACGAGGGCGCCCGCCACCGTCGCCACCACCGCGGCGCGCAGCGGCTTGGTCAGCTCCGCCAGCACCCGGCGGGTGCGGATCGGGATGCCGCCCCGGCCCATGCCGGCCAGCAGGAGGGCGGCGGTGACGGTGATGCCGGCGGCGTTGGCGGTCGCGATGCCGTCGACGCCCCACGGCAGCACCGTGAAGGCGCCGATCCAGGCCGTCACGACGATGCCCGCGGTCATCGCGCCGACCGGGTACCAGCTGGGGCGGCCCGCGGAGAAGTAGGACCGGACGAGGACGCCGACCAGGGTCTGGCCGAGCAGCCCGAGGGCGTACACGCGCATGACGCCCGCGGTCGCCGCGGAGTCCCTCGGGGTGAACGCGCCGCGCTGAAAGAGGAGTTCGACGATCTGCGGGGCGCAGGCGATCACGACCGCCGTGCCCAGGAGCACGATGCACGCGGCCAGCGACAGGTCCCGCTCCACCCGGATCCGGGCCCGTTCGGTGTCGCCCTCGGCCAGGGCACGGGCCACCACCGGGAAGGTGACGGTGCACAGCATCAGCGACAGCACCATCGGCATCTGGGCGACCTTCTGCGCGTAGTTCAGGTGCGAGATGGCGCCGGCCGGGAGGTGGGAGGCGAGGAACCGCTCGATGAGCACCTGCGACTGCCGGCACAGGGCGAAGAGCAGGACGGTGGCGACGAGGGCGAACTCCATGGGCCGCGCCTGATCGGGGGCGGAGGCGGCCACCGTCTCCGCACGTTTGCGCAACTGCCGCCACAGAGACGGCAGTTGTACGGCGACCATCAGGCATCCGCCCACCGCGACGCCCACCGCCGCCGACCGCACGCCCAGGCGGCCGCCGAGCGCGAACATCCCGGTGATGATGCCGGTGTTGTAGGCGACGTAGATCGCGGCGGGGGCGAGGAATCGGCGGTGCGCGCGCAGGGCCGCGCTGCAGTAGCCGGCCAGTCCGAAGCTCAGCACACAGGTCGCCGTCAGCCGGGTGCAGTCGACGGCGAGCGCGGGGTGGGGCAGGCCCGGGGCGAGGGCCTCGACCAGGTGCGGTGCGAGGACGATGAGCAGGACGGCCGTGGCGACGAAGCCCAGCGTGAGGCGCGGCAGAGTGGCGCCGACCAGGGCGCGGACGGGATCGCCGGGAACGCCCTGCGCCCGCCGGGCCAGCGCCGCGCTGAACGCCGGGATCAGCGCGAACGCGAGCCCGTCCTCGATCAGCAGGGTCGCCGCGAACTCCGGCACGGTCCACGCCACCAGGAACGCGTCCGTCTCACTCCCGGCCCCGAACAACCGGGCCAACGCCTGATCCCGCACCAGCCCGAGCAGCGCCCCGGCGACGGACAACCCGGCGGTGACGAGAGCGGCCTTGGCGAGAAACCGCCCGGAGGGGGTGGATGCGTCGGCGGCGGGGTCGCCAGGGCCGCCGCCCGGCTCCTGGTCGTCGCCGGGGCGGGGACCGGCGGGGCCGTGGGGGGTTTCGGTGTTGCGCGTGCCTGGGGGAACGATGTGCGGGGCGCTTCCCAAGGACCCTGCCTCCGTCGGGTCCTGGGCGCCCCACGGGTCCGTCGGGGTCGGCACTGCCGGCACTTGCGATGCGTCCCCGAAGGAGCGGACCGCCGGTACCCCCGCCGGGTTCGTCGGCGTCGCGGGGTGCGGTGCGGGGCCGGGGACGTGGGTGATCCGGGGCGTGCCCGGGGGTGTCACCGTCATCGGGACGTGGCCTCCTCGGCGCCGCCGAGGGTCCGCTCGACGGCGCCCGGTGACCGTCGGGCCCGGGGCCCGGTCTCGTCGGCTCCGACCAGCGCCCACCAGGCCACCGCCCCGAAGACCACCGCCGTCAGGACCGTCGACGGGCCGCCGATGTCCGCGTACACGAAGTCGATGAGCTGCCAGATCAGCAGCCCCGTGCCGATCAGGGCGCAGTCCAGCCCTGTGCCCGGCACCCGCGCCCGCCACAGCCCGCGCAGCCCGCACACCAGCAGGGCCAGCCAGCCGCCGACCAGGGCGAGGGCCCCGACGAGGCCCTGCTCGGCCAGCACCAGCAGGTACATGTTGTGCGGGGACAGCAGCGGCTGCTTGAGGTACGCCGCGCCCGCGCCCTCCGTGTCGCTGCCCGAGGACAGGGCCAGCGAGGCGTGACTGTCCCGGTGGTCCGGGAACCCCTTCAATCCCACGCCGGTCAGCGGCTGTTCGCGCCACATGCCGACGGCCGCCGCCCACATCGTGTACCGGTCCGTCACGGACTGGTCCGGCGCGTCGGTGACCCGCGTGATGCTGTCGATCCGCTCCTGCAGCATCGCCGACCCGACCCCGAAGCCGCCGCCCAGGATCATGCCGGCGGTGACCGCGACGGCCGCCACCTTCAGCGCCCGCCGCACCCCCGCGAGCACCAGCTGCACCGCACAGGTGGCCGCCGTCGCGATCCACGCCCCGCGGCTGAAGGACAGGGCGAGCGGGAGGAGCAGCGCGAGCGCGCAGCAGGCGGCGACGGTCCGCTGCCGTACCGAGGCCCGGCCCAGCGCCAGTCCCAGCGCGCACACCAGACCGAAGGACACGACCGTCGCCATGCCCATCACGTCCGTCGGCCCGAAGGTGCCCACCGCGCGGACGTCCTCGCCCTGGTACGAGGCGCCGGTCCCGGTGACGTACTGGTGGACCCCGATCGCGCCCTGCCACACCGCCAGCCCCACGAACGACCAGGCCAGCAGCCGGAAGTCACGGCGGCCGCGGATCAGCAGGAGCACGGCGGCGGGCACCAGGACGAAGATCTGGAGGTAACGGCCGAGACCGGTGATCGCGGCGCCCGGCGAGGACGCCCCCGTCGCGGCGACCGCGAGCCCCAGCACCGGAAGGCCCAGTACCACGGCGGCCGTACGGGACAGGGGGCGCCGGCGGTCGCGTACGAGACGGATTGCGCAGGACAGCACCACGAGCGCGGAGACCGCGTCGGCGGGGCCCGCGCCACTCTCCCCGGTGGGCGCGAGCGGCAGGCCGAGCAGGACGAGCACGGCGAGCACGGGCAGGACCGGCGGCCACTCGCGGACGCGGGGCAGGGACAGGGCATGGCTCATGGGCGTCGCTCAGCTCCCCGTCGGCCGTACGAGTGCGGCCGCGGTGCGCAGCAGGATGCAGATGTCCTGCCACAGCGACCAGTTGTCGATGTACGCGTTGTCGAAGCGCGCCCGGTCCTCGATCGAGGTGTCGCCGCGCAGGCCGTTGATCTGGGCGAGTCCGGTGATCCCGGTCCGCATCCGGTGGCGGGCCGCGTAACCGGGGTAGTGCTGGCTGAACTGGGCGACGAAGTACGGTCGTTCGGGCCGCGGGC
The DNA here is from genome assembly GCF_040612015.1 of Streptomyces sp. NPDC006476. NCBI lineage: Bacteria > Bacillati > Actinomycetota > Actinomycetes > Kitasatosporales > Streptomycetaceae > Streptomyces > Streptomyces sp. NPDC006476. Next base: position 22,414 of record NZ_JBEXPK010000017.1, on the reverse strand, counting down.
CGACCAGGCTCATGTCGCCCCAGAAGACGTTCCACAGCTGGAGCAGCTCGTCGAGCGAGGTGCGGCGCAGGAAGCGGCAGAACCACGACATGCGGTCCTCGTCGGCCACGCTCCAGCGGGTCGCCGACTCGTGCTCGTCGACCGGACGGTGGGTGCGGAACTTCAGCAGCGTGAAGGGGCGGCCGTCCTTGCCGATGCGCTCCTGCCGGAAGACCACCCCCGGCCCGTCGCTGACCCGCAGCACCACCGCGCACACCAGCAGCAACGGGCTGACCAGCAGCAGCAGCGTCCCGGAGACCAGCACGTCCAGCAGCCGCTTGCCGACGCTCCCGCGCCGTGGCCCGTGCCCCATGTCCAGCCGCCCGCAGGAGAACCCGGCGAGCTGGTCCCGGGTCGCGTACGACGGGGAGTCCGCGTCGACCTCCCACACCGTGCACCCCGACTCGGCGAGCGCCCGCAGCAGCGGTCCCTGCTCGGTCCGTACCGAGGGATGGACGGTGAGCACGTCCCCTACGCCGTTCTGGATGAGCGCCCGCTGTACTTCCTGACCGGTCGTCAGCACCGGTAGCCCGTCGGTGCCCTCGGTGCGCTCGGCCACGATGCCGACCGGCTGCACCCCGCAGCGGGGGTGCCGCAGGACGGCGGCGGCGACGCGCTGGGCGGTCGCCGCCGGGCCGATGACCAGGGCGGTGCGGGGGCGGCTGAGCAGGGCGGTCCGCCGGCGCCAGTGCACCAGGCCGCGGCCCGCGCAGTCCGCCGTCGACTGGAGCAGGAAGCCCAGCAGCAGGGTGCGGGCGGACAGCGCGTGCGCCGGGGCGTACGCCGCGACGAGCGCCGCGAGCGTCGCCCAGGTCACGGCGATCCGGCCGCAGACGACGGGGAGTTCGTCGAGGACGCCGGGGGCGTGGTGCGGGGGATGCGGCCGTAGCAGCACCGACGCGGCGACCAGGAGGGCCAGCAGCAGGGGGCCCTGCTCGACACCCGCGAACGCCACGGCGCCGAGGACCGCGGCGGTGACGTCGGCGGCGAGCAGCGGCACCGGGGAGGCGGGGCGCGCCGGAGGGCGGCCGGCCGGGAACCGGAAGCCGGCCGCGGCGGTGCGCGCGGGCATGACCGAAACGGGCGAGAACCCGATGTCCCGTGGCTGCCCGCCGGGCGAGGGGACGGTACTTTCCGCGGTCACGAGTGGATGGACTCCCTGTACTCGGAGGGCACGGCGGCAGCGGCGGACACGTCGCCGAGCAGGTCGCGGTACACGCCCGCCACCGCCTCGGCCGCGTGCCGCACGTCGTGCGTGGACAGGACGTGCCGGCGCCCCAGATGCCCGAGCGACTCCCGGAGCAACGGATCGAGCAGCAACGAGGACACGGTGTCGGCGAGTTCGCCCGGATCTCCCGGCGGGACGAGGCAACGGGGCGTGGGGACGGCCGCGGGGTTCCGGGAGTCGGTCGCGGGAGCGCCGTGGGGGCCCGCCGCGGAGGCGGCGGCCGGATCCTGGGAGCCCGCTCCCTGGCCGGGGCGACCGGGTGCCGGGGCAGGGTTCCTGTTTGCCGGATTCCTCAGGGGGCGGCGGGCCGGCCGCAGGGCCGGGGGCAGGCTTTCGCGGGCTCCGTCCACGTCCGTCAGGACCACCGGGCGGCCGCAGGCCATCGCCTCCAGCGGGGCGAGTGCCATGCCCTCCCAGCGCGAGGGCAGCACGACCAGGTCGGCGGCCTGGTACCAGGGCGCGGCATCGGGCACGGCCCCGGCGAAGACCACCGACTCGGGTGCGCGGGAGCGCAGTTCGTCGTGGTCCGGCCCGTCCCCGACCAGCACCAGCCGGGCCTCGGGGACCCGGTCCTGCACGGCGTACCAGGCGTCGAGCAGGACGTCCTGCCCCTTCTGTCGGCACAGCCGCCCCACGCACACCACCAGCGGGGCCGCCGCATCGACGTCCGGAAGCAGCGCGGCCCGTACGGTGTCGACGGCCGCGGGATGGAAACGCCCCGGATCGATGCCGTTCGGCACGACGGCCCAGTGGGCGGCGATCCCGGCGCGTGCGCCGGTCGCGCGCTCCGCCTCGCTCACACACACCACCCGGGACGCCCAGCGCGCCCCCCACCGCTCCCAGCGCAGCGCCAGCGCCGCCATGCACCCGTCGACCGCCTCGAACGACCAGGCGTGCGGCTGGAACACCGTGGGGACGCGCCCGCGCACCGCGAGCCGTCCGGCCAGGCCCGCCTTCGCGCTGTGCGCGTGCACCAGATCGGGCCGCGCCTTGGCGAGCACCCGCACCAGTCGGCGTACCTCTCGAACGAGTGTCGGGCCCGGCGAACGGGTCGCCCGCCAGGGGTGTACGTCGGCGCCGAGCGACCTCAGTTCGTCGGCGAGGCGGCTCGCGGGGCAGGCGACCGAGACATGCAGACCGGCCGCGAGCTGGGCCCGCGTCAGGTCCGTCACGACACGGGCGACCCCGCCGTCCACCGGCTGGGTGATGTGCAGGACCCGGGGCCGGGGGTCGGGTGCTGGCAGGTGCATTGCGCGGTTCCTCGCTCACGGGTGGCGCTCGGGCGTCCCGCTGGGGAACGAGCCGGACGGCCAGCTGGTCACCACCGAGCCGCGGAGCGATGCCGAGATCGAACAAACCTCGGGGAGCGGGAAGAGTGCGATCGGGTGGCTGTACAGGTGCGTCAGGAGGTGTGCAACTCTAGCCGCTATCCGTACGAACCAGATGAAACCGGACAAGTGTGTCGTATTGGTGAAGTTCGGCCTGTCGCCGGATCACCCCTTTGGCGGCACAACCCGCTCGCGCGCCACGCGTTGACACAGCGCCGGGTATCCGCCCGGATGTTTGTGTCAACCCCCAAGGAGCACCTCTCCATGTCGCGTATCGCGAAGGGCCTGGTCCTTACCACCGCCGCCGCCGCGGCGGTCGCCGGCGGTGCCGGTATCGCCTCCGCCGACTCCGACGCGCACGGCGTCGCCGCCCACTCCCCGGGTGTGCTGTCGGGCAACGTTGTCCAGGTCCCGATCCACGTCCCGGTCAACGTCTGCGGCAACACCGTCGACATCATCGGTCTGCTGAACCCCGCGTTCGGCAACGAGTGCGCCAACGACTGACGTCCCCGACGTCGCCGCCCCGCGCGCGGACTCCCTTCGCCGGCCGCCCTCCCGTGGTTCCTCCGTGGGTGAGCGGCCGGTTCGCGTTGCCCCGAACGGGGCCGTGCGGTTGCGGGGCGCGACGGCTGATCCCACGGTGGGCAGCAGGTCCCACGCACCACCGAAAGGAACACCCATGCGTGCTCTGCCGGCACGGCGTATCGCGTCCTGCGCACTCTGCGCCGCCCTTCTCGTCGCCGTCGCCGCGCCGGCCGCCCTGGCGGCCGACGGCGCTTCGGCCCGGGAGCAGCGTGCCCAGGCCGCGGCCCATGCGCCCGTCCCCGGCGCGGACGCGCTCCTCGACCAGGTCAAGAGCCTGGGCGACCTCGGCACCGTCCTCACCCCGGTCACCGACCTGCTCAACGCCGTCCTCAAGGCCGACAACGGCCAGCTCCCGGCCGCCGACGCCGGCACGCTCGGCAAGGCCGCCACCGACGCCCTCGCCAAGGTCTCCGCCGCTGTCCCCGCGGCGCCCGCGACCCCGGCCGCCCCGGTGAACCCCGCCCTGCCCGCGACCCCGGCCGCCCCCGCGAACCCCGCCGCCCCGGTGAACCCCGCCCTGCCCGCTCTGCCGACGCTCGCCAAGAACAGCGGTGACGCCAAGCCGCGGGCCGCCGCCGACCTCACCGGCGACGCCCTGGCCGCACTGCAGAAGGCGATCGACGCCCTGCTCCAGGCGGTCACCTCCGGGGACGTCAGCCAGGTGGTGCCGGCCGTCACGAGCGTGGTGACCGGGCTGGTCGACACCATCACCTCGACCCTGCTGGGCGGCAGCCTGCCCGCCGCCGACCTGCCGGGCCTGCCGGTGTCGACGCCCTCGCTGCCCGCGGCGCCGGCGCTGCCCGTCGAGTGACCCGGGGCGAGAGCCGAACTCGGCGGCCTTTCACATGAGGATGAGAAACGTTTTCTGCGCACGGGGTTTCCCTCCTGGGCGTGGATCGTTGGGCACGGCGTCAGAAATCCCCTGGTGACGTGAGTTGCCCGATGAAAGGAACCCGATGAAGTCCCTGAAGGCCGCCGCTGTCGTTGCTGGTACCGTCGCCCTCGCCGGCGCCGCCGCGCCCGCGTTCGCCTACAGCGCCTCGGACGTGACGCCCACCAGCCTCAACGGCGCCGTGAACACGCTCACCAGCGGGCACATCGAGCCCCGCGACGTGATGCCGCTGCAGCACCAGTCGAACGCCCTCGACACCGAGAACAAGGACTCCCTGCTCAACACCGTCAAGGGCGCGACGGGCGCGCTGAACAACAACGGCGGCCTGCTCGGCGGCCTGCCGCTCCAGCACTGAGTCCCGGCTGTTCGAGGCGGGTCCCTCGTTCGTGTGGAGAGGGCGGGGACCGTCCCCCGGTCGGGTGAGAAGCCGCCCGGCCGCCCTCCGGGCCGTCGATAAGGTCGCGCGGTGACCTCAACCTCAAGCGATACCCGCCCCCTCGGCCCCGCCGAACTGGGCACCCTCGTTGTGATGGCCTGGAGCGGCGAGGCCCCCGACGGCGACATGCCCTACCTGCTCGCCTACCCCCTCGGCGACGCCGCGGCCGGCCCCGAGGCCGCGTCGGCCGCCGTCGCCGAACTGCTGGGAGGCGTCGGCCTGCCCCTCGGCGGCGAGCTGACCGACGCCGCCGCCAGGCCGAGCCTGCCGCTGAGCCTGCTGGTCGAGGGCGGCCACGCCGTCGTCACCCTGCCCGGCTCCAACGCCCAGTGCACCCCGCCGCCGGAGTGGCTCGCCGCGGTCGCCAAACGGGGCTACGCCTACCTGGTGTTCACCACCCGCCCCTGGCCCGAGGCCGAGCCGGGCAAGCCCGTCGACCCGGAAGCCTTCGCCGCCTTCGCGGGCGCCGAGGAGACCCTGAACGCGGCGGCGCACGTCGTCCTCCCGGCCCGCAGGCTGCGCGGCTGACGGCGGTGGCCGCGGGGCAGGACGCGGCGCGGCGGGCGGGCACGGGCCCCGGGTTCGCCCTGCTGCTGGTGATCACGGGCGCGGCCGGACTGCTGGCCTCCTGGGTGATCACCCTCGACGAGTTCAAGCTGCTCGAGAACCCGCACTTCACACCGGGTTGCAGCCTGAACCCCGTGGTGTCCTGCGGCAGCGTCATGAAGAGCGACCAGGCCTCGGTCTTCGGGTTCCCCAATCCGATGCTGGGCCTGGTCGCCTACGGCATCGTCGTCTGCGTCGGCATGAGCCTGCTGGCCGGTGCCGTCCTTCCCCGCTGGTACTGGCTGACCTTCGACGCGGGATGCCTGTTCGGCGTGGGGTTCGTGACCTGGCTGCAGTTCGAGTCGCTGTACCGGATCGACGCGCTGTGCCTGTGGTGCTGTCTGGCGTGGGTCGCCACGATCCTGCTGTTCTGGTACGTCACCTCGTTTGCCGTCCTGCGCCGCTTCCTGCCCGCGCCCGGCTGGGCGAGGACGTTCCTCGGCGAGTTCACCTGGGTGCTCCCGCTGGCACACGTCGGAGTGATCGGCATGCTGGTGCTGACCCGCTGGTGGGACTTCTGGACAAGCTGACTACTGCTGCACCCGGGGGAATTGTGAACTGATGGCGCAGGCAGCCTCGTTACTCGGTACGCACACAGAGCCCGCCGAACCGCGAAAGGGACCGTACCCGAGATGAAGTCCACCACCCGAGGAACCCTCGCCGCCGTCCTCACCGGCGTCGCGGCCGCCGTCGGCGCCGCCGCGGCGACCCCCGCCGCCGCGATCGGCACGGTCCCCGTCCCCGTGCCGCTGGCGGGCGCCGAGCAGTCCCTGGGCATGGAACTGCCCAAGCTCGGCGGCGAGATCCCCCTGCCGACGCCGGGCCGGCCCGATGGGCCGCGGTACGTCGAGGGCCGGCTCATCCCGGAGCACGTCCTGCCGCAGCTGCCTGTCGCCGGCGGCCTGCCCGGCGCGGGCCTGCGCGCGCCCCTGCCACACGTCCTGGGCGACCGGTTCGACCACGTCGGTCTCTCCACCCCGGCCTCTGACGTGCGCACCCTCGCCCCGGGCCTGAACCTGGACGCCCCCCTGAGCCCGCCCAACCCGCGGAACGCCGGCCTGCCCGACCTGAAGCTGCCCGAGGCGGGCGTGCTGACCCCGGTCCTGCAGACGGTCCCCGGCGCGAACCTGGGCCTCGGCCCCGGCCTGTAGCCGAACGGCACACCCACCGGGCCCGGACCACCGCAACCGGTCCGGGCCCGCCCGCGTCCCCCCACCCGTCCACCGACTCCCCACGCCTCCTGTCCATACGGCGGCTTCCGCGGGCCGTTCCCATCCTTCGGCCCGCGCGGTGGGTGCGTGTCCGTCGGCTCCCGCGGTCCGTGTGCGTCCGTCGGCTCCCGCGCTCCTTGTCCATCCGCTGGCCTCCGCGGCCCGTGTGCGTCCGTCGGCCCCCACGCCCCGTGTCCATCTCTTGGCCCCTCGACGGTGACCGCACGGGGTGACGGCCGGTTAGCGCTTCGGAGGACCGAGCGAACCGGATCGGACGAGGAGCGAGTCATGGTTGTGAGTGCAGGCGGGGTGGCGGTGGGCGCGGAGGAGGAGCCGACGAGAGCCGGGACGCGGCGGGAGATGCTGCGGGGGCTGCTGGCGCCCGCGATGGCGCTGGCCCTCGCGCCCGTCGTCGCCGCCTCGCGGCCCGCGAGCGTGGAGCCCCGGCCCGGCCAGGAGGCCTTCGACGAGACCTACCACGGCCGGCGCATCCAGGGCTTCAGGACCGCCACCACCGCGATGGCGGCGCACCGCGCCGTCGGCGAGCACTGGCAGGTCACCGTCGACGGACGCCCGCTGCATCTGATGCGCCGGGCCGACGGCACCTGGCTGAGCATGGTCGACCACTACCGCTCGTACCCGACCCCCCTGGACGCCGCCCGCGCGGCCGTCGACGAGATGGGGCCCGGGGAGCATCTGCGGGACATGGCGCCGGGGCCGATGAGCGGCGAACAGACGGACATGGGGGGACATCTGCACATGGGGGGAGACCATGGCGTATACGCGTAAGGACGTCAGCAGGCTGACGAGCGCCGAGAAGCGGCGGTTCGTGAACGCGATGCTGGAGGTCAAACGGCGGGGGCAGTACGACGAGTTCGTGCGGACGCACATCGAGTACTACACCTCGGACGGGGAGGAGAGGCTGCGCGCCGCCCATATGACGCCCTCGTTCCTGCCCTGGCACCGCCGCTTCCTGCTGGAGCTGGAGAAGGCGCTGCGCAAGGTCGACTCCTCGGTGAGCGTCCCGTACTGGGACTGGACCCGCGACCGTACCGCGGCCTCGGCGCCCTGGACCGCCGACCTGCTCGGCGGGAACGGACGTATCACGGACCACCGGGTGATGACCGGGCCGTTCGCCTACGCGGCCGGACACTGGACCATCAAGGAGGGCGTCACCGACGGGAAGTTCCTGACCCGCGACCTCGGGCGGGCCCGTGACCCGATCGCGCTGCCGACGCGGAGCGAACTGGAGTCGGCGCTCGCCGAGCGGGTCTACGACGTCTCGCCCTGGGACTCCACCGTCACCAGGGGTTTCCGCAACAAGCTGGAGGGGTGGGGGACCGGGCGGGGCAGTGTCGCCTGGCGCAACCACAACCGGGTGCACCGCTGGGTCGGCGGCGCGATGCTCGGCGGCGCCTCAGTCAACGACCCGGTGTTCTGGCTCCACCACGCCTTCGTCGATCTGCAGTGGACCCGCTGGCAGGCCCGGCACAAGGGCGCTCGCTATCTGCCGGCCAAGCCGCCCGGCGTGGGTGACGAGCAGCACGGTCGGATCGTCGCCCGGCACGAGAAGATGCCGCCCTGGGACGTGACACCGGACCAGATGGAGGACGTCAGCCGGATCTACCGGTACGTCTGAGCGGCCCCGGACATGGGAAGAGCCCCGGTGCTCGAGGCGCCGGGGCTCTTCCGTGGGTGCGGGGGCGTCAGTTGCCGTACCCGTGGCCGCCGCTCTTGTCGTGGTCGTGGTCGCTGACGTTGGCGCAGCTGTTGCCGAAGGCCGGGTTCAGCAGGCCGATCACGTTGACGGTGTTCCCGCACACGTTGACCGGGATGTGGACCGGGACCTGGACGACGTTGCCCGACAGCACGCCTGGCGAGCCCACGGCCGCGCCCTGGGCACCGGCGTCGGCCATGGCCAGGCCGGCGCCGCTGACGACGACGGCACCGGTGCCGAGCGCGACGGCGGCCACCTTCGCGATGCGAGACATCACGTTCTCCTTCTGAATAGGCAAGTGCGCCGGCACCACTCGCCGTCGCACTCCCCCTTCAACGCCGAGCCTCGCGCAGAGTCACGGCGTTCATCGGTGCATCACCCTTTTTGAACACCCGCTCGCACGCCGTCGCTCCCCCTCATTCACCCAGCCGCCGCACCGGCTCCCCGTCCAGAAAGGCCCGGATGTCCTCGACGGCCTGCCCGTAGTACGTCTCGTAGTTCGCCCGCGACACATAGCCGAGGTGGGGCGTGGCCAGCAGCCGGGGCGCGGTGCGCAGGGGGTGGTCGGCGGGCAGGGGTTCGACGTCGAACACGTCCACGCCCGCGCCGGCGATACGGCCCTCGCGCAGCGCGGCCAGCAGGGCGTCCTGGTCGACGATGGCGGCGCGGGAGGTGTTCACCAGATAGGCGGTGGGCTTCAGCAGGGCGAGTTCGGCGGGGCCGAGCAGTCCGCGGGTGCGGTCGCTCAGGGCCAGGTGGACGGAGACGAAGTCGCTGGCGGCGAGCAATTCCTCCTTGGACGGGGCTAGTTCGACGCCCACCTCGTCGGCGTGCTCCTTGGTGAGGTTCTGGCTCCAGGCGCTGACGTGCATCCCGAAGGCGAGACCCACGTGCGCGACCCGGCTGCCGATCTTCCCGAGGCCCAGCAGGCCGAGCCGGCGGCCGTGCAGGTCGGCGCCGACCGTCTGCTGCCAGGGGCCGCCGGAGCGCAGGGCGTTGTTCTCCTCGACGATTCCGCGGGCCAGGCCCAGCAGCAGGGCCCAGGTCAGTTCGACGGGCGGGGTCGAGGAGCTCGCCGTGCCGCACACGGTGACGCCCCGCGCCTCGGCGGCGGCGTAGTCGATGACGCTGTTGCGCATGCCGGAGGCGACGAGGAGTTTCAAGCGCGGGAGGCGGGTGAGCAGAGAGGCGGGGAAAGGAACGCGTTCGCGCAGGGTGACGACGATGTCGAACTCGGCGAGCGCGGAAACCAGTTCGTCCTCGGAGGCGAAGTGCTCGGAGAAGGAGACGGTCTCCACCCGGTCGGCCACGGACGACCAGTCGGCGATCTCGGTCGCCACCTGCTGGAAGTCGTCGAGCACGGCGCAGCGCAGACGCACGGGGAATCCTTTCTTCGGTATGCCGGATACGGGTCGCTATGTCGAGTACAGGTCAGTTTTAAGGTTGCGCAAACCGAGAACCGTTACACTCGCCAGCCCGTACAGCCCATCCATCGAACCATCCAACCGGGGAGAGACATGGCGGGTCGGTTCCTGTCCGTACGGGCGCTGCTCGTGCCCGGTGTCCCGGCCGCCCTCGCGGTCGTCCTGCTGACCCTCGGGGTCGCCCTGTCCTTCTTCGACGGACGTCCCTACGTCGGCGGGGGACTGATCACGGCCGGACTGATCGCCGGGGCCGCGGCGGTCGGAGCGGCCGTCGGCGATGTCGCCTGGTGCCTGCTGGTGGGCGACCGGGAACTCCCCCGGCCGCAGGAGGAGTCCGTCGAGAGCGGTTCCGGCTGACGTCACGGCGACCGGTCGATGCCGGACGCCCCCGCGGGAGATCAGCCCGTCCGTTCGTCGGCCGTCCGGTCCAGCAGGTCGCGCAGCACCTGCTCGTCGTCCGCGGGCAGCGCGGTGACGAAGCGGGCCAGTACCGCGCGGCGGTCCCGCTCGCGGTCCAGCACCTTGCGCATCCGCAGTGCCGCTGGCCCCGCCTCGTCCCCGGCCGCCTCCCAGACGAAGGAGCGCCCCTCCCGGCGGCGGCTCACGGCCTGCTTCCCCAGCAGCCGGCTCAGCACGGTCATCACCGTCGTGTAGGCGAGGTCGTCGCCCAGGCGCTCCCGCACCCAGGCCGCGGTCACCGGGGCGTCGGCCGTCCGCAACACGGCGAGCACCTGCGACTCCAACTCGCCCTGCGCCCGGCGCGGGCGGCGCTGCTCCGGTTTCGCCATGGTCGCATCGTATAGAGGGGAGGGGGCGCGGGACCCGTGACCTCTACTCTCCTGTAGAGGTGAACGCGGCCCCTAGACTGGGACGGCTTGTCGGCTTGGGTGGGACGGGAGAGGGCTGTGGCAGCGGACATCGGTGGCTTCGAGGATCCGTCCGCCGAGGTACTGGCGGAGGCGGCCGCCGCCTTCGGACTGCTCGCGTCCTCGGCCCGGCTGCACATCGTGTGGGCGCTGGCCCAGGGCGAGAGCGACGTCACCCACCTTGCGGACCGGGTCGGCGGCGCGCTGCCCGCCGTCAGCCAGCACCTGGCCAAGCTGAAGCTCGCCGGGCTCGTGCGCTCCCGGCGGGAGGGGCGGCGGCAGATCTACTTCGTCGACGATCCCGACGTGGTGACCGTGGTGCGGGTGATGGTGGGTCAGCTGGCCGCGCGTGCCGAGGGCGACTCCAGGAGTCGAGGCCCCGTACGCAGTCTGCGCGGGGCCGGTGGCTGACAGCACGGCGGCCCCGGAACCGGCTCCGGGGGCGGGGTCTCCGGAAGCCGGACCGGGTGCGGAGGGCACGCCGGCCGGACCGGACGCCGAGAGCAAGTCGGCCGGACCGGACGTCGGGCGCGCACGGGTCGGGTCCTGGACGGAGCGCGTCCAGGACGACGGCGCCGAGGTGGGAGCTCCGGCCCGCGTCTCACCGAAGCGGCGTGCCCCGGCCGACGGCGGCGGTGCCGTCACCGTTCTGCAGACCCTCCGGCGTCTCGAGAGCGGCCCGCGGGGGCTGACCGAGGCGCAGGCCGAGGAGCGTCAGGGGCGGTTCGGGGCGAACACCTTGCCCGCGTACCGGGAGGCCTCCTGGGCGGCGACGGTGCTGCGCGGCACACGGGACCCCTTCACCGTCGTCCTGCTCTGCCTCGGGCTGGTGTCCGCGGTCGTCGCCTCCTGGGGCACCGCGTGTGTGATTCTGCTGCTTGTCGCGGTGAGCTGTGTGCTGCGGGCCTCCGGGGAGCACCGGGCCGACCGTTCGATGGCCGGGCTGCGCGGACTGGTCGCCAGTACCGCCACCGTCCTGCGCCGCGCCGAGGAGGACCTGCCGCCGGACGACCGGGAGATCCCGGTGGAGGAACTGGTGCCGGGGGACGTGATCCGGCTCGGCCCCGGCGACCTCGTACCGGCCGACGTACGGCTGCTGCGGGCGCAGGGGCTGACCGTCCACCAGGCCGCGCTCACCGGGGAGTCGGCGCCGGTGGCAAAGGACGCCGGTGACGGGTCCGCGGGCGGGGGCGGTGTCTTCGACCGGCCCGAGCTCTGCTTCCAGGGCAGCAGCGTCGCCGGCGGCAGCGCCACGGCGGTGGTCGTGGCGACCGGCGCGCGGACCAGGTTCGCCGCGGCCCACGGCCGTACGGAGCCCGGCCGGCAGGCCAGCGCCTTCGACCGGTCGGTGCACGGCATCTCCTGGATCCTCATCCGGTTCATGCTGCTCACCCCGCCGCTGGTCCTCATGGCCAACGCCGCCCTGCGCGACCGCGGCCTGGAGACCCTGCCCTTCGCCGTCGCCGTGGCGGTGGGGCTGACGCCGGAGATGCTGCCGGTCATCGTCACCATGTGCCTGGCACGCGGCGCCGCGCTGCTGGCCCGCGCCCACGGGGTGATCGTCAAGCGGCTGCCCGCGCTGCACGACCTCGGCGCCGTCGACGTGCTGTGCCTCGACAAGACCGGCACCCTCACCGAGGACCGCCCCGTCCTCGAGGGCGCCCTCGGCCCGGACGGCCACGACGACCCCGAGGTGCTGCGCTGGGCGGCGGTGAACGCCTGGTGGACCCTGCAACTCGCCGACCTGCCCGCCCCGGACGCCCTCGACGACGCCGTCCTGGACACCGCCGACGAGGACGCGATCATGGCGTACGACGGGGTGGCGGCCCTGCCCTTCGATCCCGTACGGCGCCTCGCGACCGCCGTCGTGCGCACACCGGGGCGGCTCGGCACGCACACCCTCGTCGTCAAGGGCGCCGTCGAGACCGTCCTCGCGCGCTGTGCGCTGGCGGACGAGGAGCGGGCGCGGCTGCTCGCGCGTGCCGCACGGCAGGCGGACGACGGGCTGCGGGTGCTCGCGGTCGCCACCGCCGAACGCCCCGCCCGGGCGCGCGAGTACACCCCCGCCGACGAACGCGGCCTTCAGTTCCGGGGCTTCGTCACGCTCAAGGACGCCCTCGCGCCCACCGCGGCCGCCGCCCTGCGGGGCCTCGCCGACCAGGGCGTCACCGTCAGGATCCTCACCGGCGACCACCCCGGCACCGCCGTACGCGCCTGCCGCGACCTGGGCGTCCGGGTGCCGGCCGACGGCGTCCTCACCGCGGACCAGGTCGACCGCCTCACCGACGCCGAACTCACCGAGGCCGCCGGGCGCACCGTCGTCTTCGCCCGCTGCGCCCCCGAGCACAAGGCCCGCGTCGCCACCGCCCTGCGCGCGGGCGGACACACCGTCGGCTACCTCGGCGACGGCGTCAACGACCTGCCCGCCCTGCGCGCGGCCGACGTCGGCATCGCCCCGCGCGACGCGGTGGCCGTCGCCCGGGAGAGCGCGGACGTGGTCCTCGCCGAGAAGGACCTCACCGCGATCGGGCACAGCGTCGCCGCCGGCCGCTACTCCGGCGGGAACATCGCCACGTACCTGCGCGTCACGCTCTCCTCCAACCTGGGCAACGTCATCGCGATGCTCGCGGCCGGTCTGCTGCTGCCCTTCCTGCCGATGCTGCCGGCCCAGGTGCTGGCGCAGAACCTGTTCTTCGACGCCGCCCAGCTGGCCTTCGCGCACGACCGGCCGCACCCCTCGGTGCTGCGCCGCCCGATCCTGCTGCGCCCGCGCGACCTGCTGCGGTTCATCACCGGCTTCGGCGTCCTCAACGCGGTCGCCGACCTCGCCACCTTCGGCGTGCTCACGCTCACCCTGCACGGGCCGGGCGGCCTGGACGATTCGGCGGTGTTCCACTCCGGCTGGTTCACCGAGAACCTCATCACCCAGGCCCTGGTGATGGTGCTGCTGCGCGCCGGGCGCGACACGGCGGGGCGGCTGCCGGGGCCGGTCGGATGGGCGGCCGGCGCGCTGGCCGCCGTAGGACTGCTGCTGCCGGTGACCCCGCTCGGCTCGCTGCTGGGACTGACCCCGCTGCCACCCCTTTATTACCTGCTCCTGGCCGCTGTCCTCGCGCTCTACACCGGCGGGCTGGTGGCTGTCAGGAAGCTGCCATGGTTGTACAGTTGCGCAACATAGCAACCATGGCGAAGAGAATGAAGAGAATGGGGTGGGCGGGATGCTCCGGAACGGGCTCGAGCCCTGGCACCTGCTGATCGTGGCGATCATGATCATTCTGTTGTTCGGGTCGAAGAAGCTGCCCGAGGCCGCCCGCGGACTGGGCAAGTCGATGCGCATCCTCAAGAGCGAGGCCAAGGCCATGAAGGAGGAGAGCGCCCCGCAGGCCTCCGCCTCCGCCGTGCCGACCGCCGCCGAGCCGGTGACGCCGGGAACCGTGACACCGGGAACCGCCGTGCCGGGTCCCGGCGTTGGTGACATGTGACGACTTGAGGCTGGGAGCGGGGAGGAAGAGCCGTGGGAGTTTCCCTGGGCAAGGGCGGGAACGTCTCGTTGAGCAAGGAGGCGCCGGGACTGAGCGCGGTCCTGGTCGGTCTGGGGTGGGACGTGCGCACCACGACCGGCGCGGACTACGACCTGGACGCGTCGGCGCTGCTGCTGAACGCTTCCGGGAAGGTCGCCTCGGACCTGCACTTCGTCTTCTACAACAACCTGACCAGCCCGGACGGTTCGGTCGAGCACACCGGTGACAACCTCACCGGTGAGGGCGAGGGCGACGACGAGAGCATCAAGGTCAACCTCGCCGCCGTACCCGCGGAGATCGACCGGATCGTCTTCCCGGTCTCCATCCACGACGCGGACGTGCGCGGCCAGAGCTTCGGCCAGGTCCGCAACGCCTTCATCCGGGTGGTCAACCAGGCCAACGGCCAGGAGATCGCGCGCTACGACCTCTCAGAGGATGCCTCCTCGGAGACGGCCATGCTCTTCGGGGAGCTGTACCGGCACGGCGGCGAGTGGAAGTTCCGCGCCGTCGGACAGGGCTACGCCTCCGGACTGCGCGGCATCGCCTCCGACTTCGGCGTCAACGTCTGACGCGGGCGGTACCGGATCCGGCGGGGGACCCACGGGCGGCGCGGGTCCCCCGCCGGCCAGGTGAGAAGCGAGTGTGGCGTAGACCACCTGCCATCTCAGCAACAGTTGCTATATTGCGCAATCATCCGAGCCCAGGGCTCCGCCCTGACGTACGCCGCAGCGTAGGGAGTGGGAGTTGAGCGACCCCTGGGGTGAAACCCGCGGCCGATCGGCCACTCGTGACCGCTCGGCCGGCGTTCCCCGCCAACGTGGAGATACATCCGGGCGGCCGGGCGGGACGGACGGCGGACCTCCGCAGGCGCCGTACGGCGGCCGGGCGGCCGCCCGCCAGGCGGCCCGGTCCCGCGGGCGCGGAGGGGGGCGGCGCGCCAAGCCGGTGGCCCGGCGCAAACGCCTCGCACGCATAGCCCTGCTCACGGTCTCGGCGCTGATCCTGGTCACCGCGGGCGCCGGCGCCTGGCTGTACGAGCACCTCAACGGCAACATCAACAGCGTCTCGCTCGACGGCAAGGGCGGCTCGGAGAAGGCGGACGCCTTCGGTCGCACCCCGATCAACCTCCTGGTCATCGGCTCGGACGGCCGGAACAACGCGGCCGACTGCAAACTCGGCGGCGGCTGCGGCTCGGCCGGCTCCACCGTCGGCCACAACGCGGACGTGGAGATGGTGGTGCACGTCTCCGCCGACCGCTCCAACGCCACCGTGATGAGTGTGCCGCGCGACACGATGACCCAGGTCCCCGCCTGCAAGGACCCGGACAGCAACCAGTCCACGCCCGGCTACTACGGCCAGATCAACAGCGCCCTGCAGTACGGCCCGGCCTGCCAGGTCGCCACCGTCCACCAGCTCACCGGCATCACCATCGACCACTTCGTGATGCTCGACTTCGCGGGCGTGGTGAAGATGTCCGACGCGGTAGGCGGCGTCTCGGTGTGCGTCAGCGACAACGTGTACGACACCTACTCCCACCTCAAGCTCGCCAAGGGCACCCACACCCTCAAGGGCGACGCGGCCCTGGAGTTCGTCCGCTCCCGGCACGGCTTCGGCGACGGCAGCGACCTGGGCCGTACGGTCTCCCAGCACCTCTTCCTGTCCGCGATGATCCGCAAGTTCAAGAGCGCGGGCACGCTGGCGAACCCGGCGAAGGTCTACTCCCTGGCGGACGCGGCGACCAAGGCGCTGACCGTGGACGACGGCCTGGGCAATGTGACCAAGCTGATCGATCTGGCGACGGATCTCAACAAGGTGCCGTCGAAGCGGATGACGTTCACCACGATGCAGACCGCGGCCGACCCCACCAACGCCAACCGTGTGGTGCCGGCCGCCGCGGCTAAGCAGCTGTTCGCCACCATCGCCAACGACCAGTCGCTGTCCTCCGCCGGCAGCGGCAAGAAGAAGTCCTCCGCGTCCCCGTCCGCTTCGGCCGCGGCCACCGTGCCCGCCTCCCAGGTCACGGTCCAGGTGGAGAACGGCACCACCACCGGCGGACGCGCGTCCCTGGTCGCCAATGGCCTGATCGCCAAGGGCTTCGGCTCGGGTACCACCTCGGGCAACGCACCGGAGCAGTCCACGAGGACGACCGTCACCTACGGCCCCGGACAGAAGGCCGAGGCCCAGACCGTCGCGTCCGCGATCGGCCTGCCCGCCTCGCACCTCACCCAGGGCAGCACGAGCGGCGTCGTCCTGGTCATCGGCAGCGACTGGCCGAGCGGCACGACCTACGGCTCCTCCGGTTCGGGCGGTTCGTCGGCGGCCCCCGCCGACACCCACGCGGCCGTCGCCGACGCCCACGCCCAGACAGCCGACGGCGCGAAGGGCTGCGCCAAGGTCAGCCCCTACAAGACGGTACAGATCAACGGAGTACCGATGACCCCGAGCCAGGCCTACGCGGCAGCGAGCGGGCGGAAGGATTCGGCGTCGTAAGGGGTGCCGGGTGGCTGTCGGGTCGGGGCATCGGCTTCGGGGTGCTTCGGGGCGGTGCTGCTGTCGGGGCGGGTCGGGGTGCCGGTGGTGCTCGGTGGTTCAGCCCGTAGGGCTCGTGTCGGTGCGTTCGGCGTAGTCCGCGTTCGCGAGGGGGATGCGGTTCAGGTACTCCTCGGGGATGTGGAAGGCGTCCACCAGGGTCATCAGATGCGGGGACAGCGCGGCGACGACCGACTCCGTGGTGCTGTGCAACGACGTCACGTGCTCGGCAGACATCAGGCCTGCGGCGAGCAAGTCACCGGTGTGTTCGCGGAGTTGGTCGAGCAGGAACAGCCGGCACAGGTTCTCCAGCAGGAACCGGGCACGCGCGTGCGTGGTGCGCGCGGCGGCGGCCCGCAGGGCGTCGGCCGCCTGCAGCCGCGCGTGCAGGGAGACCATCTCCAGGGCCGCACCGGAGGTCTCGTTCCAGCGGCCCAGCGGATCACCGGAGGGGCCGCCGCGCAGCGCCTCCCGGGCCCGCCGCTGCCAGATCCGCTCGGCCGAGGCCAGCAGGTCCCGTAGGAAACCCAGGTCACCGAGGTCCCGGCCGACGGGCAGGACGGGGGTCGCCGGTCCCGACTCATGGCCGAAGACCATCTCGGACGCGGCCTTCAGCCAGATGACCAGGTTGTCGCCCTCCGCCGTGATGCCGCCCTCGACGTTGCCGGGCAGTTCCGACAGTCCGTTCGCCGGGAACAGCCCCTGCGCACCGCACCGTTCGCGGCACTCGACGGTGATCTCCCGGGCCTGCCAGGTGATCCACCCCTTGGCGACGGCGATCAGCCGCTCCAGCCGCTCGTGTTCCTCGCGGTCGGTCTCGTCGTGCGTCACCCACCTGTCGACCACCGAGCGCTGCAGGAAGGTCATGGCGTAGGCGGTCGCGAGCGAGCGCAGCAGCCTGCCGTGGTGGCTGCGGTGCGCGGTGAGCGGGACCCGCTGCCCGGCCCGGGTGCCGCTGATGTGCCGGTGGTGGGCGTAGCGGGTGGCGATCGTCAGCGCGGCCCGCGCCATGCCGAGCGTGCCGGCGCTCATGCACAGCTTGCCCACGGTGACGCGGCCGACGGAGCGGAGGAAACGTTTACGCCGGTTGCCGAGACTGCTGGTGAGCCTGCCGTCCGCGTCCAGCCGCCCGTGCTCGGCCTCCAGCATGGCCTCGCGGTCCAGCCTGACCTGGTCGAAGGCGGTGAGGCAGTGGTCGACTGGGGTGCCCGTGCGCTCCGCGAGCGGACGGACCCGTACGCCCGGCAGATGGCCCCGTTCGTCGCTGAGCGGTGTGAGAAAGAGGAAGACGCCCTGGTCCTCGCCATCCACCAGAAGCCGCGCCGCGACGACGGCGGTCTTCGGGCCGCCGGTCAGGCTGGTGTTGGGCATGAACTTCTGCGCGCCCGGGACCGGAGTGTTCAGCACGAAGCCGCCGGTCTCCCGGTCGAACACCGCCTCCGTCCGCAGCGCCGCCACGTCGTTGCCGTGCTCCAGCTCGGTGCACAGGAACACCCCGGTACGCCGCAGCGAGGTGAAGTCGGACAGCTCGCGCCGGTCGCCGTCGTGATCCAGCAGACTGCCCAGGAAGAGGTTGTAGTGAATGCTGGCGACCGTGCACAGCCCGCCGTCCACGAAGCCGGTCCACTCGTGCAGCGCGGTGAGCCGGCGCGTGTCCTGCACCAGGGTGCGGGCGTCCCCCGCGGCGTCGTTCACCAACCCCAGCCGACGGTACGACAGTTCGGCGCGCTCCTGCGGAGTCAGACCCGGGCGGTGGGCGAAGGCCTCGTCGGTGATCAGGCGCCGCCAGGTGCCGTGGACGCGATCGCGCTCGTCGCTCTTGTCGCTCTCGTCTCTCTCGAATCCCTCGAATCTCTCGAAAAGCAGTCCGGTGAGTTCGTCGAGGACACTGCCTCCTGCCGGTGCTGCCGCATGCGGGGGCGAAACCGACTCTTTCGCGGGCTCTGAAACAGTCGCGGTCGCGTTCCCGAAGGATGCCCTGGTGGGGCGGAACATCCGAATACCCCCAGTTTGAGTGCCAGTTCAGACGGTGTGGGGTGCCGCTGGACCGGAAACTTACGGACCGAACGGTTTGGTTTTCAAGTCTTGTAAAACCGGGGAGGTGGTTTTATTCTCCGGGAGATGTGAGCTCGGTCGGTTCGCGCAGAGGGCACGGAGGCAGGCAGTGGCACAGCAGGATCGGGCGATCCGGACGCGCAGGAAGATCATCCTGGCGGCGGCCGAACTCTTCGACGAGGTCGGCTACGAGGCGGCGACGATCGCCGAGGTCCTCAAGAAGTCCGGGGTGACCAAGGGCGCGCTGTACTTCCACTTCGCCTCCAAGGAGGAGCTGGCCCAGGAGGTGCTGGCGGGCCAGGTCGCCGCGCTGCCCCCGGTGCCGCCGCGGGACCTCGCCCTGCAGCAGACCCTGGACGAGGCACTGCTGTTCGCCCATCTCCTGCGCCTCGGCGACCCGATGGTGCGCGGCAGCGTCCGGCTCACCGTGGAGCAGGGCGGCCCGCACGACGGCCTGGACCGGCGCGTGCCGATGCAGGGCTGGATCGACCACAACCTCGAGGTCCTCACCCAGGCCAAGGCGGCCGGCGAGCTGCTGCCGCACGTGGACATCGCCTCGACGGCCACCCTCTTCACCGGCTCCTTCACCGGCGTCCAGGTGCTGTCGAAGATACTGACCGGCCACGCCGACATGGTGGACCGGGTCACGGACCTGATGCGCACTCTCATGTCCGCCATTGCGGTCCCCAGCGTCCTGGTACGGCTGGACTTCGCCCCCGACCGCGCGGAGCGGGTGTACGAGGAGGCCCTGCGCCTGCGCGACGAACCGGCGGCAGCTGCGACGGTGTGACACCGACGGGGGTCACGGGGGCGGTGTGATGCCGACGGGGGGCAACGGGGCAGGCATGATGCCGACGGGGTCACGGAGCGGTGTGACGCCGACGGCGGTCACGGGAGCGGTGTGATGCCGACGGGGGTCACGGGAGCGGTGTGATGCCGACGGGGGTCTCTGCGGGGCGGGAAGTTGGCGCGCGGGCCGGGGCCGGGGGCAACGCATGGACGACCGAACGGAGTACAGGGTGACGAAGGCGATCTCCGGCGCGTACGTGCTGGACGTGACCGGCCGGGACCTCGCCGCCGAGGCCGCGCTGTTGCGTGAACGGGGCCCGGCCGTCGAGGTCGAACTGCCGGGCGGCGTACGGGCGTGGGCGGTCGTACGGCAGAGCTGGGTGGAGCGGCTCCTGGTCGACCCCCGGGTCTCCAAGGACGCCCGGCGCCACTGGCCCGCCTTCGCCGAGGGGCGCATCACCCCGGACTGGCCCCTGTTCCCCTGGGTGGCCAACGAGAACATGCTCTTCGCCTACGGTGCCGAACACGCGCGGCTGCGCAGGCTCGTCGCCGGCGCCTTCACCGCGCGGCGCACCGCCGAACTGGCCGGCCGCGTCGAGGAACTCGCCGCCTCGCTGCTGGACGCACTGGCCGCGAGCACGGACGAGGAGCCGGTCGAACTGCGGTCCGCCTACGCCGAGTTGCTCCCCCTGCAGGTGGTCTGCGAACTGTTCGGCCTCGCCGAGGGGCCGTCGAGGGACGAACTCTGCGGCGCACTGCGCATGGTGTTTTCCTCCAGCGCCTCGGCGCAGACCATCGAGGATGCCCGAGCCACCGCGTTCCGCCTGCTGGCCGAACTGGTGGCCGCCAAGCGCCAGAACCCGGGCGACGACCTGACCTCCTCCCTCATAGCCGCCCGCGACGACGGGGACCGGCTCACCGAGAACGAACTGCTCGGCACCCTCTTCCTGATGATCGCCGCCGGCCAGGACACCACCTCGACGCTCATCGTCAACGCGGCGGGCGCGCTGCTGACCGACCCCGCCCAGCTGGAACACGTCCGGGTGGGCCGGGCGAGCTGGGACGACGTGGTCGACGAGACCATGCGGGTGCACAGTCCGGCCGCCTACTCGCCGATGCGTTTCGCGGTGGAGGACATCCACCTGGGCGGCGTGCGGATCAGGCGCGGCGACCCCATCCTCGTCTCCTTCGCGGCCGGCGGACTGGAGACCGACCGCCACGGCGAGGACGCCGCCCGCTTCGACCTCCTGCGCACCGACCGGGACGTCCTCGGCTTCGGACACGGCACCCACCGGTGCCTCGGGGCCCCGCTGGCCGTCCTGGAGGCCACGGTCGCCCTCCGCTCCCTGTTCGAACGCTTCCCCGGCCTGACGCTGGCGTGCGCCCCGGAGGACCTGCGCCCGCTGCCGACCTTCCTCCTGAACGGCTTCGGCAGGCTGCCGGTGGTGCTGCGCCCCTAGGCGTCCCCTAGGCGGGCGCGGCGCCACGGTCCGTACGGACGCCAGCACTACAAACCGCCACAGCGGTTTGTTATGCTCGACTCCTGATGGCGAACCCTGGAGAGTGACGAGCTCATGGCCATGCAGGAACGCGCGATCCGTACGCGTAACGCCCTCATCAAGGCTGCGGCCGAACTGTTCGACCAGGAGAGCGCGGCGTCTGTCCCGCTCGCGGCCATCAGCGCCAAGGCCGGTGTCAGCAACGGGGCGTTGCACTTCCACTTCCCCAACAAGGCGGCCCTCCTGGACGCGGTGGTCGTCGCGGCCGAGGCCCGGCTGTGCCGGATCACCCGCCCCCGGGAGGCGCGCCCCGTGCAGGCCCTCATCGACGCCAGCCACGACCTCGTCCAAGGGCTCGGCCGGGACGTGGTGCTCCGCGTCGGTTTCCGGCTCAGCGCCCGTGGCGAGAGCTCCGAGTCGGCGCCGGACCTGTGGCGGGACTGGCAGCGCTGGGTCGAGGCCACGCTGGCCCGCGCGGAGGCCGAGGGGGCCCTGATCTCCGAGGCCGCGTCCAAGGAGGTCTCGGCGGTCGTGGTGGCCGTGGCGGCCGGGCTCCAGGCCCGCGGCGAGAGCGATTCCCGCTGGCTGGAACGGGGGGTGCTGACCCGCTTCTGGGCACTCGTACTGCCACGGCTGGTGGGCGCGTCGGCACGGCACCGGTTCAGTGCGGCGGGAGGCGGACAGGTGCTTCAGGGGGTCCCTCGGGCACAGGGGGCGTGAGAGTGCGGTCGGGCTGGTCTGCCGGCTCAGCGGAGCTTCGGGTGCCGTGCCGTAAGGAGTGGGCGAGGGCGCGGGACCAGTGCCGGGACGCGGGCGCGATAGGCCTCGTACTCCGCACCGAACCGCTCCGCCATCAGCCCGTCCTCAATCCTGACCCGGCGCAGCAGCCAGGGGAGGGCGGCGGCCAGGAACAGGATCCATATGCCGAAGCCGTCGGCCAGCATGCCGCCGACGATCAGCCCGAGCAGCCCGGCGTATATGGGGTGGCGGACCAGGCGGTACGGGCCGTCGGTGCGCAGCTCATGGTGCTCTCGCACACTCGGGACGCCGGCCCACATGGTGCCCAGAACCCAGCGGGCCCACAGCAGCAGCGCGGTGGAGGCGACGGCGAGCACGGCACCGAGCACGGCGAGCTCCGGCTGCCAGTACTGCAGGTGGCGCCAGAAGGAGTGCGGGGTGCGCCCGGCCAGCGTGAAGAAGACGAAGATCCCCGCGATCAGCAGCGCCCGGCGGGGCATCGTACGCCGCACGTCACGAGCCCAGCCGCCGCCCGGTCCGGCCCGGCTCTTGGCACCGAAGTACACGGCGCCCGCGA
Organism: Streptomyces sp. NPDC006476; assembly: GCF_040612015.1. Lineage (NCBI taxonomy): Bacteria > Bacillati > Actinomycetota > Actinomycetes > Kitasatosporales > Streptomycetaceae > Streptomyces > Streptomyces sp. NPDC006476. The sequence goes on along the minus strand of NZ_JBEXPK010000017.1, from coordinate 374 downwards.
TCCAGGCCACGACGAAGACCAGAACGCAGAGGCCGACGAGGGCGACGAGTGCGGAATGAAGCGATTCCATGCCTCCAGCCTGCGCCGCCCACCCCGCCGCCACCACCACCCACGGGTAGAACCCGGTCCCCACCCACGGGTGGAGATCACGCCTGGGCGAAGCGCCCCTGGCACGACTGCGAACCCGCGGTCCATCAGTTCCTTGACACCGATTCGACCCCCAGTGCCCTGGCGGATCTGTACGGTTCGAACAACGCACATGTCGGTGACTGACCGTGGGGGGGGGTGCCTCTATGTCCTTCGTCAAGGCACCCCTGCTGGGTTTGGGGTGATTCGGTCTTGTTGGGGTTATGCGGCGAGCTCGACGTCCGCGG